>QEFD01000166.1 GCA_003086435.1 Acidianus hospitalis
CAAGGGCTGAGAATTGGATACAAATTCATGAAAATTCAATGAAGCCCAAACCCCTTAGAGGACTACTAAGTCAATAGTCTAAAGCCCAACCCTATGGCTATGACGATATTAATCTTTAGACGCATTTATCAGATTTTCCAATTCTTTTTCCAGTTCTTCATCCCAAAAATCATTAAAATATTTCTTGGCATTATCGATGACGAACTGTATTACGTTTTTTATGTCCTTTTCAACCTCTTCCTTATCTTTATAGTTAACTAAATTGGGGTCAAAACCGTTATATGAAAAAGAATGTAAAGATAGGGCTATCCTTATTACTAAACTTACGTTATAGCCTAATTTTTCAAGATCATATGAAACTCCTATAAGACCTGTTGTCGGGGCAGAATAACCTATTCTCTCATACCACTCTTTTTCCTTTTCAGGCTTATTCTGAATTATTTTATCAAAATCCTTTACAATTAATGCACTTATGAATGCCTTTATGGAGATAAAAGCCTTAGACGAGGCGTTAGTTAAAAGCCCTCTTTTCAACATTTCTAATGCCAACCTACTTTCGACTAAACTTTCCATAATTTTCATGTGGATATAAGATTTCGGATTTCCCTTGTAATCTAATACCTCGTACACAATATTATTATTCTGATTCTCCTAATAATACGTTTTATTGGCAATTTATGATCAGTGACTTTTAGTTATTTTTGCCCAGATGTTTAAAATAAGTAAAAAGATAAAATAAAACTTCACGGATTATTAAAACGAAGATTAGTGAGCTGCAATGATTTCTACGCTGTTTGCTCTTTAACTATTTTATGTCTTAAAGCTAAAATTCTCTTTAATGCTTCAGATTTGGTCTTTTTCCAATTATCTACGTCAGCGGCTATTCTTAACGATATTATAACGTGTTCTTTATCGCTTTGCTCACTTAAATACGGTCCTTCCTCGATTTCAAAGCCTTTTAAAGCTTCCTTAACTTCTTCCTCAATTGTATTCAAGTTTATTTTATCTAAAGGAAACTCAACTCTTATACTAACATATAATTTCTTAGAGAACTTTGAAGTATAATCTATTACAGAAGACTTCAGCAGGAGAGAATTAGGAATCCTATATTCCCTTCCGTTTTCCAGGATAAGCCTTGAATAGAACAGATCTATTTCAATAACCGTACCTTCCAAACCTTGTTCAAAATATTCCCTGGAGAAGTACTTATAAGGTGGCAAATTTGCTGCCATGTAAGGAATTTGAGAGTTTAAAATCCTTATATGATCTCCTATTGAAATAAATCCGGTAGAAATTATAAGAATGCCTGCGAAGAAGTTTTCTAAAACCGGCTGTAAAGCTAGGCCGAAAACTAAGCCTGCAAAAGTTCCTCCTGCTAAAGCTTCTGCAGATGTTACTCCGAAAGTTGCTAACACCCCTATGAAAACCAGAATGTAGCCTATATATTTTATAATGCTAGGAATTATTATTGCACCGGTACCAGTTCTTCTCCTTTCTAGGACTTCCCTTACTCCGTCAGAGAATATTATAGTAAAATAAATTCCTCCTGCTACTATGCTAGAAGCCCTTAAAGCTAGTAAGGTAAGGCTAGAAGGCCTTAATGTTTGTACATAGGCGTTTAGAGCAAAAAGTGCTAACGCTAATAAAATACCAAGTAAAAACTTTTGGTAAAACTTCAACATAAAAAATACTTTATTATGTACAATTTATTTCTTTTCTAAAGAACTTGAAGGAAGGGCAAATAGGAACGTATAGAGGTTCTCCTAGCACTCTCCTATTAATGCGATCATTAAGAACGCTAAAAAAGGAGCAATGAATGAAATTATTGAGGCAGTAACTAGAAAAGCTATTGCGTAAGTTCTGGATACGAACTTATATAATATCATGAAGAGAAGTAAAGTCACTGACTCTGATATAATATAAGATATAATAGGAAACAGGAAAAATAACTTAGTACTTCCTAAAATATGTAACATTGTTATCATTGAGATAAAAAATGAAGGAATAATCCATAATAATCCTGTTAGAATACCTGCTAATGCAACTGCAAATGTTTTAGCTTTCATACTTACTTAGAATACCAAAATAAGAGAATTTAAGTTTCATGAGAATTTAAAAGGCCAAGATAGTTTATATCCTTTAGATTCACATTATTGATTGAAATAATAAACTAGTTAAAGAAATGGAGAAATCAATATAAAAACTTTAATAGACTACTTAAAAAGATAATAATTGGATTATAATATCAGTCTGACTTCATATTAATATTTTACATTAATAGTTTACGTATTTTACGATTCAAGTAACTTAATTAATTTACATAAATTTTGATCAGTCAATACTATGTACCGTTTAAAATTAACTGCTATATAAAATGAAAAAGAACTTA
The DNA here is from genome assembly GCA_003086435.1 of Acidianus hospitalis. Taxonomy (GTDB): domain Archaea; phylum Thermoproteota; class Thermoprotei_A; order Sulfolobales; family Sulfolobaceae; genus Acidianus; species Acidianus hospitalis. Next base: position 2,390 of record QEFD01000166.1, read on the forward strand.
AGTCAGTCCATGTTTCGTTTTGTGCTAGATACTTCTTAAACAAGTACATAACTAGATATGTTTTTAGTTTAGAATCAGAATTTTTCTCATTTTCCAGTAATTGTTTCGCGTATGTAAAATTTGACATGATTTCCTTAGACACCTCAAAAATTAGCTCGTCGAGATTCTTTTCATTTAAATAAAACATCTCTCCTATATTACAATTAATATTTTTGCATCTCCATCTAATAGTATATAAACTTGAAAGTTTATTTTCCTATCTTTTAAAATTTCACTTATTTCCTCAGCTCTTTTACATATATTATCTTTACCTCCGCCTTCGCAAATTAATATCTCTTTCTCGTAATAGCACCTATATTGTGTAATAAGTTTCTTAGCATTATAAGACGCTTTATCTAATCTCGTTATACTCAATAATCCTGCAAGGAATTTTGCATCAGTTATTCCTTCTACTAAAACAACTTTCAGCATGCTCCTCTCAAATCCTCTGAAAGTTCTTGACTCAGTTCTTTCGCGTAACTACCTTCTATTTGCTTAATATGGATACTATTTCCTCTCCTCATGAACTCATAAACCATAACGTTGACTCCGTCAGTTTCAGTTAATAAATAATCTAGGAACTCCATACTTTGAGTAGTTATAAACCATTGTGAATTGCTTTCCTTCATTAATTCTATAGCCTTAAACATAAGTTGCGGGTGTAAGTGGTTCTCTATATTATCATAAATTACTATATCATTACTTGATGCTAAAGTTAGCAATATAAGCGAAGCAAATCCACTGCCCAGGAACTGAATTTCCACGTCATTCTCATTTTCAGTTACTACAATGTTAGGTCTACCGAATTCGTCAGGCTTCATGCCTACAAGTTCAAGGTTTAGCAATTTCTTTAATATATCCTTTACGCTGGCAAAACTAACGCTAGATAGAAAGCTATTTATGAAATCGACAGATATTGGATTAGGAATAGAGAATGCTACAAATCTATAGTTAGGTAACCTCTTTATCTCATCTGGAGTTATATCTTGTATGCTAAGTACAGAATTTTGAGCTATATCTATTCTTAAAATTCTTATCACCTTATCATCTTTAGTTAACTTAAATCCGTTAGGTAAAGCTAGATCCTGAAGAGGCTGAATAGGACGCACCTTGAATAAATCGTCTAAAGAAGCATGAGTAATCCTATATTCATTTAATGAAATATCCATGCCCCCTTTAGCTAAGAAATAATGCCATAGGGAGTCCATCCTTAAAGTAGAGGCCAAAGTAAAGGTAGATCTCACGTTATATACATTTTGTGAAATTATTGATAGCGCGACCGTTAATGCTTCAAGAAAAGTAGTTTTAAATGATCCGTTACAACCCGCAAT
>QEFD01000167.1 GCA_003086435.1 Acidianus hospitalis
ACACCTTTCGGGAAAACCCATCCACATCTGGTGTGACTGTACTCATATTAACCATTAAAGTATATAAACTTCACGGTTTATCGAAAACTGTTGACTACGGCATTTATGGAAGAATTAAACTATTCTCATCCTTATATGCCAGGAATGAAGAACAAACTTCTACCACTGCTATTAGTAGTATTAATAAATAAAAAATATAAAATAACGAAATAAAACTCTTATACTGCTAACTACTATTCTTGTTTTTTCTTACCTTTCTTTGGAATTACTCTTTCCGCTCCTTCCTTTACTTTTTCTCCAGCTTTTTCTGCTTCTTTTGCTACGTCCTTAGTCGCATCTTCTATCTTTTTAGTTATTTTCTTTGCCATTAAAGATATACTTCTCTATACTGGTAAAAAAGGTTTTCTAAAGATGATAAACATAAGTTTTTTTCATTTAAGAAAAGCTTATACTAAAGTTTAAAAACTTTAAATCCCAATATAGCTCATGGGAATTAGAACAGGTCAGGAATATTTAGATTCAATTAAGGTAAGAAATAAGGTAGAAATCTACGTGATGGGTAAGGAAGTTAAAGACGTAACAACTAATCCCTTCCTAAAGCCCTCAGTTTTAGCTTTTAAGGCAACATTTGATTCAGCATGGGACGAAGACACAAAGGACTTGGCAAGAGTTTGGAGCCCTTTCATTAACGAGGAAGTTAATAGATTTAATCATATTCATAGATCACCAGAGGATTTAGCGGCAAAAGTAAAACTTCTGAGAAAAATAAGTCACAAGGTTGGAGCATGTTTCCAAAGATGCGTAGGATACGACGCGCTAAACACTCTTTATATAATAACGGAATTGATGGCACAGCACGGAAAAACTGAACCGAAGGAAAAATTTATAGAATACTTAAAGACAGTGCAAAAGAAGGATTTAGCTTTAGCAGGAGCAATGACTGACGCAAAAGGAGTAAGGACTCTAAAACCTCACGAACAGCCCAATAAAAATGCTTACGTAAGGACTACTGAAGTTACTAAAGACGGTATTTACGTTTCAGGAGCGAAGGCAAACATTACAGGAGTTGCTGCTAGCGAAGAGATAGTAGTTTTACCTACAAGGGCGATGGGTCCAGAAGACCAAGATTATGCAGTTGCTTTCTCAATTCCTACCGATACTGAAGGAATAAAAATAATAATAGGAAGGCAATTAAACGATGCAAGGAGACTTGAAGGCGGAGAAATAGATGCATTGCCTTACTTTTACAACCACGAGGGATTAGTTATATTCGACAACGTGTTCGTACCCATGGAAAGAGTGTTTCTCATGAGGGATTGGCAATACACAAGCCAATTAGTTGAAATATTCTCAGCTTATCACAGACAAGGATACGGAGGATGCAAGGCAGGGTTAGGAGACGTAATAATTGGCGCTACTTACAATTTAGCTAAGCAAATAGGAGTCGAGAAAGCTCCCCACGTTCAAGACAAGATTAATGAGGAAATCTTCCTAACTGAGACGATGTATGCAGCAGGAATTGCCGCAAGCTTGAACGGGATTGAGGTTTGTCCAGGCTGTTGGTGGGTTAATCCAATGCAGGCTAACGTCACAAAGCATTTAGTTACTAGATTCCCTTCACAGATAACTCAATTGGCAATTGATATTGCCGGAGGAATATTAGGGACTGCTCCAAGTGAATGGGATTTGAAGAATCCTAAGATTAAGGAATTATTGGCAAAGTACTTACAAGGAGTTGAGGGATACACTGCAGAAGATAGGATAAGGATGGTTAGACTACTGGAAAACGTAGCTTTAGGAGTTGCTTTCCAGATAGAATCAGTACACGGTGCTGGGAGTCCAGCAGCTCAACGTATAATGTTCAGCAGGCTATACAATTTAAGCTATGCAGAGGAAGTTGCTAAAAGATTGGCAGGGATGAAATCAAACGTTAAGTTTACAAAGAAGGTTGAACCTTGGAGGGAATCTGAAACTGAAAAATTAGCTAAAGAAGCTGAGAAGAGCACAGTAACTGCTAGCGGTGGAAAATAAAAGTAGTTATAAAAACATCAGAAATGGCCTACCTATTTTCCCTGTAATAATATCTTTACGTGATATCTTATACAATCCATGTATCTGTCGTGTTTTCTTTCTCTGTTTAACACTATGTAATTAATTACGAACTTG
>QEFD01000168.1 GCA_003086435.1 Acidianus hospitalis
TGGTGTGACTGTACTCATATTAACCATTAAAGTATATAAACTTCACGGTTTATCGAAAACTGTTGACTACGGCATAAATTTTATTTTATCTCTATCTTCTGTATACCTAAATTTTCGGTTACCTTATAAACTTTAAAGTTTTCAGTTTTCAGCGATGTTGCAGGCCCTAAGACTGTTGCCAATTTCAATATATTGACTAATTTTTCTGACTCAATATTTATAGCCACCAGTAAAACATTTACGACTTTCTTTTTGTCATCAGTACTAAATATAGGCCTATACTTCAAGAGATCGTCTGTCCTAGATATTACACTAATCAGCTCTATATGGTCTTCAAATTCAAGATAAAGATCTATTTTAATTCCATACATCTCATAATCCCTAACAGATTGTAAGATATTATGATACTTTTCGATATTTACAACCATGTCTAGCAAGTATTTCATGATAATTTTAGTTTTATACTCAGGATGTAACAGACTTCCGCAGTTTTTACAGAACAAGCTCTTTGGATTGTTAATAGTGTTACAAACTTCACATTTTATTCCTTTTTTAGTTTTTAAATATAAACCCATTATATTTCACCTCGTTAACCATGATGTTACGTTCCTATAAGTTACCATTGCGTACAAAGTCATTGGGTATATTACAAATAATCCTATAATGCCTAATACCACGTAATCGAATGCGGTTATTGATAACTTCTTTATTTCATTATAATCGATACCCAATGCTTTCAGACTGAAATTAAGAGTCATTGCTAGCCCCACTATGAAGACAAATAGAGAAAATAATATGACAGGAATATTAAGAGATACTATAGAATTTATATAAGCCACAACAATATTAACTACTTCTACGTTAGCCAAAAGCGTTTGAACCCAGGCTACAGTAAATGATACCGGAGCAAGAAGATAAGTAAGCATTTGGAACCTGTATCTTCTAGTTGATTTGAAGAAAAGTCCAGTTTTGATATCTTTAATTAGATAAAGATAACCGCTTCTTGCCCATCTTAACTGCTGTAAGATAAATTTTGTTAGAGTTGGCTGAGCAGCAGATAATCCTAAGGCTGTAGATTGATATACAGTTTTATACCCTTGAATATTTGCTAAGAAAGTTAACGCCCTATCATCTGCAACAATTATTTTCTTTTTACCCCATTTCTCTATTAAAAATTCCTTGATATTCTTAATAAGAAAGTCTCTCCTATATGCGGCAATTTTACCATCTACAACAACTAACTCACCATCAAGCATTTTACAAACTATATCTCTAGATAGCTCAATTATCTGACCTAATATATATGGGATTTTTCCTCCAGTTCTGAAAAGTAACGGATGCCCTTGAACACCTACAACTTTTGGATCAGAAAAAGGATTTATTATCTCATCTATAGCTCCAGATTGCATTATCGTATCGCTATCTAATTGGACTATTATGTCACCTTTGGCAATCATCCACGCTAAAGCTAGTGAAGTTCTCTTACCTATTCTAATTCCAGGATGAAAATCTATAATATTTACTCCTTTTGTTTTATATTTTTTAGCTATTTTTTCAATTTCCTTTCTTTCATCTTCATAAACTATTATTATCTCATCTGGCTTATTTTCTACTGCACTTTTTACAACTTTTTCAAATATATCTAAGTCTTCGTTATATTCCGGTATTACTACACTAACTTTTACATTCTCTCTCTTCAAACCTTCACTGTATGGCTTGTAAGTCCTTGCAAGATATCCTCTTACAAATGTGGCTGCTATTAAAAATATTATAAAATGTATTGGCCAATAGAGAAAAGTTCTAGTTGTTATCATGTAAAACATTTCTAGGAATTCGAATATCATATGATATATTCAAGGATAAAAATTATATAAAAATTTTATCTTAGAAAGTAGATAATCAAACATCTATATAAATCTTTGTTAGAAAAAATTTAACGTATTCTTAAATATACGGCTTATTTTTGCCATAATGTAGAGTCTATATGAATAGGATATTAATTATAATTATGGTAATTATGATTTTAGTCTCTAGTATGGGAATTATATATGCGTATAATAATTCTCAACAAAAAGTTAATTACATAATTTCTGCAAATTGGATTAAACCACCGGAAAATAATACTGCTGAAATTCAACTCGGCATATTATATTATGATCAACTTAAGGTTTATGGAATTAAGGTTTCCTTAAATTTACCAACGTGCCTTACAAACGAGTCAGGAGGAAGAAAAATATGTGAAACTTATCCTCTAACGTACCAACAAGGATACATTGCCATTAGTTTTAATGTAACTGTGGATAAGGTTATTAATGGCACAAAAACTCTATGTTTTAATGGTAATTTTACCTGGTTTACGATAGTGGATAACTCGACTTATAAATGTGTAACTCCATTTAATTTTACCTTACCATATTACGGGCAAATAAATTTGAATGTAGTCCCATTAAACTCCACATTATATGTTGGAGAAAATAATCTATATCTTAAAATAGTAAAGCCTACATGTCTGCCAATTCATAATCTTATACTATATATTAATAATTGTAATGAAATCGCCTTGAATAACTTCTCTACCGTTATAAATGCGTCAATTTTTGTGCCATTAAATTATGAAGGTTCATATTATCCATTAAAGTTATACGTTCAATACTCTACGCCCTATGGCATTGAAAATTATAAGAAAGAATTATATTTATTCGTACTACCTACATTTAAGGTTCCTATTATTTATAAGGTTTTATCTTCACCGTACACCAACTATCTTTTGCCAAATAAGGATTTAGTTCTATTATATGTTAACAATACATTTGGTACTAATTTCTATAATATTACGTTACTTATAGAAAGTAACTCGGCTAGCATAAATCAAACTATACTGAAAATTCCT
>QEFD01000169.1 GCA_003086435.1 Acidianus hospitalis
ACACCCCAGTCAGATCTGTATTACTCAGATCTGACTAATATGTTTTATATAAGGAAGTCAGCTCAGCTAATTCCAATAACGATGCCTGGAGCCATGTAAATTATTCCGTCCCTCAAACTCGTATTATGAACTATCTCTTGAATTATCGAGAAGTTACCGTACTCATAATAATAAGACTGTATCAAACCTGAAATCGAATACCCAGTAAGTGTAGCGTTAATACTTAAAGGACAATAAGCCGTTAGGAGGAACGAAGGAGGTTTGGACACGGCGTAAGTATAAAGGAATTCAAAGTAATTATTATTAAGCGTGGCTTCAAAATTCCTACCCTCATAATAATAAAGCGAACCAATTAACACTAGGACAATAACCATGGTAGCGAATAAAGGCTTAAGCTTTCTGGAGAAAGATATTTCGGCAAAAGCTATTGCCATAAATGGCATTAACTGTTGCGGAATCCTCGTAATATAACCCGCACCACCTAACTTTGTTGCTACCGGACCCACTATTAGGGAAGTAATGAGTATCAACACAGCTAGCATTAAGTATTCCTCCTTTTTATCGCTCTTACGCGATAGTAAGAAAAATAGCAGTGCAGGAGTCAAAGTTATTATAGCCATGTATATTGCCTCATAAAACACTATTTCAGCCCATATAGGCAAAGGTCTGTATAAATCTTGTGATACTACATTAATTGCACTAGAAGGCTTTGTGAAAAACGTTACTACATCATAACCTAAAACTACGTAACCACCGTAAACCATAGCTAGGTAATTAAGGTAACTTATCCAACCTATTCCGAATAGCACTGTATAATAAAGTGGCGTTCTGTTCTTCCTTAAATAGTAAAGAGCAATTGCTAAAAGCCCGAAGAAGGAAAAGAATGCAACGCCTAATTGAGATAGTATTATCCCTGATGATAGTACTGCTATTGGCACTGAATGTTTCAGCCCCCCTTCCTTAACGCTTAAGTAAACTAATAAAAGCAGTAACCAGTAAAGGGGCGTAGCGTAAGTTTGGTCTACGTAATGAAGGTTTGGCGAGAACTCGAAGCCGAAGAATATTATGAGACCTATAAAGCTCTTATATATGTCTAAACCTAATTTTCGGAAGACGTATAAGACTATTGGAGTATAAACCAAGACCTCTACCACGTTATAGTACTTTACCAGAAAGGAGAGAATAAAGGCTGTAGGTGATGTGGGTATACCATTCATTATATCTATTAGCATAGCGTTAGCCCATTCAAAGCCTGGCTCTTGCCTTACTATTTGATCAAGGGGATAAATTGGTGTAGTATGGCCAGTATAGATTACATATTCTGTCCTTGCTAAAAATCCTCCTGCGTCATAAAACTCACTGCCGTATTGAGGAAATGAGAACCAAGGTAAGTAAAAACGAGCTAAAATAAACGCTATTAAGGGAATTGTTAAGAAGATTACGCTCTTGTTCTTTTTAGTTAAGTAAATTAAAGTGAAGGAGAGGGCTGTGAGGACTGAGAATAGGGGAAAAGCGTAAGGGTCTAGACTCATTTGGCTAAAATAGTCCTTAAATCCCATTAACCTGGAATATGATAGGAGCGTAAGCGTATAAATTGTTAAAACTACTAAAACTGATAAGGAGACTACAAATGAGGGTAATGTGCTTCTCCCTATCTTTACAGCCATTAAACTATTTCTTCACCTAAACCTTTAATATTTTATTCTCGTTACAGAGTAACCATAGTCCATATATCAAGGAGTGTAAAGCCTAAGATTGTAATAAATTACAATAATTTATAGTTATTATTAAATTTACAATTCCATTTACGAAGTTTACACTTCGCACATTTATAATTTATAATCTTTTATTATCTAATAGGTATGAGAGTAGTTCACGTTGCCCCTTTTTATTATCCAATAAAGGGTGGAGTAGAGACAGTAGTACAGAAAATTAGTGAGTACTTAGCTAGTAAAGGTAATGAGGTTTACGTTATTACCTATAATAGGGATCGACTTAAAGGTAAAAATATTCTTAAGGAAATTGAGCAAATAAATAATGTAAATGTGATCAGACTTCCTGTACAATTTACATGGAGTCATGGAAGTTATTCAAATAAATTGTTAGAGGTTATAAGACATATAGATCCAGACATTATTCATGTTCACGTATGGAGGCATCCGCATGTGTTCCAATTAGCAAATGAAAAATTCGTTAAAATATTACAGCCTCATTCTCCTTTTTATCCAGTTTCTCAAGTAGGCCTAATAACATTTATTTATTATAAACTTATTGATAATCTATTTTCTTCAGTCATTAGGAAGTATAATATTATAGCAATAACGCCGATAGAACAAGAAATTCTAATGAGGAAATTTAAAGTTCCATCGACGTTGATCCCTAATGGTGTAGACGATGTCTACTTTGAACAAAAGACAGAAGATAAAGGATATTTACTTTATATTGGAAGGATAAGTAAGGAGAAGAACCTGCTAACATTACTCAAAGCATATAAGATTTCTGGGATAAAAAATAAGTTAATCTTAGCTGGTCCAGACGGAGGAATTGTTAAAGAACTCTTATCATATTCCAAGAAATACCAACTTAATGTTGAATACAAAAATGAAGTAAGCGAATCAGAGAAAATAGAGCTAATAAGCAAATGCCGTGTATTTATAAATCCGCGTCCAGTTGAAGCATTTGGCATAACTTTACTGGAAGCTGAAGCTATGGGAAAGCCAACTATTATAGTTGGCAATGGCGGACAAACGTACGTAGCACCACCTAATATAGCTAGTTTGAGAGCGGAAAATGATCCGTATTCCTTGGCTAAAGCAATAACCACTTTGGTAGTAGATAATTCTATATACAGTAAATTAAGTGAAGGTGCCAGAAAATGGGCTGAAAACTTCAGATGGAGTAAGATTTTACCTAGATTTCGAGTATATTACGAAAAATTATTACATTACTAGCGTCTTAATAATAAGCTTTTTATTCTTCTTTTTCTTATTCTTTTTATGCCTTTTATTTCAGTTATTATTACTGCTCATAATAGGAGGGAGTTTTTGTTAGATGCTGTTAACTCTGCCTTAAACCAAACGTTACCTAAAGATGAATATGAAATAATTGTTGTGAAAAACTTCGAGGACGAGAGGATTGATAAGTTCCTTGAAGAACATAATGGGAAGAATATAGTAACGAAGGAAGAACCCGCTGGTATTTACCTTGTTAAAGGTGTTGAGGAGAGTAAAGGTGAAGTGATATCATTACTTGATGACGATGACTTATGGTTACCACAAAAATTAGAAATAGTAAAACAAGTATTCAAAGATAAAGACGTAATATACTACCATAACAATTTTTATAATTTTAGTAGGTTTTCTAGTTTAAGTTTGTTAATAGATAGAATTCAATCAAGTAATGATAGGAGTAAAATATCAAAACTAAAAATATATGATATGAAAAACGACCTTTTTCTTCAAATAAATAGTTCCTCAATAGCTGTCAGAAAAAAGATTTTTAATAAGAATATATTAGATAAGATTAAAAATGTTTCCATCTCAGTTGATGTTTTACTATTTTACTTAGCATATTGTCACGATGGAGATTTTGTATTTGATAATAAAATATTAACTTTAAGAAGAGTCCATAATATTAATACTAGTGTAGATAGAATAAGTGATTATGAAGATTGGTTGTACAATTTGTCTAAAATGAGCGTAAAATACATGAATGCCTACTCGACATTTTTAAATATTTTCACTTCTTTTGAATGCGAAATACCAGATAAATATAAGAAAAAACTACTTTCCCACCTTGAAGCTATGTATCTAGGCTGGACCGTTACTTATAGTAGATTACCTAATACAAAAAATGAACTCACATTAAAAGAGCTTATTAAATACCTTAGCTATCAACGTAGTTTAAAGTCATTTTTATACGGATTTCTACCTTTTGCTCCTAAGAAAATCAAGGAATACGCAATAAAGAAATGGTATAATTATAATCTAAGTGTTATGGGATCAAATGAACAGTAATAGGCTTTTCTTAGTTGATTATGCATCAATATGCGCTTGACTAATACAATTTCACAATTAATATTTCTCAACAACTAATCAGATATTAAATCCAGATATTTTTTAGATATGGAAATATAGTCATATTTTTCTACTAGCTTTTTTCCATTACTGCTTATCTTTTCCCATAACTCATAGTTTGATAACATAATTTCTAATTTCTCAGCGTAATTCTTAGGGTTAATCCCATTAATTCTAAAACCATTGTATCCATCAATTAATGCCTCTTCTGGAATACAATTACTGCCGACCACTGGAGTACCGCTTGCTGAAGCTTCGAGAGTCGTATACGAAAAGCCATCAAATGTAGACGGTAAAATTAAGGCTATAGCTCTTGCATATAATTCTTTGAGTTCTTCATCATTTACGACTTTAGGGATAATCCAGTCATATTTAAACTTTTCCTTCCAGTAATGAGCGGCAGGGCCTACTATAACTAGGTTCACGTTAAACCCTCTTTCCCTTAAGAGCCTAATAGCCTCAACAGAAACGGGAACGTTTTTCTCACCTCTAGTCCCTACATGAAGGATAAATTCTCTCTTATCTCTAGGGTAGGATTTAAATCCCTCGTTCTTAAAGGGAATCGGTATAACTTCGTGACATTTAATGCCCAACTCTGAAGCCATTCTCTTAACCTTCTGCGAAATACACACGACATAATCTTGCCTGGAATAAAGGAAGCGTAAAGCTAACGCTTTTACCTTACTCTTTTTAGCTTCATCAAGACCATTACCGTGAATTACTGCAATTTTCTTAGCCTTACTTCTAATCCACGTAACTCCATTCATTATGACCAAATCTGGAGAAAGCTCATTTACTACCTTGCTTCCCTCAAAAAACCAATCAATAACTACTTTTTTTATAGGCTTAGGGACTGAAAAAGCATTATATTTAGCATCAGCACCCCATCTTTCCAAAGGGGAAAAATCGCGTTCAACGTGATGCGTAAGGAAAAATACTTCGTTACCTAATTTTCTCATTCCTTCCCCTAATGTGAAAACAAACCTGCTGATGCCGTCTAGGGCATCAAGATGCTCTCTTCTTGTTATTATTATCCTCACAATAGTAATGTATAATTAGACTACTTTAAGCTTTAAGCCATAGGTGTCACACTAAGTAGTGGGGAGGATTTA
>QEFD01000170.1 GCA_003086435.1 Acidianus hospitalis
CCGCCGGACAGTAATCTTTCAATTTCGCTGTAAGGTATTCTCCACCTACCGTTAATCTCAACAACCTTCCCTTACTTAATAACACCACTCCTACTCATGCCAAGCAACCTCACTAGTTGTTAGATACCTCTCCGCGTAACTAGAAGTATTTAAAAGTTACGTGAAAGTGCTATAGTCTCACCAAAACTTTATCATGCGTCGCTAGCTGATCAGCCAGTATACTATGATGGTTATATAATAGTTCCAGACTTCGATCACATAGCTGTACTTAACGCTACTACCGGTCAATTAGTTAATGAGTACTACGTAGGCGTAGATTTAGGTAAAGACCAGCCAGTAATTGTAGGAAATGATTTAATAGATTCGTCAATATTCGGGTATATTATAGCAGTTCCACTATGTCTAGTTCTATAAGTAGGCTTCTTTTTAATTTTAGACAATTTTTTAACTATGCATATTTACAATATAGTATGGGAGTATTTAAAAAGGAAAAAATATATCCTGGTCAACATAATTTACAAACAATAATTCAAGAATTTACTCAATATCTGCAAAACGATGGTTGGAAAGTTCAACAAAAGACAGAAGGTAATATAGCAATAATACAAGCTCAAAAAGGTGGTATACTTAGAGATATATTCGCAGCAGATAGAGCTTTACAGTTTTCGTTTGAACAGACCCCAGAAGGATTAAAAGTAACTGTCGGAATAGGCAAATGGGTTCAGAACTTAGCAGTTACTGCAGTTGAGGCAATAATCTATGTGCCGTTATTGGCAGTTGATGTTCCAGAAATGCTTTGGACGGAACACGTTGAGTCAAAGCTAATGAAGGAGTTAGATAGAATAGTTTCTTCTACATAATTTTATTATTTTTTGTAGTATAGTGTGTTCTTATGAAAGGTTTAATAGCCGGTTTAATAATAGTAGTAATTATTTTGGCCATTATCTATTATTTGTATACTGAAGGATATTTTTATTCTGTAGATATTAATGGCGTATACGTTACTATAGACTCAAATTTTCTTGGAATAAAGAACTCGTTACATGTATCATACTCTAATACAACGATTTCTGCCCACGGAAGCCAAGATATTACTCTAAAAATTTATTTGTATAATAATAATCCATTACTCTCGGTGAAAGTTACTAACGTTAGTGTTTCTCATCCTTTTACTTTAATTTCTGCAACTCCAGTACCTTCTGAAATATCTCCACATAATAATGAAACCTTATGTATAGTAATTAAAACTCCTATGTGTAATTATGAAGGGGCCGTAGATATTATAATCTATGCTACTGAAGGATGAAAACAAAAAGGTTATTTACTTAGGTATTTTTCTCTTAAGTATTTTATGAAGTACTCAGGATTGTATGCATCTCCAAATGATCTAGTTAAGAGAACTTTAGGAGGATATATTGCTCCATATTTATGAATTTTTTCTCTTAAATACTCTTTGATTTCATTAAATTTCCTTTCTCTAACTTTTTCTAGAACATTAAACTTTGCGTATATCATCCCTGCAATTATGTTACCTAATGTGTAAGTAGGGAAATAACCAAAACTTCCTCCACTCCAGTGTACATCTTGTAATGCACCTTCAGCATCGTTTTTAGGTCTTATTCCTAAGTACTTTTCACTTAAGTCGTTCCACAAAGGTGGTATTTCGTCAACTTTTAGTTCTCCTGCAATTAACCTTTTTTCTATTTCATACCTAATTGCTATGTGTAGGTTATAAGTAACTTCGTCTGCATCAACTCTTATTAAACTTGGCCTTACTACGTTAAAGTATTTATAAATTTCTTCTTCATCGTATTTTAAGTCAAGGAACCTCTTTAATAATGGGTAAATGATTCCTACGAATTCTCTACTTCTACCTATTGTATTTTCCCAAAATCTTGATTGAGATTCGTGCACTCCCATTGAAACTCCTTGTCCTACTGGAGTCATTTCTAAGCTTGGATCTATCTGCAGATCATATATTGCGTGTCCGCTCTCGTGTATCACTGAAAACATAGTTGCTCTGAAGTCTTTTCCTTCATATCTAGTTGTTATCCTAACGTCGTCTGCAGAAATTCTTTCTGTGAATGGATGGGGCGAAATATCAATTCTAAATTTACTTCTAGGCATTTCTAGAATATTTATTATCTCATCATTTACTTTTTTCATTACTTCTACATCATAAGTCATATCTTCTAGCGGATGATGTGTAGGATAATAACCAGAGGACAGGATTTTCTCTAGTATGGTCTTTAATTCTGGTAATAATGAAGAAAATACTTTGTCAGCATCATCAACTGTAAAACCTTCTTCATAAAGGTCTAATAGTGCATTATAAGGATGTTTCTCGTAACCTAAGCTTTCGGCAATCTTTCTTTTTAGATCCACAATTTTTTCTAAATATGGTTTAAATATTGAGAAATTTGATTCATTTTTTGCTTTTGACCAGGCTATGAAAGCTTCAGAAGTTAGCCTAGCTAATTCTTCGTCAACCTCCTTGGGTACTGCTCTATAATATTTTATTTCTCTCCGTAATACGCGTATAATTCCTCTTTCTTTATCGTCAAGCTTACTCTCATCTATTCTATCCACTTTTTCCGCAAGTTTCATTATTTCGTTCCTTCTTAGTGTAATGAGCTGTGCAATTGCTTCTCCTCTATATTTTGATCCTTCTTGCGGCATGTATGTTTCAAGATCCCAACCCATTAATGCTAAAGCGTGACCTAATGCCCAAGCTTTTTTGTATTCTTCTAAAATATCCTCAAGCATAAAGTAAGTAGTAAAGCAAGGTATAAAAATGCTAGTTTTTCTTTCAGTTTATGGAAAATGCTATTGTAGTCGTTGTAGGAGCAGATAAGCCTGGAATAGTTGCAGGAATTTCGTCTAAACTTGCTGAAGAGAATGTGAATATAGTTGATATTTCACAGACGGTATTAAGAGGAATATTTGCAATGATAATGCTTGTAGATATATCAAAGAGTAAAGTTCCCTTGTCGGAACTTAGAAAAGAGTTGCAACAAAAGGGAAAAGAACTTAATGTTGAAGTCCTAGTTTATCACGAGGAAGTTTTTAAATACATGGAGAGGATATAAAATGAAATATTCTGCAGACGAAATAATTGAAGTTGTGAGAATGCTAAGCGAAGAAGACCTAGACATAAGGTCAGTTACGTTAAGCATGAATACTTTAACCCTAATTTCTGACGACGTTAATAAAACTCTGGAAAAATTTAATTCCCTTAATCCTATCTTAGAAAAATTTTCATATTCTGTGGATAAAGTGAGCGAAAAATATGGGATAAAAATAGTTACAAAAAGAGTCGCAGTTTCTCCCGTACAGTATTTTCTAGAGGTACTTGCAGAAAGCGACGGGATAAAAATAGGCGAAAAACTTGAAGAGCTTGCAGAGAAAAACGGAATAGACTATATAAGCGGTTACTCAGCATTTGCGGATAGAGGATTTACTAAAGGCTCTTTATCTGTCATAAATACTCTGGCAGAAGTTATGAATTCTACAAGAAGGTTAACTGGAATGATAAATGCAGCATCAACTTTCTCAGGATTAAATTCAGATGCTATAAAGAAGTTCGTTGATCAAATTTTTAGTATGAAGCCAGAAGCGTCTTCTAGGGTCTCAATACTATCTAACGTTCCTCCTGATAGCCCTTTTGTTCCATCTGCTCATCACGGCATTGGAATGCCAGACATGATGATAAACGTTGCCGTAAGCGGGCCAGGAGTAATTGAAAATGCAATAAAGAGAAGTTCTCCTTCTTCGCTAGAGGAGTTGCACGACGTAATAAAGAGGTCTGCGTTTAAAATAAGCAGACTTGGGGAATTAATAGGTAAGGCAGTCTCTAAGGAGATTGGAGTACCTTTCGGCTCTGTAGATCTTTCCCTAGCCCCGTCCCCTAAGGTTGGTGACAGCGTTGCTGGAATAATTGAGGCAATGGGTATAGAAAAGATTGGAGGACATGGAAGTTTGTCAGCATTAGCGATTTTAATGGACGCGATAAAAAAAGGTGGCTCAATGGCAACTTCCCACGTAGGAGGGTTAAGCTCAGCGTTTATTCCGGTTAGTGAAGATTCTATTATGGCTGAGAGAGCACTAGAAGGTTATGTTGACTTCTTTACATTACTTGCTTTATCTTCTGTTTGTAATAGTGGTATTGATATGGTAGGGGTCAGTAAAAAGCAAGGAAAGGATAAAGTTATTGGATTAATTATGGATGTACTTTCTTTAGGTATAACTTTAAATAAGATTCTTGGGGTTAGAGTAATTCCAGTAGACAGCGAGCCTGGGACTGTGATTGATTTAGGAGGACTTCTAGGGAAAGTTGTAGTAATGAGGCTAAAGGACGTAAGTGTTGAAAGATTTACTTCACTTAATGGATTTATACCGAATACGATAAAAAGGTTAGAAGCTGGTTAGAAATATTTAATTATCATAAATACAAAGGTATTAACGATGAGGAGTATAAAAATTTCAATACCAGTATCGCTAGTTACCTGGTGGCTTCCTTTAGTTGGCGGAGCAATAATAGGTTTTATTTCAGGCACAATTGAAAGGAAGATAGCTTCGGCTATAATTAGTGTAGGAATTACTTCGGCTATAGCCTCGACATTTTACATTTTACTTGGTTTTAAAGTACTTTATGTTCCGCTTTTAGGCAATCTCTTGCCAATAATCTTAGTAATTTCCTCAGTAGTTAATTCTGCCTTAGCAGTTTTTGTAGCATATTTTATATCAACTAAAATGATAAGGTCAACTTTTGAAGGTAACAATGCTAAGATAGAATTTTATGCAAGGGATCAGGACGAAATAAACGAGAAATTAAATGAAATTGCTACGCAATGTAGTGAGCCTACTTATTCTTTTCATAGTGAGAATGAGGTAGAAGTTACTAGACGTTGTGAAGGATTTACAATGAGGTATATTATAAGGAAAGAAGGCAAATTATTCAAAGTCACGCTCTTCATAAACGGTGATCAGTAAAGTTCACTTATAGTAAATATTTTCTATATATTTTCTGTATTCTTCTGCGGTCTTGTTCCAATCATATTTTAACGATTCTTCATAACTTTTTCTAGACAGTTCCTTCATAATATTTTCATCTTCTGTTATATAATCAATGTATCTTGCCATAGTGTTAACGTCTTTGTAAGGAACAACAAAACCGTTAATTCCTTGCTTTATTATCTCTGGCAAAGATCCAGTAGAATAAGCTATTGCGGGAGTACCACAAGAATTAGCTTCAACTATTGTCATTCCCCAGCCTTCTATAAAAGAGGTAGACAATATTACCCAAGATTTTCTATATAACTCGATCTTTGTTTTCTCATCAATTTTTCCTAAGTATTGTATTCCTTCTTCTTTAGCTACTTCACGAAATTCGGTAGAAAGCTCTCCTCCTCCTGCAACTATGAATTTTACATTCTTATTTTTTATTCTTCTCTTTATCTCTATTATGTCAAAAGGATTCTTGTATTTCATCATCCTTCCTATCCAAAAAACTATAGGGATTTCGCTCTTTATTCCGGGATTAAACTTGTTATGATCAACTCCATTGTAAATTACAGTTATTTTATTTTCATCTATTCCCAGTTTTTTTATTAAATCCTGCTTTGTGGTGTTAGATACGGAGATAATATATTTATAATTCCTTATTCTTCTTTCTGCAAGCCTTACTGCCTCTGCCAAAAGAGGATTTAGTTCAAATTTTACTACATCTTGATGAACGTGGTGAATTAGTGCTATGGCCTTATCATTAACTAGGTAAGAGAAAAAAGGTACTGCATGTGCCACACTATCTATCACTATTTCATGTCTTTTAGCTTCAATCAGAGAGTAAAAATGTAAAGTGAACTTATTTCCTTTTCTAATTATTTTTATTCCATCTATATACTCAGAATCCGGTCTTCCTTTAACTTTTTCTGATAGCCAAGTGACTTCTTTTAACCTCTTTCCAATCTCATAAATTACGTTTTCTGCACCACCAGCATTAGGATGAAACGGATCTCTATGATTTATAAAAATAATGTCCACGGAACTGTTTTATTCCTGAAAATTTTATCTTCTTTGTATGATATCTTTAATACTTTCTGAGGAAAACCCTACCTTGCCTAACGATATTAAACTGGTGTTTAACGATGTTAAGGTATTTTACATGAAGTATTACCCAGGTCACGGGATTAGAAAAGACGAACAAGAAAGAATGTATAAGGAATTATCCTTAATAAAGAACGAAGTCGAGAAAGGCGATGTGATAGTTTATGCAAGGTCTTACGGAGTATTTTATAGGGATGGCATGAATAGACTAAAGAAATTCTTTTCAAAGCCAGTAGTTATCTCAACTGAGGCTATAATAGATAGGTTAAGAGAATTGGGAGCAAAGAAAGTTTATGTAGTAACTCCTTATAATCAGAGAAGGCATGATTATGAAATAAAATGGATTCAAGGCTTTGGATTTCAAGTAGTTGGCTCAATCGCCTTAGGTAGAACTGGAGGATCCGCAATAGCTTCAACTCCTCACGAACTAGTTATAAATGCAGTTAAAATTGCTCAAGAATCTTCCGCAGACGCTATTTATGTGGCCTGTACGATTCTTTCAACTCTCCCCATTCTTGACAAACTTTCCGGTAAGCTTCCCGTTGTTACTGCTGCCTCTGCTACTGTCGACAAGGTTAAAGAGATTATTAACCTCAGAAATAATGTTTAAGAAATCTCTAGCCCATAGAGTGAATACCTTGTCCTTATCTAAGTCAGTAAACCCGTAAGGATGTATTACCCTAGAAATATTGGCATAAATTCTCATTAAATTTGTTGTACTCTTTCCTGTTATGTATTCTGCCAAGCCTATTAATGCACTAGCCTTTGGCATAGCTAAAGTAAAATAATCAGCCTGCCTATGGCAGAATTTGCATTTTGCAGATATTCTCACTCTTAAATTATCCTCCAACTCATCTATGCTCATTGAGTATTTTTGGAATTTCAAATGTTTTCTGCAAACAGGAGCACCCATGAGGTAAACCGAATATTTGT
>QEFD01000171.1 GCA_003086435.1 Acidianus hospitalis
CCGCCGGACAGTAATCTTTCAATTTCGCTGTAAGGTATTCTCCACCTACCGTTAATCTCAACAACCTTCCCCCTCCCTTACTTAATAACACCTACTCATGCCAAGCAACCTCACTAGGTGTTAAATACCTCTCCACAGTAATTAAAAGTATTTAAAAGTTACGTGAAAGTGCTATAGTCTTACAGTTCCCTTATCGTCAACAATAAATACCGCCCTTACTGCAGCAGTAGAAGATTCTGCGTGTATCATTCCTAGTCTTTTAGCAACGTTGCCCATAGGGTCTGCAATTATCGGGAAAGGTATTTCTACCTTAAGGTTCTGCTCTATCCAGGTAACCCATTCTATGTGGCTTATGTTGCTATCTACAGAAAGGCCTATAAGTTCAGTATTTAGCTTTTTGAATTCTTCATATTTCTTTGCAAAAGATACAAATTCAGTAGTACATACTGGTGTAAAATCTCCAGGATGGCTGAAAAGCACAAACCATTTTCCTTTATACGCCTCTGGCAATTTTATTTTTCCATGAGTTGTATCTACTTCCATTTCTGGGAATTTTTCTCCGATTAACGGTATTCTATATGCTTCCGACATGTTCTCTAATATAATATAGACTTAGTACTATTTAAAACTATTTACTAAATTGGTTTATCTTTTAACTTAAAGTTACTTCAACTTAGTAGTTTGTATATTTTTAGCGTTAATTTATAAATGCATGATGAGTGTATAAAGTATGGGTTACAAAAGTAGGCTTTATCATTTAAGAAGTAGGGCTTTGTTTAATAGGTACTATTTTATAATTTCAAGACGTTATATTATGAAATGGGCTAGAAGGCATAGGTGAATTACCGCCCTAGAAACTCATTTTATTATTTAGTAAGACATGAGTGATAGCTAAAATTTATTATAAGATAATTCTAGAATCATGGCTAAAGATGTGCTCGGTATATTAGGAGATTATGAGCCAAAAGGCAAAATGATTCAAGGTGTTGGAAAATTTATATTATGGGGACTTGATGATCCGTTTCATATAACTACAATATCCGGCTCAGTAATCTATGGCGTAGGTAAAATTATAGAGAGTAGGAGTCCTTACGGGCTAAGGAGAGCTAAAATGGACTTAGCAGAGATAAAAAGGCAAATGAGAGAACTTATTCTAGATATAAGTTCCATAAGAGTTTGAACTTTTTTGTTTAAAACTGTTTCTACTAGCGTTGTCTTAACAAAAAATATATTCATGTTTATATACTTATTATTGTGCTTTATGTAATAGTAATATTAAGTTCGTTAGTATCTGCCTGGAGCGTATATAATTCATTCTTAGCAATTGTAGGAATTAGATGGAATCCAAAAGAATATAAAAATCCATCCGGCGTATCTTTTTCCTTAATTATTCCAGCAAAAAACGAGGAAAAAGTCCTTGGAAGGCTATTAGATAGATTGGAAAACCAAGAATACGACAGATCTAAGTATGAGATAATTGTAGTGGAAGACGGATCTACTGATAAGACACTAGAGGTTTGTAATTCCTATAAGTTAATGTATGATAATATTTCATGTATTCATTTAGAAAGTGCTAGAGTAATTAACGGAAAAAGTAGGGCATTAAACTATGCATTAAGGATAGCTAAAGGCGAAATAATTGGAATTTTTGATGCAGATACTGTTCCAAGGTTAGATACTTTAGCTTATGCCTCAGCTAAGTTTGAAGATCCTAAAGTAGCAGGAGTTCAAGGTAGACTAGTTCCAATAAACGTTAGGGAAAGCGCAATAGCGAGATTTGCTTCTCTTGAAGAATTATTTTATGAATACTCAATAAGCGGAAGGGCAAGGCTGGGCTTCTTTGTTCCGTTAGAAGGCACTTGCTCTTTCATAAGAAAATCTGTATTAGAAAGTTTAGGCGGATGGAACGAGAGCTCTTTAACTGAAGACCTTGATCTCAGTCTGAAAATAATATCCAGCGGTTACAAGATAATTTATTCTCCATCTATTGTAGCCTGGAGAGAAGTGCCGGTTAGTTTAAGAATGCTTATAAAACAGAGGCTTAGATGGTACAGAGGGCATTTTGAAGTAACTCTCAAGGTAGAGAAGGTAAAATTTGATTGGAGGGTAATAGATGCAATATTAATTGTAGCAACTCCAGTTTTTATGATATTAAATCTAGTGAATTACTCCTTGGTTCTCTTATATCCATCAGAAATTTACATAGTTGTTGTTAGTTTAGTTTCGTTTGCATCCTTACTATCATTATTACTGGGAATAATGATTTCAAGAAAACACATGATAGAAGAGTTTTATCCAATACTATCTTTCATTTACATGAATCTCGTAGTAATCCTTAATTTAATAGCGATCTCTCTAGAACTTTTAAGAATGCCGAAGAAATGGATTAAGACTGAAAGAACTGGAAATATAACGGTGAGGATTCACGATAGTTGAATTCCTAGCAAAAAAGAGGGTAGAAGATTACTTATCTCATCAAAGAGAAAAAGATACCTTTTACGTTACAGATCTGGTAAGATGTCCATTAAAGTTAGTTTACGAAGAAAAATTCAAAGAATTGGCAATTGCAGAAGTTTACAATCCTTCAACACTTATGGGAGAATTAATACACATGGGTTTAGAGACCTTTAATGAAATTGAAGGCTATAAAGTCACTTCAGAGGTTGAAGGGGAAAAGGAAGTAAATTTAGGAGAAAAGGTTGTAAAAATAAAAGGTAGGGCAGATATTATTTTGCAGAAGGACGAGGAAAAAATTATAGTAGAAATAAAGAGCGCCAGGGGAGACAAAGGATTGCCTCATAGGCATCACTTAATGCAACTTCAAGCTTATTTATGGTTATTTGGAGCTAAAAAGGGAATTCTATTTTATGTTACGCCAGAAAGGTTTACAGAATTTACTGTGGATAAGCCGTTAGATGAGGCTACAATAATTAAGTTAGTCCAGGAAAATATTTCGTTAAGTCCTTCACCGCGTTTCGCTTGGGAATGCGAATATTGCGTATTCTCAATAGTTTGCCCTAATAAGAAGAAGTAGAAAAGATTAAGAATTATAACGAATCTTTTAACTCGTGATAAGACCGGTAGTAATGACTATTGCAGGAAGCGACTCAGGAGGAGGAGCAGGGCTACAGGCTGATTTAAAGACTTTTACGTCTCTCGGAGTTTTCGGCACGGTTATTGTTACTGGTCTAACTGCTCAGAATACTTTTGAAGTAACCAGAGTAATGGAAGTTCCTCCTGATTTTATTGAGGCGCAATTTGATGCTGTAATGAGGGACTTAAATCCTAGATACGCTAAGACAGGAATGTTAGCTTCAACAAAAGTAATCGAGGCAGTAAAAAAGAAGGTGGAAGAGTATAAGATCGATCTTATTTTAGATCCGGTAATGGTTGCGAAATCGGGAGCTTCGCTAGTAACGGAAGACGTAGTCTCATCTATAAAATCATTGATGAAGGATTCGTTGATTATTACTCCTAATAAGTTTGAGGCTGAGAAACTTTTAGGCAAGAAGATAGAGAGCGAAGAGGGGCTAAAGAAATCAGCTAAGGAACTTTACGAGAAATACTCAGTTAATGCAGTAGTAAAGGGCGGTTCTCAATTTGGTTTAGACTATGCAATAATAGATGGCGAAGAATTGGAGCTTAAGGGAGAGAAAATAGAGACTAATAATACGCACGGTAGTGGAGATGTATTTTCTGCCTCAATAACTGCTTATTTAGCTAAAGGCTTCAAGTTAAAGGATGCAGTTAAGAAAGCGAAGGAATTTACAACCTTTGCTATAAAATATTCTTTAAACTTAGGCAAAGGTCACGGTCCGGTTGATCCATTTGCATATCCCGAAGCTCTAATAGAAAAGGAGATTGCTAGAGAGGAATTGGAAGATTTACTCTATTTTATTGAAAAGAAAGAAGAAAAGACTTTCAAGGATTTAATTGATGAGAACGATAAATCAAACGTTGGTTATTTAACAAAGTATGGAGATTTTGTAACTCTTGCTGGTGGAATAATTAGGTATCTTGATTGGTTAAAGATTGATGGTCCTCTTCTAGTTAATTGGAAGAAAAATGACATATATGAAGCTCTAAAAAGGAGTGGTAAGAAAATAGGCGTAATTATCTCTCCTAGTGATAAAATTCTATCACTCGCAG
>QEFD01000172.1 GCA_003086435.1 Acidianus hospitalis
ACACCTTTCGGGAAAACCCATCCACATCTGGTGTGACTGTACTCATATTAACCATTAAAGTATATAAACTTCACGGTTTATCGGAAACTGCTGACAACGGCCTTTCCTACTATGGCTGATATGTAAGCACCTCCGGCTATTAGTATTACTTTCCAGTCTCTCTTTACTAGGAAAAGAGGAATAATACCTATAAAAATCGAAATTAGCGCTCCTATTAAAATATATGAGTTCATACTTTTTTTAACGAGAAAGAATATTAATGAGTCACTTTCATTAATGAAAGCAGTCGTCGTTCAACTTCATCTAAGATTTTTCTCATCTCCTCTTCTTTTTCTAAAAACGTTGAAAAAGTTACGAAAGCGTCAAGAATTACAGCATAGTCTGTAGGATCAATTCCTTTAGGAATCTCATTATATTTTTTATATTTATCATCCATTATCTTTTTTAATACAGAAAGAAATTCTAAAGCCTTTCTTGCTATAGGATCCTTAGGGTGAAGGGGAATACTTAAAGGTAAAACGAAATATACTGCCTTTGCTCTGTAATATTTCGTCTTAAAGTTTCTCTTACGCTCTATTCTTGTAACTTCTATGAGTCCGTATTTTTCAAGTTTACTTAGCCTTCTCCATAAAGTAGGCAAAGGAACCTTTAATTTTTCCGATAGAGAAGTTGCGTTTAGTTCTTCTGAAACTAGTAATTCTAAAATTTTAAAGTTAATATTATCTAAGACGAGCTTTGCTTGATCTTCATTTAGGATTAGAAATCTTTGCATAAATAAAGTGAAATTAATGGACTAAAATTATTTAACTAAAGCGCGGTTTTAATAATACCTTTTAAAGTTCTGCTCATGATTGATAAAAAATTAAGATTTAAGTTCTTTAGGCCAATAATGGATAAATTAATCATGGAATCACAGTTACCCAAGTTTACGAGAGAGCCGGAAAAGTACTCGAGGCTTAGATTGCTTGAGGCACTGCAGGAACTTTATTTAAGTATTGAAATGCTTAAGGAAGGTTATACTAGAAATTCTGCAAGCAAGCTTTTCCTTTCATGGAAAGCTCTCATGAGTTCTTTAGTTGTATCCAATTTTAATAAAATCATAGAAAAGAAAAAGAAGGAAGGTAAGGAAAATGATATAAAATGGTACCTAAGAATAGGTTATTCAGCCCCAACTACTGGATTAATGGGAATAGCTAGAGATTTAGAAGATCTAGGATTTAAAGGCCTAGTTAATTTAACTACTGCTATGCTGGGAATTCATAAATACGCTTATAATGGATTAGATGAGGATATAAGTCCCTTTCATAGTAGAAAAGATGCAATAATTGCATTAAAGGAATTAATAAAGTCTGAAATAGATATTGTTAATGTTAATTCTTTAGACGAGGAGGAGAAGGAATTACTAGAGAAAATAAAGAAGGAAATTGACAAACTTTAATATTCAAGAAAAATAAATTCAGAGAGTCGTTATTTGCCTACTATTTCCCTCTTTATTACGTCCATAACGCTTTTCTCATCTCCTTGCAAAAATTCTGCATAAATTATTTGGTCATATTCTACTGCAAACCCTATGTTGTCTTTTAGTATAGTATAGTGGAATCCTTTGCATTCCTTACAATATCCTCTTAATATTTTTTTATTCCCTAGGTCTATTATGATATACTTTAGTTTCCCATCATTTTTAGGATTTAAATCCGATGTAAGTGAGATCTTTCTTGCTAATCTGAGTAAGGCTAGCCCTAGAAGATCTTCATGGGTAATTCCTTTTTCCCTCAATTTTTTGGGGATTTCAAATTCTCTGTTAACTTCCTCTTTTATCTTCGTAATATCTTTTATTGCTGATCTATATGACGATAATTCCTTTATGCATTCTTTTGTAATTTTATTAACTCCCTCCCTATCTCCTATCCAGGCTAAAATCATCGCTTCTTTTAATTCGTCCTCACAATTCAAGGCCTGACCACCACCATTATTATATTTCCGTCTCCAAAAACGTAAGAAAGTAATGAGTAGTTATCTGGATACCTTAAACTCTCTGAAGTTATCAAATCTCTAGTAATATTTTTCCTCACTGTGGCTTTATCAAATTTTACTGAGGATCTAACGTTAACAAAAAGTAACGATTTTCCATCCTTGTCGCCTAAA
>QEFD01000173.1 GCA_003086435.1 Acidianus hospitalis
TTAACGGTAGGTGGAGAATACCTTACAGCGAAATTGAAAGATTACTGTCCGGCGGTGGAAGGGTTAAACAAGTGGCAATTTATGCTCGAGTTTCACCAACACAAAAGGACTACCTAGAAAATACCAAGGCTAAAGATACTCGCTGGATTATGAAAGGAAAGAGTAAGGAAGAAAAAGACAGAAGAGAAGTAAATCATTTTTAGATTATCATCTAGCCTTAATGATATATTTAAACTTTTCAGTATATAATATAACATGTTCGTACTTAATAAACAATTTTATATCTACGCAACTGCTGTTTAAACTACATTAAACTTATAAGAAATGACGCGAATGTTTTTACCCATGTCTGGGGGTAAGGGTCTAAAGAAAGAGATAGGTCTAAAGTCGCTGATCATAATAGGAATATCCTCAGTTGTGGCTACTGCCATATTCTTCAGCCCGCTGGAGATGTCAGCAGTAGCTGGTCCAGGGAGCATGTTCTCCTGGTTGTTGGGAATATTCTTTTACATAATGATTTCAATCACTTATATTGAATTATCTCAGAACTATCCAGAGGCAGGAGGTCCATCTAGATTTTCCATATATAGTCATGGTGCAGTAACGAATCTGATAAACGCCATGGCAGACCTTGTTTGGTACATTTTCATTCCTCCAATTGAGGCATTCGCAACCATTGAAGGCCTATCATTCATATTTCCTTCTCTCCTATCTAACGGAGTACCTACCATCGAAGGAGCAATAGTGGGAGTCCTCTTAATGCTTGGATATATTCCTTTCAATTATTATGGAGTTAAAACGTTCGCAAAGGTGACATCAGCGTTCGGAACTATCAAGTACATAATTTATATCCTTCCAGCTTTCCTGCTACTGTTTGTTTATTATAACCCGGCTAATCTAACTGCATATCACGGGATATTGCCCTTTGGCGTTTCTGGAGTTTTCGCCGCTATGCCTTACGCCATGTTCGCCTTCGGAGGGGCCAGAATTATCCCAGACCTAGCTGAAGAGGTAAAGAATAAGACGTATTTGATATATGCTTTAATTATTACTGTAGTAACTGAAGGTATAATATACTTGTTCTTCAACTTCGTCTTCCTGACCAACTTGGACTGGTCAAAGATAGGAGTTACAGCTGGAAATTGGAGTGGATTAAGCCATGTACAAGGAAACCCCTTCATTGACCTGGCATCTGATCACGATGCGCAGATAGCTCTGATACTTCTTTTAATAGGAGGAATTATAGGACCTTTCTTAACCGGTTACGTCTACATGGGAGCCGGTTCTAGAGTGCTCTTTGCAAGCGCAAGGTCGGGATTCGTGGGAAAAAAGATGCTAGAACTTCATGAGAAGTACGCTATACCGTATTGGGCTCTGATAGTGTTCGCAGTTGTAGGATCTGCGGTAGCTTTTCTCTTCGCCCCAGTACCTTCAATTTATGGACTAATAAGCGACGCTACCGTAGCAGGCTATATAGGTTTCGCAACTAATCCTGTGGCATTAATGGTGTTAAGGAAACAAGGAGCTACCAACTACAAGGTAACTGGTGGGTCTATCATAGCTCCTATAGCTTTCATGGCTTCAGGGCTAATTGTGTTCTGGAGTGGATGGCCTGCAGTACCGTATTCAGTGGTGATACTTGCTGCCGTAAGTGGTGTTCTAGGTGTCATAGGCAAGGTTAAGGAGGGGTTGGCCGAGTCTCTTTGGTATATGGGCTATATAGCCTTCCTTACGTTCATGACGTACATAGGATCTGATGGAGCGTTGAACTTGATAAATTACGACATGAGCACGATTATAGTAGCTTTAGTCTCCCTGCTGGTTTTCTATCCTTTAGGTATAGTACAAGGTCTGAGACAGAGGAACTTCGAGGTACATAAAGAAGCTACAAGTAACCAAGAAAGTGAGGAAGAAAAGCAAAAGTGATCTCGAAAGGACGTTTTTCTTCTCTTCATGAGAGATGTTCCTATTACCTTTAGAAAAGAAGGATGGAAGGGTTACGTTTGCCTATGACTTCCTAACGTAAAGTAAGATACACCTTCTCTTTTACTCTCAATTTTCTTTATTCAATGTATTTTACATCATGTATAAATTTCTTTCAATTATATAAATAAAGAAGAAAAATAATTTAAAAATGAAAGGAAAAACAATAACGTATGCATAATTAGTTTGTATGTATATATAGACGATTTATTACTCCACTCATCACAGAATCATATTTCCATGTAAATATCTTATTAAAATAAAAAGGATAATTATCAGGCTAAATATATAGTGAAAAAATCATATCTTAAAAAAGATAATTTCTAAGTAATTCTATTTTTTCTATTACATATTATTTTCATTGCTCAACTTGCACTTTATATGGTCAAACTCCGTAACGAAAAGTAATTCCCTTATTATATCTAGGAACTTTGAACGAATTATATAATAGCTGAGCTAACTGCAAGTTCTTCTCCTTTACTACCGTTCTGATAAATAGTTTCAAGGAATTCGCGGTATGTCTGGCTATATTGCTGCTATCTTCAGATAACTCCGCTATTAAGTCTCTGATACTGTCCGGGCTTAACTCATATCCTAACTTTGTAAGCGCTATCCTAAGATACCTCATATCAATAGTGCTCTTACTCTTACCCCGGAGTAGCTTTTCAAACTTCTTCACGTCTTCTTCAATAACAATGTATGTTGATGATACCTTCTTCAAATAATCTCCTATTGATAAAGTATCGAAACGAAAAAGTTCCGGAACTTCTTATCTTTCATAGCTTTAACAACTACAGATAATACAGTAGTAGCGTCAACTTCTATAACTTTCAACCCGTAAATAGCGTCTGAAAGTTTATCTTGAGCTAATATTTCTGCAGCTTTCCTCACAATGTCTATAAGGAATACTCCGATCACTGTTAACGTATCTATATAAAGTACTCCTACCGACATCCAGCATTTTTTGCAGCTTGAGATAACCCCAACTTCTCTACTAACTTCTTAATAATTCTCTTCCTTTGTTGCTCGTCCAGTTTGGAAACGTTAATTAGCATATATTTCTACCCTACTTATAAGAAAGTGACGCTGTTCCAAAAATAAGGATTGCTGTTCCATTTACGCCTTTATAAAGAGAACATAACTCTCTTTCAATTTAAGGGAAAATTAGTGCTCCGGCCGGGATTTGAACCCGGGCCACAGGCTTGAGAGGCCTGCATACTTGACCGGGCTATACTACCGGAGCGAGATATAATTAGTAAGCTGAAATATTTAAAACTTTCTGACTTTAACTTATCATTTTCCAGAAAAACTTATTTCTTTTACCCCGAAGATTTTCGGGATGCTATACGTAAGTTTTAAGGTAAATCACGAGGACTGGTCTAAGGGAATTGACTATTCTAGAAATTTATTGTCAGTATTGGATATAAAACCTTCCACTAATGGAGCAAGGCTTTTAATAGAATTTAAAGGAAAAGAAGAGGATGCAAAAAAGCTTAAGTGGAACCTTTCAAGAGTTTCCAAATTCAAATATCTAGGAACTATAATAGTTAATGAACCAATAGAACGCATATTGTCTAACTATATTATAATGAATGGTACTGCAACTAACGACGGAATATATTGGACAGTAATTCTTTCAGATTATACTGAATTAAAGAAAATGTTGAGGGATTTTATCGAGCATCGTATAGAAGTCAAGGTTGTTAAGGTAATTAAGGTAAAATCAGAGGATGTATTAACTGCTAGGCAAGAACAAATTTTAAAGATAGCTTTTGAGGCTGGTTATTTTGATTATCCTAAGAAGATCAGAATTAAGGAATTAGCGGAGAAACTAAATATGAGTGTTTCAAATTTATCGGAAATTTTAAGAAGAGCAGAGAGAAACGTTATTGAAACGTTTTTTAGGGAGAGGAGTTAATGAAACACGGAGGAGTTAGGTGGATAAACGGAAGGCCAGAAAAGTTAAGGGATTTCAGCGTTAATCTCAACCCTATTTACCCTGATTTTATTGAAGAGTTGATTAATGAAGCAATAAAGGAAAAAGTTTATCTTTATTATCCTGACAACTACGAGAAACTGAGAGAAAATATTGCTGAGATTTATGACGTTGATGAAGATTATATAGGAGTATTTAACGGGGCTAGTGAGGTTATAAATTTACTAGAACCTAGGGTTGTCCCAGAGCCTAATTATGTTGAATATAAAAGGAGCTATATTTATTTTGCAGAAGAAAGAGAAAATTATTTTATTTACCGCCTACAAGGCAATAAAGTCATAATAAGTAATCCTAATAATCCTACTGGTGCAAAAATAGACCTTAAGGAAATTGAGGAATTCTTAGAAGAAGGAAAGGATTTAGTAGTTGACGAATCTTTCGCAGACATAAGTCTTGTAGATTCCGCTAAGAAATTTGTAAAGGACTATGATAATCTTCTAATAGTTTCAACTTTTACCAAATCACTGTCAATCCCTGGCTTAAGGATTGGATTTACTATAGGAAAGAGGAGTAAAGAACTTGAAAAGAGCTCTCCGCCCTGGAGGATTAATTCTATTGCTTATTATGTATTATCCAACGCGAATCCTAAGGAAATTAAGGATTTCTTTAGAAAAAGTAGAGATCTTGTGGCCTCTCTCTTGGAAAACTTTAGAATTAGAGACGAGGGAAGAAGAGTTACAATATATAAATCATTTGCGCCCTATGTTCTAGTAAGATTTCCCATTAATGTTAGATTCATTAACTCATATCTTAGGAGTAAGGGGTTCTTAATTAGGGATTGCTCTAACTTTGTAGGCTTAAATGAATTTTATGGTAGAATTTCTTTGAGAAAAGATTATCAAGAGCTAGTTAATGAAATAGATGAATTTTTATCTAATTCATCAATTTAATGCCACCAGTTTAGAAAGTACACAATTTAATGGGATAAGATTTATAATATATTAATAGAGATGTATAAGTCGTGGATTTAAGGTTATTAAAGTTCATGATAGTTGGAGGCTTAGGAACTTTAGTTAATGAAGGAGTTTTCATACTTACAGCGCGTGATATGCCTATTTTCTTTTCCTTAGGGTTAGCTATCGAGCTTTCAATAATATTTAATTTTATACTAAATGATATTTGGACTTTTAAGGATAGAAGAGTAGGAAGTTTTATTAAGAGATTACTTAAATTTCATGTATCGTCTTTTAGTGGTGGAATAGTGCAATACATTACAGTTATTCTGTTGCTGGTGGCGTTCCTTCATTTTTCAAATGTATCCGAAATTCTGCTCTTTCTATTCTTCTCTTATATAAAGGCACAGTCATTGTTCCTTGCAGTAATCAACTTTATAGGAATTGTTTCAGGCTTTGCTGTAAGGTTCATAACTAGCTTAAAATACGTTTGGGCTTAACTTTCCACTGTGTAATAAACTCTTTTCCTATTTTTGCCTCTATTCTCTATTTTTATAATGCGTATCTTTCCTACTTCTGAAGTATTCTTAACGTGTGGACCTCCGTCAGCTTGTATATCTATTCCAGGTATTTCTACTATTCTCCAAATAGGTATACTAGGAGGGTTCCTTTCAGCAAGCTTTACTATTCCAGGGATTTTTAAAGCTTCTTCTCTAGGTAGGAAATATACTTTAACTTCTATGCCTTTTGAAAGAATCTCGTTAGCCTTCTCGACTATTTGAGGGATTAAATCCTTATTTTCCAGATTAAAATCATCCTTTGCGTACTCTGGAGAAATATGCCCCCCAGTAATTAACGCATTAAATTGAGAGTATGCTACTGCAGCCATAACGTGAGACGCGGTATGTAATCTCATCATTTTATACCTTCTATCCCAGTCTATTACTCCTTTAACGTTATCCCCTTCCCTTAATTCTCCTCCTTCTATTATGTGAGCTATCTCATTTCCTTGTCTTTTCACTTCTTTTACGTTGAGTGTTTCGCCGTTATTTTTTATCAGCTTCCCTACATCATTTTCTAAACCTCCTCCGCCTGGATAAAAAGCTGTTTTATCCAATATTACCTCATTTCCATTAACCTTAGTAACTTTTGCCTCAAATTCTTTTATATAAGAATCTTTTAGATAAAGTTCTTCTGTTGCCACATTATTTATGTCTTCTTAAGTGAAATATTAATTATTCCATTTTTCTCTGAGACTGAAAGAGTGGAAGGGTCTATTAATTCATTTACATATATAATTTTCACTATAGAATTAGAATCCGGATCATAAATATATACATGAGAATTGTCAGCTCTTACTAGTAACCTTTTAGTGTTTATTTCCTTTCCTCTAAGGTCTACATATACATTAACTAAACCGTTTTTATTAAGTATATCCACGTCTGGGTCTTCAGCAGATGACATCATTATTTGTCATTTTGATTTTTAAGTTAATAAGACCGAGTTCTCTCCTTTATATAGTATTAACCGAGAATAATTAGATTAGAATGCTTGGAAAAGATTTCCAAAAATATTGGGCAGGACCAGAAGAGAAGAACGGAATAGTTTCAGGAATTAAAGGTGCATTTAAGGCTAAGGAACCACTCAAGTATAGGTTAGTTCAAGCTCACTATCAAATTAGCTCAATGATTAGCAGGCTCGACGCTTACATTTCAAGAATGCAGGAAAGAGATAAGACACTCTTCGAGAGAGTTGTTGAAGCTCAAATGGCTAAGGATACTGCAAGAGCAGCAATGTATGCAAATGAAGTAGCAGAAGTTAGGAAAATAACTAAGCAATTAATAATGACTCAGATAGCTTTAGAACAAGTTGAATTAAGATTAGAGACTGTGAGCGAGTTAGGAGATGTATTCGTTAATTTAGTTCCTGTTGTTGGGGTAATAAATGAGTTAAGGAGCGTAATAAGAGGTGTAATGCCCGAATTATCAGTTGAACTGGGAGAACTTGGAGAGGGGTTGCAGGAAGTTGTAATTGAAGCTGGAGACTTTACTGGAGCATCCGGAATATCTGCCGCACCTACTGCAGAGGCAAGGAAGATATTAGAAGAAGCTGCTGCAGTGGCTGAACAAAAGATGAAAGAGAACTTCCCAGAATTACCATTGTCTTCTTCCACAATCTCACAGAAAGCATAAGCTTATTTTTTAATATTTTTACATTTTTTCGTGTCTTCTAACTTTTCCGTAACTCCTTGGGAAGTAAAAGGAAAGGTCGATTATGACAAACTTATTGTACAGTTTGGAACCCAGAAAATAACGCCAGAATTAAAGGAAAGAATAAAGAAAATTACCGGAGACTTACATGTAATGTTAAGGAGAGACGTGTTCTTTTCTCATAGAGATCTTGATTTAGTTCTAAAAGACTATGAAGAAGGTAAAGGGTTCTTCCTTTATACTGGTAGAGCTCCTTCTCTCGGTATGCACATTGGCCATTTGGTACCTTTTATTTTTACCAAGTGGTTACAAGAGAAATTTAAGGTCAATCTTTATATAGAGATAACAGATGATGAAAAGTTCATGAGAAATCCAGAACTTACCTTAGAACAAACTAGACAATTTGCTTATGATAATATCCTGGATATAATAGCTGTGGGTTTTGATCCAGACAGAACTTTCATCTTTCAAGATACTGAGTACATTAGAAATATGTATCCTTTGGCAACAAAAATTGCTAAAAAGTTGACTTTCTCGGAAGTTAGAGCTACCTTTGGCCTAGAGAACTCATCTAACATAGGAATAATATTCTATCCTGCATTGCAAATAGCCCCAACAATGTTTGAGAAAAAGAGATGTCTAATCCCTGCAGGAATAGATCAAGATCCTTATTGGAGATTACAGAGGGATATTGCAGAAAGCCTTGGATATTATAAAGCAGCACAAATTCATAGTAAATTCCTTCCTCCATTAACAGGACCGGAGGGTAAAATGAGTTCTTCCATTCCAGAAAGCGCAATTTACTTAACTGATGATCCAAAAACTGTAGAAAGAAAGATCATGAAATACGCATTCTCTGGTGGTCAGCCAACTATAGAGCTTCATAGAAAATATGGAGGAAATCCTGAAATAGATGTGTCATTTCAATGGTTATATATGTTCTTTGAAGAAGATGATAATAAGATAAAGAAAATAGAAGAAGATTATCGTAGCGGTAAAATGCTTACTGGAGAACTTAAGCAAATTCTTATTGATAAGCTAAATAAATTCTTGGAAGAACATAGAGCTAAGAGGGAAGAAGCTAAGGAATTAGTGAATGCGTTTAAATATGAAGGAAAATTAGCTAAGGAAATGTGGAATAAGATTCATGAATAGGTTTGAGGTTTATAAATATTTAATTTCTTTAAATGATATACTACCAAGTTTGTAGATATTTTTAGTTCTTTAGCAATTTTATAAATTGAACTTCCGCTTTCATACATTAATTTAATTTTCTCTATGTCTTCCTTTGATAATTTTCTCTTAGTCTTTACTAGATTATTCTTTCTAAGAATTCTTAAGACAGTATTAGAATTGAGTCCCATTTCTTTACTGATTTTATTTGCACTATAACCTTGTTTTGCGAGCTCTATAACTTTATTAACTAACTCTTGCTTTAGTTTACCTCTAAATTGAACGCCTTCTAAAATTAGAATTTTTCTTACTTTACTGTAACTCATATTTAATTCTTTAGCTATTTCTCTTATAGTTTTCCCATCTTCATACATCTTTTTAATCTTCTCTTTTAATTCCTCTTCTTGCATATGCTTTCGTTTCCTCTATCGTTTTTAAATTTTTTCCAGAATCTAAGAATATTCTGATAGAACTCTGAAAGAATTGAAGGCAAAATTTATATAGAGAAAGTTTTATCATTTCATGTGTTTTCTTACCTTCTAGGAGTTTTATTAGGTTTATCTATGGCAGCCCCTCCTGGCCCAATTAATGCAATAATGGCTAATGAATCCTTAAGATCCAAATTACATGGCAGTAGTGTAGGATTTGGTGCCATGACTGCCGACTTTATTTTCTTTTTGATAACCTTCGAGGTAAGAAAATTCATTCCTGAAAATCTTCTTGTCGTGTTTTATTTTATAGGTGGAGGACTAATGATATTCTTATCATATGCAACATTAAAGGCTAAGGTAAGTAATAGAAGTAAAAAGGGAAATTACTTTACGGGGCTAATTATGGGAATTACTAATCCTTACCAAATAAGTTGGTGGATTACAGTAGGCTTATTTATGATAAATGAATTCGGAATTTCAATTATATTGCCATTCTTTGTAGGAATAATAATATGGATCTTCGCATTTACTACTTTCATAAACAGATTAGGAAACAAATATGCAAAATATGTGAAAATTTTCTCGTTTATAATTCTTCTAGCTTTTGGATTATACATGATTTACGAAGGTGTCATAAGCCTCTTATAATTTCACTTAAATCTTTACACACGTCTTCTGCTCTTTTAACAAGTTTTTCTATTACCTCGTTCTTGTTAACAAAATACATATACTTTGGCCTTCCGCCTTTACTACCATTGCTTTTTTGCTTTTCTATTAATCCTGCATCAGCAAGTTTCTTAAGTATTAAACTTGCTCTGCTTTTACTAATGCCTAGCTCTGACGATATTGCATCTACATCTTTTCCTTCTTTACTGTTAACAATTTTCATGAATGCATCTACATCTGCCTCAGATAAACCGTAAGCTACCATTAGAAATCTTCTCAATATGATACTTTTTTCGCTAATTTCGATACTCATTTAAGTTTCACCATTATAACTTTAAGTTTTTATTCTTTTTAAAGTTTTATGTAATATCACACCTAATTTTTTATAAAAGTATATCCAATATTATCTCATGGATAATACCAAACTAGAGGAAAAAATCCTCGAGATATTAAAAAATGGAGCAAAAACCTCAGAAGAAATAAGAAATGAATTAATTCAAGAAAATATAGATTTTACGCCATTACAGTTTAGGGAAGTTTTAGCTAAAATGGTTAGAGAAGGAAAAGTCAAAAAAATTCCTAACTATGAGAGGAAAAAGTTTTTATTTAGTATTTGACTCTACAATTTTCATTACTTTATCAGCTATGGAGAGGAATTCTTTAGACGCAGGAGAGTCAGGATATTTTAAGAAAAACGGCTCTCCTAAATCGTTAGCCTCGGCAATTTTAGG
>QEFD01000174.1 GCA_003086435.1 Acidianus hospitalis
ACACCCCAGTCAGATCTGTATTACTCAGATCTGACTAATATGTTTTATATAAGGAGCGTCATTAGCATCACTAAAAGATTTTTGAAAAAAGAAGTATTTAAATATAAGGGGGCTATCCATCCCCTGGCGAGGCTTTCCGCCCCCTTAACCTCCTTTTCTGTAAAGCGTTCAAAGAATAATCTTTATAAAAGTCATATTTATATTCTGGATAAGCTATCCATTAATGTGGATACAGCAATTATAATCATAACTCACGGCTCAAGGAGGAATACATTTGTTGAAGACATGGAAGGAGTAGCAAAATACATTGAAGATAAACTACAAATTCCAGTTTATTTATCTCATAATGAATTTACTGAACCAAATTGGAGGAATTTAGTTTCATCTTTGTTGGAAAAAGGAATTAACAAGTTCATATTCGCTCTAGCTTTTTTAGGTAGAGGGAATCACGTTGCTAAAGACATAATGGGTTCCTTTGGAGTTAATGAATTTTACAAATGGGAGGAAGCCCAGTATGAAGGTAGGAAAGTTAAAGTTTATTTCACAAGACCTTTGGCAGATTCTCCGTTAGTTAAGTTATCGTTACTTTATAGAATATCCTCAGCAGTAAGAAAAGACAACTACTTCAATTTTTTGGAAGATCCTGAGGAAATAGAAGAGAATTCAATGGAATTATCAAGGCAGAAAGTAAGGGAAATAACTGGAAAAGACGGAGAAGAGCTGGAAATAATAAGTAGGGCAGTTTATGCAAGCGGAAATCTGGAGATTGCAAGATATATTTACATAAGCAAAGACGCAATAGAGATGGGAGTTTCAGCATTAAAATCCGGTGTAGGAATATTAATTGACGTTAAGATGGTTAAGGCAGGATTGAGGTGGAACGCTGAAAATTATTTAGATGATGCAGTAGAGCTTGCTAAAAAATTAAAGATAACTAGAACTGCTGCAGGAATAAGGATAGGACTTTCAAAAGAACCTAAGATAGTAGTTATAGGTAATTCTCCAACTGCATTAGTTGAGGCAATAAAGATGCACGAGGAAGAAGGAGTTGAAATTCCTTTAATAGTAGCAACTCCTCCGGGGTTTACTAACGCTGTTGAGGCAAAGGAGAAATTAATCTCTACTGATATTCCATGTATAGTACTTAGAGGCAATTACGGGGGAAGTAATATTGCAGTATCAATAATGAATGAAATAATTCGTTATGCACGTGGTAAAAATGGGTAAAATTTACGTTGTAGGTATAGGCCCGGGAGGAAAGGAAGCAAGGACGTTAGAAATGCTTGAGGCTATAAAGGAAAGCGACGTTATTGTTGCTTATACTACTTACGCTAGGTTAATTCAAGACCTAACTGACGGCAAGGAAGTAATTACTGCAAAAATGAAGGAAGAAATATTTAGGGCAAAAGTCGCAATAGAAAAAGCTTTACAAGGTCACACTGTTGCGGTAGTATCTAGCGGGGATCCACAAGTTTACGGCATGGCAGGCTTAATTTATGATATGGCTTGTAAAAATAATGTTAATGTAGAGATTCAAATAATTCCTGGAATAACCGCAGCAAACGCTGTTGCAGCAAAATTAGGCTCACCACTATCAATGGATTTTGCGGTAATTAGTCTAAGCGACTTACTAATTCCTTCTGAGGAAATCCTTAATAGAGTGAGGAAGGCTGCAGAAGGAGACTTCGTTATAGTCTTGTACAATCCTATAAATAAGCCGTTATTACTGGAGGCAATGAGAATTATAAAGGAAGTTAAAGGAATTGATGTTCCAGTAGGTATAGTAAAATCAGCTTATAGGGAAGACGAGGAAATTATGATAGCAACCCTATCTACCTGGGAGAAGTTTTTGAATAAAATAAATATGATTACAACAATTATTGTGGGAAATTCAAAGTCTTATATTTGTAACAATAAAATAATTACACCAAGAGGATACGAGAGGAGGTACGATTTACACGTCATTGATTCAAACTCTTAAACGGTTTGGAATAACAACTGGTGCTGTTGCAGCTGCAGCATCAAAGGCTTCAGTAATTTACCTTGTAAGAGGAGAAAAACCTGATAAGGTAGTAGTCCCTACTCCTATAGGAATAAGGATCGAGATTCCGGTTGAAAAGTATCTTGAAGAAGAAGGTAAGAAGTGTGCTGAGGTGAAGAAATTTTCTGGAGATAATCCGGATATTCTTGATGGCCTAGAAATAATTTCTTGTAGTGAATTTTCTTCTTCTGGAATACAAATTATAGGAGGAAAAGGGATAGGAGTAGTAACTAGACCGGGGTTAAAGTTGGAAATCGGCGAAAAGTCAATAAGTCCTATTGCCAAGCAAATGATAATTGACGCCGTAAGCGAAGTTACGACGGAAGGAATAAAAATTACGATTATAGTACCTAAGGGCGAGGAGTTAGCTAAAAACACAATGAATCCTGACGTTGGAATTGAGGGCGGAATATCTATATTAGGCACTACCGGAATTGAATACCCAGTAAGTGATGAGGATTACTTAGAACATATAAAAGCTGAAATGTGCGTAATAAAAGCTTCTGGAAATAATAAGATAGTTCTTGCTCCGGGAAATACAAGCTTTGAATATGCTAGGAAAATCTACGGTGACATTGTTGTAAAAATAGGCGATAGAGTTGGAGATAGTATAAAATTAGCGAAAGACGAGGGTTTTTCTCACGTGGTAATAGTTAGCCTTCCCGGAAAAATTACTAAAGTTTCGGCGGGTCTTTT
>QEFD01000175.1 GCA_003086435.1 Acidianus hospitalis
ACACCCCAGTCAGATCTGTATTACTCAGATCTGACTAATATGTTTTATATAAGGAGTCAGCTCAACTAGGGTGACTGTACGTGATCCCTTAGCTCGTGGCCGAATTGTGCTAAGGGTAAACACTAAAAACTCTGCAAGCATTTCAGGGAACATATGAGCTTTTTAATGCTATATTATCACACGCTGAATGTGCAATGATCTCTGGATAAAATGTGTACAATAACTTCAATAACATATTTCTCTAATTTTTTATCCTAATATATAAATCAAATATTATTCATTTTTTCAGAGAAAATGAATAATATAGAAATTTCAAGAATAAGGATAGTAGCCTTCTACAGATACATTATAAATTATTTTAATTTAAAAAGAAAAAAGTAAATCTTTCATTATTACTACTTCTATCTCTTTCTTATTAAAATTATTGCAGCAACTATTGCAATAATTATAATTATCGCTACAAAAATTATCGGAGATAGCGAACTAGATGTACTAGTTGTTGATGGTGTTGTGGATGAAGTTGCGCTTGTTGATGGGGCTGTAGAGGAAGAAGTTGTGGATTGAGTATAAGTGGAGATAGTTGACGTTGTCGTTGTAGTAGAAGATGTAGTCGTAGGGAAGGTTAAACTTACGGGAGATATAATATATAGATCGTGAGCATAACAGGCTGTCTCAAAATATGTACTATAATTATATGCGTATACTCCTCCACATAGGAATGAGATAGATGAAACAGTCTCTGTTTTTACAGAGAGCGAAGTCAAATTAACTACGTGGACGCACTTACAGCAAGTCATTACTGCAATACAAGGATCTCCAGTGTAGGCAGATTTATAGGAAGTAGAATATACTTGAGATAGAGAAACCATACCATTTGTAAGAGATATTTTAAACACGTAGTAACATCCCTTATAATATGCGTATCTCTCAAAGTTAACTATCAAAACGTTATTGTCAATTAGCTCGAGTGATGGACAATCGTATTTCTTAAATAAGCAGTTGTTCTTTGATAACAATGTAGTCACTTTGTAATTATGACTATAAAGTGATATGTCTAAAATCTTACCTCCGTTAGAACACGAGACGCCTGCTATTATATTTTGCTCATAATAAACTAAGTCCTTCACCGTGCAACCCAATTTTATTTCTCCCAATATTTTGAAGTTAGTATAGTTAATTACATAGATTACATTTCCATAATATGCTAATAACGGAGTATCAAATTTAGGGCAGTAAATTAATGAATAAGAAGATTTTAAAGTTTCATTATAAACTATTTTAGCATTCGTGGCATTAATTATAAGTAAGTTTTCTCCACCTTTGGAATTGTTAGTTACAACTGTAATTAATCCATTTTGGTAATAAGCCGTTGAGTTGTCAGACATTGAGGGTAAGATAATGTCGAAGTTCGTATTATTTACGTAAACTAAGTATTCGCTTCTATAAAATAGTTCACCCAAAGAAATATACGCGTGACGTAACCCAATACCGTATACGTAGTTAGGCCCAATAGCTACTATCTTATATATACCAAAGTGGAGAGGCACACAAGAATTTCCTATAGATCCATTAGGACATAATA
This sequence comes from Acidianus hospitalis, assembly GCA_003086435.1. Lineage (GTDB taxonomy): Archaea > Thermoproteota > Thermoprotei_A > Sulfolobales > Sulfolobaceae > Acidianus > Acidianus hospitalis. Next base: position 1,583 of record QEFD01000175.1, read on the forward strand.
TATAAGTAGAACAACATAAAACGCCAGAAATATATAGTAGCCCATTATATTTATCGTAAAATGCAAAATCATAACAATTAGCGCACATTGAACTGCTCTGATTCCTTATTATTTGACCATTTTCGCCATTATATAGCACCAGACGTCCTACACATTCAGACACTACTACAATTCCATTTTCAGGGTCGTAACCGAGTACATATACATGATCTATATTACAACTCAGTTTTATCAAATTATAACAGTAGTCTGCACGTGATAGAAATGATAAAGATACTAGTACTACTATAGCCAATACGAAGACTACTCCAATAAGAGGTTTATTATTAAGAATAGTAGGATAACCCATATTCCCTCTACATGTAATCTTATATTTAAAACTTTCTAAGTCTTAGATTATATTATCCTAATGTTTTTAAAATCTCCAAACTATCATTAGTATATGATAATTAAGATAAAACAATAAAAATAAGTTATTATTTTCTTTTTAAAAAATGATTTAGTTAAATAACATAAATAATAGTATATTATTACCATTTACCGTCATGGTAGGTAATAATCCCATAATAATAGCCCTTCGTAGGTTATCGTACAAGGTCTACAGCTAAAACTACAGCATAACTTACACACAAAACCTTCAATTTAGAATTATATACACCTACAGTCGCCCTACCTGCTTGCAGGAATTGGACTTTCAATAGTATACTCAAAGGATCGGGAGTTGCGTTTACGCATAACACATGACCGTTATAGCTTGCTGCCAGCAGTGAGGATAAGATCATAATATTAACCTCCCTGGATATATATAATTTAGCTGAGTAGAATCCATATACTAGCGAATTGTTGAACAGTTTTGTATAAGTTAACTTATAAGCGTAGTTAATGTACGCATTGAATACAGTATCGTTATAGAATGTTACGATATTCTTATTATTAGAATTGATTATCACGTTCTGTTTAATATACTCATCTAAGAGGCGCATCTCATAGAAGATGAACAACTTGGACACTATTGTATAACAGATTAACTTACAGAGGAGATGCATGGTATGGTTTGATTAAAGTAGAATGCACCAACGTCTATAAATGTCTTAGTGCACACTTTATCACCGTACCTCTGCTCTGTCATTACTCCTATTAATCTTTGCCAAATTACCTTCCTCTATTACACTACTTGGAGCACATATACTCTTAGTACTCCCGTTTGTCCCTACACTTCCATTTCAATCATTTTATGATAATTCATGATCGAGTGTAGGGACTTA
>QEFD01000176.1 GCA_003086435.1 Acidianus hospitalis
GGGGCTATCCATCCCCTGGCGAGGCTTTCCGCCCCCTTAACCCCCTTTTCTGTAAGTTTTTTATCAATTAACATGACATCTCAATAATTTATATAAAGAGAATATAAACCAAACATTAGAAAACTAAAAACGTAAGGAATTTATTATCATTAATTCTTAGTTTGCTCACTTCTTTACTTATCTGTGAAAAAATCAATTGTAATTATCATATTACGTTATCCCTAAAATTTTACGATCTTAAGTTGACTAGTCAGCTTTAGCTTTACGTTGTGATGTATTTTTATTATGCAAATTAAAATTACAAAGAAAGGGGTTAAGGGGGCGGAAAGCCTCGCCAGGGGATGGATAGCCCCCTTATATTTAAATACTTCTTTTTGTCTTTTAGTGACGCTAACGACGCTCCTCTCCGGCTCGATCGGGGGCTTAATGGAAGTGAGGGAGGAGCAAGCAGTGACGCCTCTTCCCTTCAAGGGACTAGACCTGGATGAAAGCTCCCTCTTGGGGGGCTCTCTGGCTACCCCGACTGCTAAATGAGACCCGAATCGATGGTGGGAACGATGAGGAGGGAACCCTCGCTGGCGGGGAGGAGTCAGTAATTAGCCATATCTATAAGATATTCCACCTTCAGGAAATCTAAATTTAATAGCTCCAAATGGACAGATGACTAATGCTCCACCGCATTCTAAGCATCTTTCGTAATGTACAGCAATTCTTCCGTCTGGCAAAGCCTCATAAGTCCCTGCTGGACAGGATACCGTACATGGCTTATCCTTACAGTTAATGCAGATATCAGTATTAACTTCTATATGAGACTTTTTATCTACATTATAAGTATTTAATCCTAGCCTCTTCAAAAGAGGAACTATTTTACTGCTTTCCATAAATCCCTCACCGCCTGACTTAGTGGAATTCCTTTCTCCTTTAATCTATATAAGACGTCGTTAATTAACGTATCCCTATTCTCCTCAACTGTAAACATATCAGACAGTACATTACACAGAATCTCTGGGTAAGTTGAAAGTGTTGAAGGAGAATTAATTAGTTCAAAACGATTATAAGCTAACTCCAAGTGTTTAAGTACGAAACTATCCTTAAGCATTTCATAATAAACCTCAGTGTTTGAGAAATTCCTGCTCTCTACAATCTTTTTTGCGGCAAGTCCCGCAATCATTCCAGAGCCTATTGCTAAATCCATTCCCCTTATTGTAAAGCCGTCATTAATTAGAAATCCTGCAGAGTCTCCTACTGCAATTAGATTTTTATCGTATAATGGTGGCAAGTTCTTAAAACCGTAGTAAGGAATAGCGTGGGCTGAGTATTCTAAAACCTCCCCTTCAATTCCTATCCTTTCCCTAAACGCTTCAACTAAATCCTTTGCAGGAAACTCCGATTTAGGAAGGGAATCAAAAGTTACTGCCATGCCTACAGATAATGTATCCTTATTAGTGTAAACAAAGCCTCCGCCTTTAACACCTTTTATTGCCCCTACTATTGTCCTAACTTCTCCTTCATTTTCCGGTAAATTAACGTCTGTCTTTATTATCTCTTTCACTCCGAGCATCCACTTATCTGGAGTAAATCTTCTCAATCCTAGTAATCTGAACACTACAGAAGTAACTCCTGAAGCGTCAATTATTAGCGGAGCTTTAAGTGTCCCCCTATTCGTTTCCAGAGTTATTCCTTCGCCTTCTCTATAGGCATTTAAAACAAGAGTAGAGTAAGAGATTAGTAAACCTAAATTCTCTGCCTCAGAAGCTAACCACCTATCGAACTTTGACCTTAGTACTGAAAAGCTGTTTTTCTTATCTTTTTCCTCAAAAGAGAATGTAATTTTCCTATTTTTATCACAAAATATTTCAAAAGTCTCCTTCGTTATAGGTCTTTCTAAAGGTGCCCTCTCTAACGCATCTGGAATTAATCTTTTCAACGCGTGAACATACATCCTTCCTCCAGAGACGTTCTTTGCACCACTATATTCTCCTCTTTCTAAGAGAATTACGTTAAGCCCTTCCCTTACTGCAGTTATTCCCGCAGATAAACCGGAGAGCCCTCCGCCAACTATAATTACGTCTGCATCAAAGCTCACTTATTTTTCACCTTTTCAGTCATTATTTTACAAAATTCTATTGCATCACCGACGATAGTATAGTCTGCATTCTCAACTATCGGTGCGTTCTTATCTTTATTCACTGCAACTATAATCTTAGCGTCTTTTATTCCTGCCAAATGTTGAGGTTGACCGGAAATTCCTAGTGCAATGTATAATTTAGGCTTTACCTTATTTCCGGAAAGTCCTATTTGCCTATCTTCTGGTAGCCAACCAAGTTCCGCAGTTACTGGTCTACTACCTCCTAATGCTGCACCTAAAGCGTTAGCAAGATCTTCTGCATATTTTACGTTTTCCTTTGAACCTATTCCTCTCCCAACAGAAACTATTATTTCAGCGGTTGATAGATTTACTCCCTGTTCTCCCTTGCTCTTCTCTTCTATAGCCTTCACTTTACCTTCTTTTACCTCCTACTTATTGATCTCGATTTTCTCTTTCTCCTTTACTTGTACTTCTTTTCTCCCTATTATAATAACTGCTGGATATGAAAATTCAACTTCCGCTATCCCCATTCCGCTGTAAACTACTCTTTTAGCCTTATTTCCTTCAAGATCCATTACTTCCGGAATTATAGGTACCTTCAACAAACCAGCAACATAGCCAGCAATGGTTTTATCTCTCTTAGAATTCCCTACTAAAACTACGTCAGGTTTTAATGACGTAATGAAATTGCTTATGAATTCCTCATCTATCCTATCAACTAGATATAATTCATCGGCGTATTTTACTTCTCTTGTAGTTATACCTATGATATGCTCGTTAGGGAAATAGCTTGCTCCAACTTTTATTATTTCCGGATCCTCAGAATATATTACTACCTTCATAGTACACCCTCACCCCTTAAGTATGATAATAATTTATCAACAGCCTCCTCCATTTTGCCTTCTATAATAATCTTTTTCCTCTGAATAACATAAGGAGAAACGCTGACTATCTTAACTTTTGGAGCTTTATTAAAAGTCAAGCTCCTCACCGGTTTCTTTGCAGACTCTAAAATTTGTCTGACAGTAGGAATTCTAGGAGTGTTTATTTCACCAACAACCGAAATTACGGCAGGCATGGGGGCTTCTACTATTTCCGTAAGCGTCGTTAAATTCCTCTCTACTTTAACCTTATCTCCCTCAATTGAAATCGATTTTGCGTAAGACACAATAGGGTAATTTAGCATTGCTGCCAAATACGAAGGTAGAACGCTTCCGCTACTGTCAGTAGTGCTTTCTCCTGCAAGTATTATATCAGGCTTTATTTGGTTAACTTCTTCTGCAATTGCCTCAGCTGTAGTCATAACGTCCATTTCATTCATATCAATGGAAATAACCTCGTCAAGGCCCATTGCTAAAGCTTCCCTTATAGTTTTCCTATCCGTAATCCCTGCCGTAATGCCGTAAGCTTTTCCTCCATGTTTCTCCTTTATTCTTACAGCCTCCTCTATTGCGTTCTTATCGTAAGTGCTTATTTTATTGGGGACATTAAGGTCAAGCGAGTTCCCGCTTATCTTTATTAAAGTGTCATCAGGAACTATTTTAAATAATGCTATAATATTCATAAACTATAATTGCTAAAAATCGTTTAAACGTTTAACTTTCACTGCCATTACTTTATTTAATTAATTCTTTAAAATCAACATAAATGTGAAATAAAGCCTATACTTTCTCAACTTAATTAAAACAAGAATTATATTGGTAAATTATTTAAATCAACCTTCGCTCTTTCTATTATGAGCGAGGAAACAGAGTTAATAATCCAGTCATCAAGTGAAGTAGCAAAACAACTCGATTCAACAAGTGAAGAACAAGGAATTTTCCCTAGAAAGAACCTTGAATTATTAGCCCAACAAGGATTTATGGGAATTTTAATACCTAAACCTTACGGCATGGGTTTACCGGCAAGAGTTTTCGTTGACGTTGTTAAGAACATTGCGAAGGTCTCACCGTCAACAGCCTGGATTTACGTAACTCATGTTGCAGCAACAATGGCCTTCAATACTTTCGCGAGTCAGTCACTAAAGGATAAGTACATGAACGACCTAGTTAACGGTAAGCTGTTAATTGGTGCAGCAGGAACTGAATCAGTGGGCGGTGCAATAAACGCCGTACTTAATACTACTGCAGAATTGAAAGGAGACAAATACGTAATTAATGGGAACAAGACTTTCATTACCGGAGTAGGAGAATTAGATCTTTTCATGATTATAACTAAAATTGTAGGGCAACAAAAGCCAGGAGTAATCCTAGTCGAGAAAGGCCAAACGAAAGTAGGACAAAAGTTCGTTTCCTTAGGAATGAAGGGAGTATCTTGGGGAGAATTAATACTAGAGAATGCAGAAGTGAGTAAGGATAATTTCATAGTTGACGACTTCGTCAAGTTCCTAGGAGTTTTAGGCAGAGTAGGAATGTTAGGAGTTTCGGCAATATCCTTAGGCTTAGCAGAAGGTGCTTTTGAGGAGGCATTAAACCATGTTAAGAGCAGGAAATTGGGGCAAAATACTCTAGGCTCTTTCGAAGGAGTACAAATTTACTTAGCTGAGATGTCTGCAAAGATTGAGGCAATGAGGCAATTACTTTACTATGCAGCAGATCAATTAAGTACGCAGAATCCTTTACCTGCAGTGCTTAAGGCTAGAATATTCATTACTGAAAACGCTCTAGATGTAATAGATAAAGCTTTAAGAATAACTGGAGGCCACGGATTCAGCAACGCTCTTAAGATAGAGAAATATTATAGAGACGCAAGAGCACCGATGTTGCACTTCCAGACGTTAGAAATATCAAAGAAAGTACTGGGAGGAATACTTGTAAGCTAAACTCTTTTTATCTATTTTTCTTACGTTAGTTTTAACATAGTTAAATCCACTAGTGGATTAAATAAGGGAAAATTTTACGTCAGAAAATAGCAGTTCATCTATTATGCTAACGAAGAAATATTTCCTGAATCCCTAATTAGATTAAATAAACTATTAGATAAAAATAATGTATGGCTTTCTTAAGATGCTACATGTGTAAAAACGCTTGCGGAATAATTGCCACAGTTGAAGGAAAGGTAGTAAGAGTTGCGGCAAATAGGAATCACCCTCAGCCAGGTATTTGCGGCAGAGGAGCAGCCGGTCCTTATTTACTTACTCACCCAGATAGGCTTAAATCCCCTTTGATTAGGGAAGGAGATCAATTGGTTCCAACAAGTTGGGAGAAAGCTTTAGACGAAGTCACCAAAAGGCTTAAAGAACTTTTAGACGAAGGCCATCCAGAATACCTAGCTATAACTTACCACGATTACGGTAAGGAGCTTTTAGAAAGGTTTGCAGCACTTTACGGAACACCCAACTTAATAGGCCACGAATCAGTTTGTCACGGTCCGAGGACTGTAGCTGCAGAGCTAGTTTTAGGAGCGGAAGGTCCCAGAAGTATTGACCCAGATTATCCCAACTCTAAGTTCGTTGTATTTATAGGCAGGAATCCTTTAGAAGGCATTGTCCCTGACATAGTTAGAAGGATAGAAGAAGGAAGGAAAAACGGAATGAAGATAGCAGTTATAGATCCTAGGAAGTCGGCAATAGCTCAAAGATATGCAGATAGGTGGATTCCTATAAGGCCTGGTACCGATACTGCTTTCCTGCTTTCCGTAATTTATTATATGATAAAGAACGGAATGTATGACGAAGATTTCCTAAAGAAGTATAGCAATGCTTCGCTGTTAGTCTATGAGGACGATTTATCTCCTGCTAATGAGTATTCAGATAAGTTAATCTATGAAGGTCAGAAGGATGGTAGAAGAGTAGCTACAGCCTTTTACTTACTAATGAAGGAAGGAGAGAAAGTATATCCTAGACTTACTTACATTACTGGAGCTACTTACGACGACGTTAAGTACATTGCAGAAAACTTGTGGGAAAACAGACCTTCTGCAGTAATAGACGACGGTTGGCATACTTCCTTTTCCACGGACTCAACTTATACTTGGATGTCAGCTTTCATAATTAATGCAATGATAGGCAACCTGGACAAGAAAGGAGGACTGATTTTCTCTAAAAAGCCCAGGATAAAACTCTATGAAGAGAATAAGGCTAAAGTTAAGAGGATAGATAAAATTAGGTATCCATTAACTTACGCTGCCTTTCAGGAGGTATATAGGGCAATACTCACCGGTAGTCCTTATCCAATAAAAGCTTTAATGGTCGTGGGGACAAACCTAGACGGTAGGGATCCAAATAGCGACCTGGTTAGGAGAGCGTTAAGCAAGTTAGACTTCCTAGTGGTAGTTGACGTTATGCCCTCAGACGTAACAGATTACGCAGACGTAGTATTGGCGGAATCTACTTATTTAGAAAGGGACGAATTGCCTTTGCCTGTAGGTTGGACTTTGGAGGCATGGATTGATATTCACCAAAAAGCCGTTGAGCCTTATTACGACACAAAGCCGTTATGGTGGATATTGTTAGAACTTGAAAGAAGGTTAGGGTTAGCAAACGATACCTTTGATTCCTTGCAGGATATGATTCTAAGTAAACTAGGAATAAACAAGGAAGAACTTTACTCAAAAGGTTGTGTAAAGATACCTACGGAAATTTACGAAGTTTATCCTTATAAAAAGGAGTTAAATACTCCGTCAGGAAAAGTTGAGATATACTCCACAATCTTACACAAGCACGGCTACTACCCATTGCCCACTTATATAGAGAAAAACGTTATGCCTAGAGAAGACGACGAATTTTACTTAACAAGCGGCCACACTTTATATCATACCCAAGACAGCATAACCTTTGATATACCAACGCTGATAAAGTTAGCCCCAGAGAACCCAGTTACCATCAACAAGAAGAGGGCAGAAAAACTGGGAATAAAGGACAATGACGAAGTGGAACTAATTTCCTTAACAACCGGTCAAAGAGTAAGATGCAAGGTTAGAGTAACTGACGACATAAGGGAAGATACGGCCTTTACGTACTTCGGTTTTGGTAGGCATTCTAAAGGAGAAAAATTCGCTTACGGTCACGGTTTCGACGTCAATAGCTTAATAAGCGACCAAATTACCGACCCAATTTCCGGAAGTATAGCTCAGTCCTTAAACATTGTAAAGATAAGGAAGGTATAAGAATTTCTGTAAAATCGAATACCTACTACTTCATAAACTATTTATTTTTAATTACCTTAAAATTTTCAAAATAAAATCCTGAGCCTTAAGGAAAGCCCTAGTTTTTAATATCCCTTTAAATGGGGAATAATATACTCTCAACTTAAGTAAAGATAAGAACATGAAGATTATTATCTTGAACAATTTTCTCGAAATTTTACTATCGGTCTCATCATGTATGTAACTTATTTCAACTTCTTTTATACTATAGCCTCTCCTCTTAAATTCATAAATTAAATTTATATCAAACAAAAAGTCGTTTATTATTAAATTGTCGAGAACTGAAAGAGCCTTTTCCCTATTTATTAGCTTAACTCCAGACTGAAAATCCTTAAACTTTCTAAGGCTCGGGAAGAAAATCTTAGTTAAGATAATAAAGCCTCGGTGCAAAAACCTCCTTTTCCAAGGCATGCCTATGATTCTTCGAGTTGTAATAACCAAATCGGCATTAGTAGTAGTTATTTTATTTAAATCGTCACGTGTTACCGGTAAATCGGCATCAATTAATAGAATTTTTTTGTAGGACGAGAACTCTATACCTTTCTTTAACGATGCCCCCTTTCCCAACCTTTCCTTGCTTACGTAAAGTTTTGCGTTATATTCCTTTACGACCTCCGGCGTGTTATCATTTCCATCAAATACAACTATAATTTCTGACGATGAGTACCATGAGGTTAACTTGTTTAAAGTATTTCCTATCCTCTTCTCTTCATTGAATGCAGGAATCACTATAGACAGCATTTTTATATAAAAAGAAGGTTAGGAAAGTTTATAAAGATATTTGTTAAATGCGATTCTCTAGTTAAGGAAATAATTTAAATAGTTTATACATTTCTGTATTTATAATAGTTGTGGCTTAATAAGAAGAGAAAGACGTAATACATTCGTTTTTTAACAGAATTAGGACGGCTCAAACTTAGTGTAAAGACTCCTAAAAAATAGTAGAAAAGTTAATAAGCTAGTAAATTGAAACTTCTCTATCTTTCAAATTGTATAATTCGATTTTCTTGCTATGAGGAGAGTATATAACATTTCTGCTAACTTTTAATTATCGTGGAAAGATACTTGACGCCTAGTGATATTGATGATGTATTTAGCATGAGTAGGAGTGAATTAGGGAAGGGAAAATTAAGGCTATTAACGGTATTGAGATTGAGAAGTTATTAAGTGGTGGAAAAGTTAAGCAAGTAGTAATTTATACAAGGGTTTCGCAAGTCAGAAAGATAATCTAGATACGCATAGGAAATTTTTGGCCGTTGTCAGCAGTTTCCGATAAACCGTGAAGTTTATATACTTTAATGGTTAA
>QEFD01000177.1 GCA_003086435.1 Acidianus hospitalis
GAGGCTTTGTCAATCCCCTGGCTTTCTAGGAGTAGAAACCGGGCACGCGGGTTTACTTTCTTTGCCCGGGATGGTTGACGATTATACTCTCCACAATTCCTTACTTTCAGCGTTAGGAATGACAGGAGGATTAATGCCATATGCAGGAATGATACCGGAAGATTCATTATTTTCTCTCATAGGCTCGATGATATGAAGCTAAAGGAAGTTATAAAGAAGAGCCTTTCTCCCTTTGATTCGTACTATGCATTACTTAACTTGAGTAGTTCAAAAATTCTAGTAGAGAAAGAAGGCGAAGAGATTATAGGATTTGTAGAATTGAAAATTTGTGAAGATGTAGGAATAATATTTTACCTAGGAGTACTTCCTTGTCACAGAGGTAAAGGCCACGGTAAGGCACTTGTAAAGAAAGCTGAGGATTACTTTATAAAGAAGGGCTTAAGTTTCTCGTTAGCCTCAACAAGAGATTGGAATAAAGTTGCAGTTTCCTTATTCACTTCATTAAATTATAAGGTTTTCAAAGATGACGAAGTCAGCTTTTCAGTAATAGAATTGCTTAACGCCTATGACGATAATCTAGTTTTGTGTAAAGAATTGAAAAAAGGAATATCTTGTGAGAGTTTTCTCTCTTCATAATCCTATTCTTAAATTCTGGATATCAATAGAAGGACCTTGAGGCTGTGCAGGTCCTCCATTACCGCCAACCATTAAGTTAAGTTTTGCTATTAACTGCTCCAACGATACGTTGTGCAACCATACTCTTCCCGGGCCGGTTAGTTTAATGAAGAAAGCTCCTTCCTTCTCTATGTGGCCGAATAGCATTGTCTTTATTCCTCCTGCTCTAGTAATGGAATACTGCATAGAGTCGTCAAATGCCAATAAGTGTCCTTCTTCAACTTCGATTTCCTCTCCTTGTTGTAGAACGAAACTGCTCACTCCGCCTAGTGCGTGAACGAAAACTGAACCTTGTCCAGAGAAGTGAGCCATTAGTAGACCTTCACCGCCTAACCAGCCTACAGATATTTTATCTAAAGTTGCCGAATATTGAACTCCTTGTTCGGCAAATAGGAAAGAATTGTGTTCAACCCTTATTCCATTGCCATTTAGATCAATTTTTACTATTCTTCCAGGTAAAAATGAGGAGAACTCGGCTACTCCGGGACCGTAAACTTGCATTACGAAAAATCTACTGCCAGTTAGTTCTCTTTCAAAGGATTTTATTATTCCTCCTTGTGCAGCATAGTTTATCTTTACTGAAGGAGATTTAGCAACTAGGTGGCCTCCGTCTCCGTAAATCATTTCCCCTTCATTTAAGTACACTCTTACGTGCTGCATGTCGTAACCTAGGATTCTATACAAGGGCATTTATCTCACCAGAAGTGATGATGCTTATGGAGTTCTGCTCCGCAATACATGCATCTTTTTGCGTCTGGCGGATTTAGCTGACCGCAGTTTGGGCAAACTATACCTTGTTGCGTTGGCTGTTGTACTGGTTGTTGCATCATAGGTTGTTGAGGAACAGGTTGATTAAATATAGGACCTTGGAAAGGCTGTGCGTTCATTATTAGTTGTAATACTTGATTATATATTGAAACGTCTGCACCACATACTTCACAATAATTTAAATCTGGCCTTAAAGTTGCTCCGCACATTGGACAAGTTTGTGGCATAATAAATTTTATGCAAACTACTTTATATTCTTTCACAATTTAATTTGTGTTCATCATTCAATTAATGTCTACATAATATTTAATAATTTTTAATTCCTTGGTTAAATTCGAACTTAGTATTCTCATAAACTCTGTAGGTTAAGTTGATAGTAAAGATTGTAAGACCTTAGTCTATTATCATTTTATTAAGTATATTCTAAATAATCAAATAAATTAATATTTTACTAAATTATACAAAGATTTATATATACGTTTTTATCATATATATCATGATTAGATATGGAAGTGCAAAAGTTTAAAGTTAGATTACCTTCAGGGAAGGAAGTAGGCCTATTAGATGCTTTACTCTTCTGCTATGATATTTCGGACACTGACTTTAAGGTATTGAAAGAGTTGATAAAGAACGGACCGAAAAACGAGGATGAGCTAGCGGCGGAGCTAAAGCTAAGTAAGGCTTCGGTTAATAGGTCATTGAATAAATTGCTTTCCATAGGTTTTGTTCAGAGAATGAAAGATCAAAGCTCTAAAGGAGGAAGGCCGAGATTTATTTACTCTGCAATAAGTTCCGATGAGATAGTAAATAAGATCTCAAGGGATTTCGAATACTGTGCAAAAATATTTATAAGCATTACGCCCGCGGAATTAAAATGAGCGAAGCTAAAGATAGCCTTCCTTATTTAATTTCTCTTTTAAAGAAATCCAAGTTTCTTATGTAATTCTCAATTCTTTTTCTTACAAAGTTGAAATATCGTAAGGATTTAACTTGAATATTGCTCATAAAGTTTCAATTGTTTATCATGAAATAAGACTTAAGATTGCATATGAGCCCTTAAGAAGGTGCTCATTGTGGAATTAAAAGTAATAATAAGTTACAAAAAATGAGGGAGGTTTCTCATCGTTGGTTTAAGTGTTCATGTGGTTATGAGAATGATCGTGACGTTATTGCAATCACGAATCTTAATGGGAGGGGGTCTCTGACCCTCTCGACTGCCCCTCAAATGAGAGATGTAAG
>QEFD01000178.1 GCA_003086435.1 Acidianus hospitalis
TCCTTATATAAAACATATTAGTCAGATCTGAGTAATACAGATCTGACTGGGGTGTAGGCCGTGACGCTCCTTGGGCTTAAAGCCCGATGGGGAGCTTGGCCGCCTCCAATTCGGACCGGAAGTTGGGCAAAAAGCCCGAATAAAACATAAGGGTGAGTATAATTGGAGGCCCCAGTTGCAGGAATAGACGTATCAAAAGATAAATTAATTGTACTATAATAAGCAGTTTAACGCTAGTGAGTAAAGCAGGTTTCATTGCGTAAGTAGTGTGGACTATGCTCAATTTTTAAGGAAAGGTTTTTATACCGGAAGCTCCTAGCCCTCGTTAATAACTACGTTAAGGCACTCCGTTTCATCCTATTCTGGTTAAAGGAAAATGTGAAAAACCCGGAAGAGAAGGGAGTGCTATCGAAAATTCACGAGGAGTTGTATACAAGGTCAAGAGAGGAGTACAATCTTCCGTCAAAGGTTGCTGAGGATTGCTATAGGGATGCCCTCTCAATATACAAGGGTTGGTATAATAATCCTAGAAGAGGGCGTTTTCCAAGAGTATATAAGCCAACAGTTTGGCTAACACCAAAAGCAAGTTATAATGTGGACTTCGAAGCAATGACTGTTAGGATTGCAAGTGTTGGTGAACTTCCAATCTTAGGTTATCCTAGAAACCTCAGGACTACTTGAGTTGGAGGATGAGGGAGGCTAGATTAGTGATCAAGGATGGGAAGGCTTATCTAAAAGTGGTTTTTGAGAAAGATGAGGAGAGTGTTGAGTCAAAGGAAAGTATTGCTGTAGATATTAACATGGCTGAGGACGTAGTGGGAAAAGATGATACTCATTATGCTAGGATTCCAACCCGTTTGTATGAGGTTCACCACTGGAAGTCTTTAGCTGAAAATCTTCAGAGAAAGTACCCTAGAAGGTGGAGAGAGAATAAGAGGATCCTTCACAGGATTCACTCCTTCCACCAAAAGGCTAGGAGGATTATGGAGGATTTCGCTAGGAAGGTTGGGAAGTGGGTTGTTTAAATCGCTGAAGATTTCGGTACTAATGTTATCAAATTGGAGAACCTAAGGAACATCATCAAGAACGTAGATAAATTGCCTAAGGAGTTTCACGATAAGTTGTATCTTATGCAGTACCGTCGTTTGCAGTACTGGATTTCCTGGCAGGCTAGGAAACATGGAATGATTGTTGAGTTTGTTAATCCCAAGTACTCTTCTGTTTCATGCCCAAAATGCGGGCAAAAAATGAAGGAGGTTTCTCATCGTTGGTTTAAGTGCTCTTGCGGTTATGAGAATGATCGTGACGTTATTGCAATCACGAATCTTAATGGGAGGGGGTCTCTGACCCTCTCGACTGCCCCTCAAATGAGGGATGTAAGCCCGAACCGATGAGGGGAACCTCCGCCCTTCAAGGGCGGGAGGAAGTCAGGAGTGCGACCGAAGCGCATAAAACAAACAGAAAAGTATTTAGCTATAGAAGGAGAATAAAAAAGTGAATGACGATGAGGAAGTTTAACTATAACGAAATAGTAATCCTCAACCCATTGCAGACTAGGTACCAAATGATGTTTTCTAGTGATTTCATCCCTCTCTATGCTGCAGCAAACGACGGGATTTATATGATGAATAGGAGGGAGAGGGTAGGAGGTTTTGGTGCCGTAGTGGGAACAACAATAGTGATAATAATTTTAGCTTTTATAGCTATACTTGGAATATTTACAGTTTCCATATCATTGCCTGCCAGTTTCAGTTATCCTATAGATTGGATCCCAACTTTAATCGGTGTTGGACTGGTTGCAGGTAGCGTATTTGGAATAATTAAGTTAATAAAGATTGGAAAGAGGTTTGGCAAAATTGCTAATGAATTAGAAGGTGAGCTTGTTGTATCGTGGAGCCAGGTAAAAACTATAACTGTCATGAATGTCAGGCAGGAGAACGTAGCTAATAGGCCTAGCTTAGTTCTCAATACTATAGCTCCTACTTACAAGGAAATAGGTGACTGGCATGTACTTACGATAGACGGGAGGGACATAAAAATACCTGACGTTGATGACCCTCATAATAAGCTAAATTACGTAAAAAATAGATTTAATTTAAATTTTAGTTGATTTTTTACATATATCTTATTTCTTCTTGAATACACTCATCATATATTCCCCTGGTCTTAACCCGAATACAAAGTAGATCAGCAGGAATAGGAACTCTCCATCCATAGCTATAGGATCAATTATGAATAGGAAAGCTCCTAATGGCATTGTCGCTAAAATCGCAAACGTTATAGCAGCCACTAGCCCCGCTACCATAAGTCCTATCAATAAGTCTATGACCACCATAGCAATTTTTCTAGTCCATTCGAATATCCAAAGTGTGGCTATTAATGGGATTAGTGCTACTAAGCATTTGTTCAATATCAAGGTTATTTAGCGATCTTGCAATTGCGATCATTTAGTACTTATATGTTTCTTTTTACTCTCTTCTTTTAAAATATAAATGAGATATTGACATGAATACGGAAAAAGAGAAGAGGATTTGGGAGATAATTGAAAAATACCCGTTAATCCTTTATCTCATTGACTTCAATTATTTGAGAGAAATTACCTTTAAAAGTACTAAAATTTATAACTTGTTAAAAGAAATGGAGAATTATATTTATCCTACAAGGGAAGATGATTATGTTAGGTGTTATTTTTACCTCTTTTTACCAGTTAAAGTTAAGAACAAATTAAAGTTCGTCCCTACGGGGTTTTGTTACCTTAAGGAGTTTGATGAATATGAATTCTTCGTTCATACTAAAGGTGGAATAAAAATTGGAAAAGGAGACGAAGAACTACCAGCATGTTATAATTCATTAATAATGAGAGTTTATGAATTCATGAAACTTCAGCATCAAGACCCCATCTTTATATCCACTGACGACATATATAAGCATTACTTGGTAGGAGAAGTTAAACTGAAATATGTTACAAAACCTAAAATGAGTAACGAAGAAGCTAAGCAAATCCTTAAACAATATAAGGACAATTCGAAAAACAAACTTCCATCAGATGATATAACCTTAAGAGATTATCTTGAGGTTGTTAAAATAGTTTATGAGGCTAACGGGCTCAAGGTTGATAAGGATCTCAAGGAATTATATAAGTCTTACGCAGATGGTAGAGATTGTGGAATGATTGATTTACCATTAGACGATAAGGAGGCATTTAAAATTTGGAGGAATAGCAAAGCACACTGTGGAGGTCATCCTTTTGAGATCATTAGAGGAGGGTTTATAACTTATGGCGTTTACTTATATCCTCCTAGAGAAGGTAGATATACTATTATAGCTAATGATTTTATTGAAGAGTATATAAATGCTGTAAAGGAATTTTTAAAGAGGAAAATTCCCTTTAGAGCACCAGATTTAATAGACGTTCTGAAATACTTAACTGGAGAATTGATAGTTAAGGTTAATGATTATTCTGATTTCCCTAAGCATTTGTTCATTTTATATTCTGAAGTTGAAAATAAAAGGAAGATAAAATGGGAGGAAATAAAAGAGGTAAACTATAGAAGAAGAGCAAAATGAAAAGAGTAATCTAAAAATTATCTTTAAGTAATACCATAATAAATGACTATTATTTAAGTTGAAGGAAATTATAGGCATAGAATATGTAGATATAATAAACACAACGATAAAATTTGTTAACTGTTAGCATATTCTCGAATTTGCAGTTCTAACTGCAAAAAGTTTTTTACTAGAAAGGTTAAGAAGATGATGTGAAAACTGTAGGACTTATAACATTTATTGCAGTTCTAGCAATTGAACTAATTTTTATGAACGCCTTGAACTCATTAAATCAAGGGATCTCACAACTTTCCAACATCAATATTTTCAGTCAACCAAAGATGTCTTTCTTTGCAGAAGGTAATAAATTAGAAGTATGCATAAATAATCCTGAAAATTTCCCTGTCGTAGTTTGCAGTATAAATGGAAAAGAAATAAGTTTACCTAGTTCAGCAGTTATTCCGGCACAGACAGCCGAGAATATTACGTTACAAGTCAATAATTATCATGAATTCTACAGTAATATCAAAAATGGTGATTGTACCGTTTTTATTAAATTACATTTCCTTAATGTCACTGTTTGCACAAGTGAGACAATATGATAAAATATCCCTTATCTGCATTGGCTTTAATACTAAATGTGGTTGTGGCACTCTTACCTTACTGTTGGTGGACATATTCGGTAGGAGGAATTATTAAGATCGATGATTCCTTATTTCTTTTAAATATTTGCCTTGAAGGCCAGTATTTGTATATTTCCAATTTTATTAATATGATACTTTTTGCGTTCAGATTTTATGTTATAGCTGTTTCCTTGTATTCCCTATATCTGATTCTTAGAAGAGGCGAGAAAAGAAATTACTTACTAATAGCATGGGCTTCACTATTTTATATTCTAGATCCAGTGATAATTTACATCATATTTAATTATATACTTTCGCACTTCATTCAAGGCGTTACTTATCCATTTTTCATTATAGGGCAGGAAAGCGTAGAATTTACAGACTCAGGATATCAAATAACAATGCTTATACAAAGTTATCCAACATTTACTTACTGGTTTTCATTAGCTGTAGGAATAATCAACTTGATTTCTAGATTTCTCAAGAAATACTAAATTGACTTCACTGGTCTACTTTAGGCTTTATAATTATTCTTACTCATAAGTAACAAGGAAGAACCTATAGATAGCACTACGAAAGCTAATATGCCATAAAATATGCTTATATTTATAAATAAACCTATTATTAGAGGAGTTATTATAAACACGGCATAATGAAAAAGCAGGTTTATCGAATTAGCTAAGTTCTTATCTTTCTCATCTTTAAATTCTCTCGCTATAACTAAGCTGGACAAAGTCAAGAATAATCCATGCGGAAATCCTAGAAATATTATGCCAAAAAGTAGAAAGAAAGGATTATTAACCATCAACAAAATAGAACCTAAAATTGTCATCACAGCGCTGAAAATCCTCATTTTACTTTCTTCTAACTCAAGCCTATAAATAAGATACCTAGATAACGACGCTACTAAAAGGAATACGAAGAAGTATAAGAAACCAAGCGAAATACTCACGTGATAATAGTAGTGAGCTAACAAAGCTAGATAAACGTTAATGAATGCTATTGGTATATCGTAAGGTAAACTGATCATATTTGCGATCCAAAGCCTTTTATTAAATATTATGCGAAAAGAAATCATGGACTTTTTTGCTTTATTCCTAAAATTTAAGTAGTAAAAATATGCATTGTAAAGATTTAAGGCAGAAATAGCCATTAAGAGGAAAATAGGATTTCCAAGAGAGATTGCCTCTAGAAGTGCACTAATTACTGCACCTATACTTAAACCGAACGTGTACATTTTAAGCAATCTAGCGTTTGAATGGTAATCGTCAGCAATGCTCGAGGCAATAGTAGTCATTGAAGGAATAATTACTCCAAATGATGTGCCTGCAAGGATTAAGGACAAGAAGAAAATGCTCACATTATGCATGTTAAGCAAAATTAACGAAACTGATAAGAGAATAAAGGATAGGAGTAGTATTTCTCTTGAGTAAATAAGATTTATCGACAACATTGATATTATAATAGAAACTAATACTATTGCCTCTATTATTCCTAGACTTCCCAACGGAAAATGATAATCAATCTTAGCAATTACTGGCGATAATGTGAGTATAATATTATTGGCGATCCTAGATATTAAAGCAGTTAAGGCTATTCGCTTCATAACCCTTTGCTTAATCTTTTATTAAATAATTGAGGCTTGTTCACAAGTTAGCATCATTACGAGTGCATTCCTAAAAGCTTCTTTTATTTCGCATTTCCTTGTTAACTTAAACTTAGTATATAACCCCCAAGTGTCTTTTGGTGAGGAATTAAATTTTCTCGAAATCTCGTCCATAATATCACTATGAGGAATTCCTTGTCTAATTTTCTCAACAATTTCTGAAGGTAATCTCAAACCGCTGGAATATGCTGAAAATTCTTTTTCCCTAAAAATTATTACACACCAAGTCTCTTCATATACACTGCCAAACCTCTCTACGAGTCCACTTTCTAAACCTACATATATCCCGTCATTATCAAGAAATTTCTTCCTCAAATTTTCGGCTCTATTTCTTGCGCCTTTTATAATTTCCTCGTTCCATGGAGTTATAGGGACTCCAGAAGGAGAATTAAATGCTAAAATTTCGTAATCAGTTACGTAGTTCTTAAGCACTTCCTCGACTGCGGAAAGCTTTAGTTTGCTAGTAGTTCCTAAGTAAAATTTCATAAAATCGTGTTAAAGGGAGAAATTAAAAAGCTTCCATTAAGCAAAATCCTTTCCTAACTTCTCCTTAATTATTAGCCTTGCTGAATTATAACCCGGTATGCCAGAGACCTGGCCTCCAGGGTAAGTTCCAGCTCCTCCTAAGTACAAGTCCTTTATAGGAGTTTTATACCCCCAACCTTTCTCCGGCCTACCGTCAAATAAATACGGTTCCCTCATCGGTAAATGGTTTAAATTACCTGCAGGTAAATTATAAATCTCTTCCGCAATTCTTGCGTTCAATTTATCTACGTAAACTATTTCGCCTTTGAACTTTTCAATCACTTCTTCATAGTTACCCATGAACTCCATTACTATTCCTCCTCTGTCGTCAACTGTTGAAGGAATTACGACTTCTCCGCCCTCAAAGTCTATTATAGAATTAATGAAATTCTTTATCCTCTCGTATACCTTAGGAAATTCCTTAAAGATCACATTATATTTTACCCACTTATTTTTACCTAGAGTAAATTTATGATCATATTCGGCTAATTTCATCGTTTCAGCAGGACTAGCGGTAGATAAAATAACGTCTGCCTTGTAAACTTTATCTCCAACCTTAACTCCCACTGCTTTATCATGTTCAACAAGAATTTTATTCACCCTTTCGCTCACG
Source organism: Acidianus hospitalis (assembly GCA_003086435.1). Lineage (GTDB taxonomy): Archaea > Thermoproteota > Thermoprotei_A > Sulfolobales > Sulfolobaceae > Acidianus > Acidianus hospitalis. Next base: position 6,974 of record QEFD01000178.1, read on the forward strand.
AAATTAACCCCTAGCTTGTTAGCCTTCTCAAAGATCTTTTCAGCAACAGTTCCCATACCGCCTTTTACGAAAGACCAATCATCGTAAAAATAAGCTACTAAGTATGCAGGAGAATCTTCCATTCCAGGATAAATGAAGAAATCGTGCAGATCTCTCGAAAGGTACTTTGATAGGAACTCTTTTGAAGGCCTCATAACGTCTTCTATTCCGGCATTTTTCGCTTCTTCTATAACCTCTTTTTCTGAAGGAGGAGTAGTTACAAAAGTAAACTTTTCCTCCAGAAGTTTCTTAAACCTCAAGATTTTCTCTTCAAATTCCGGAAACTTATCTTCCCCAGCGTTTACCAATTCTTTCATCCTCTTTTCCTTATCTCTCCAGAAGGGAATTATCCTATCTTCTAACCATATTGTTTGTATTGGGTCTTGTTCAATTATTGGAATTTCAAATTCATCTATGAATTTTCTTGGCATTAAACCTAGCACGTAAGACGCTCTACTTACTTTAACTCCTTTTATCGACGTAGTGTCAGTCATTCCTCCGAATTTATTATCAAAAATTAATACATCAAAGCCTGCCTTTCTTAAATAGTAAGATGCAATAAGTCCGTTATGTCCAGCACCGATTATTATTGCTCTCATACAGTATATGATTGATTTAAGGAAAAAGAAGCTTTCATAAAAAAGAAAAAGGGTAAATAATAACGAGTTACTTCTTCTCAAATGCCCTTATTAATGCTGACTTTACGTTATGTAAAGGTACTTCTATCTTATCTAATCTTGGTGCTTCTAACGTTGATGCTATGAATGATACTGCATTATCTAAACTTACTCCCTCAAAATTCTGCGTCTTTCCTTTTAATAGTGTTAATACTAGGTCTCCTAACCATAATAGGGTTGATGTATCAGCAATCATTGCCCCTAAGCTTGCTATTATTTCTGGAGTAACATAAGCAGAAATTAACGGGTAAATTTCTGCCTTTCTTACTAGTCCAGCTAATCCTAGCGCATCGAAGCCTACTACTACCATTGCTGTTCCTATCATGTAACCTACCATATGAATCCAGCCTAACTTGTTGGAGTACCACATTCTTCCGGTTAGCATTGGTACCATGTAATAGAGAGTTGCAAATCCTGCTGGAACAATTGACCAGAATATCATTGCGTGGAAGTGTCCAACTACCCACATACTATCGTGGATTATTGCGTCAAAGCTTATATCACCATTTGCAATCCCTGTTACTCCAGCAGCTATTGCTCCTGCAAAGCTAATTGATATCCATGCCGTAATCAAGTTCATCTTTACTTGCGCTCCTTTAACCGTTGCCCATAAGTTGAAGAACGTCATCATTGATGGTACAACGACACCATATGTTAATACTTCTTGTAAAATTTTCAAGTATACTGGTAAGTCTACCATGTATAAGTGGTGTATTGGCACGTTATTAGAGAATACTAAGTATAAGAGTGCTGCTACTCTTCCCATTTTATCGCTATATAATGGTCTTCCGGCTAAGAGAGGTATTAAGTAATACATTGCACCAACTGCCGGCATCCAAGTTATGTACACGATTGAGTGCCATAATATTCCGAAGGCAATTTGGTTGGATATTACGTTTAGTCCTACAAGCCCATAGTAGTTTAATATATCCCATGTATTAGCTGCAACTTCTCCGCTCCATCCTATTGCTATCATTAATGATGTCATTAATACGAAGACTCCAAATATTGGTAGTTTTTCTTTGTACGTCTTAGTTGCAAGATAATAGTGATAAATTATCCATATAACATATATGTAAACACCTATATCCATTAATTCCCAGCCGAAGAACCATAGCGGAGATACTACGTCTTGTGAATATGCAGGTAATCCATAAGGTGACAAGTAATACCAGCTCTCTGCTGGGAAGTAATTATCGTTGAACGTTGGATACGCAACTATTGGTCCTTCAAGTAACATGAATGCTATGTTAAATAATATGAATCCGATATTAAGGAACCACTTTGCTCTTGGTTGGAAGTGTAATATCTTGTAAGATAGAAATACAAAGATAGCAATTTCCAACTGTACTGCAAAGCCGAATAAGTCTCTCATTGCATGTAATCCTATTCCTGCATAATACTCTTGTGAAGTTAGAACAAGAGTCTGAGACACTCCCCAACTTAGTTCTTGAATTCTTACCATCAATGCATCAATGATACCTAGAATTCCCCAGACTAAGCTCAGTACTATCATTGCCATCGTTATTCTGCTTACCCAGTCTTTATCCAATTGGAATACAGCATTAACTAAGTTAATTAAACCTTTTGAAACTGAACTCATGCATGTTAATGAACTTTTAGGGAATATATTTTTTATATCGTCTGAAATATATACGTTTTCTAACTTTTTGATAAATCTTTTTAGAGAGCTATCTAAATTAAGTTTACATTGTTACCATTGTCTGTAATGAATAAATAAAAACTAGAATAAATGTATTTTTAATATATAATGAATATAATCCGATAAAACTAATCTGAAAAGAATTAACTCTTTTAGTCTCGTTATTTTTAATTGACTAAATATAGTTTTAGTACATATCATGTTTATGCGACATTATTAATGCATTTTATTGATTATCGTATAACTAATGACTACTCACGAGGAGGAGAGTGATAAAAGTTAGATGGAAGGATAGTAGCGTTTCCCTCAACTAAGGCGAATGTGCGTGAGTCATTAAGAAGTTATGTGATGGGTAAACACTCGCTTTATTTTCTCTTCCTTATCTCAACGAGAACTACTCCTGCTCCTATTATGAATAATAGGACAGAGAAAAGGAATTCGTAAAATTTACTACTGCATAAGGCTTCTATAGTATACTTGACTACGCTTATGGTTTGATTATTGTTATTTAAAAATACTAGCAAACTATTTTGACCATTACTTTTAACTAAAGCAATGTACTTCCCGTCTGCCCCATAAGTATTTATGACAGATCCATTAATAATTTTTAGGCTAACGTTTCCTCCGCATATTTTATAATAAATGAAGGTTATTGGCGAGTTAATTCTCATCGTATATCCGTCATTTGGGTTCAATTTTACCTCTTTATAATGATCTTGCGAATAAAATACTAATGCTGAGATAGATATCAGCATCAGCAAGATTCCTATTATTATTCTATTCACAAGCATCACTACATTCTGTCATTATAAAAGTTTTCTATCTTAATTCAAACCCTGGCGTAATACCTTTCACTTTAATCTTTTGCAAAGCCTTCCACATTGCTGCAACGTTTTCTGTTACAATAGGCATTCCCAAATCTTCGTGCAAGTATTGTGATGCCTCAAAAGTTGATAATGCTGTGCAAGCAATGTAAACAGCATCTGCCTTAAGTACGTCTTCCAAATTCCTTTTTACTAATCTGTAGATTGTAAATACCGGAGTATTTGAAATATCAACACCCTTAATCTTACCTAGACCGTCAAAGCCAGTTACCTCAAATCCTTGCGATTTTATCCACGATACTTCCTCCAAAGTCCTCTCCTTTATATAAGGAGTACCCACCCAAACCTTCTTAACTCCTAACTTTCTTAGTACTTCAACTACAGCTTCTTCAGGTATTACGACATCCTTAATTATTTCCTTAATAATGTTACCGTGCTTATGAGTCCCATAAGTTCTACCGTAAATTATTACGTCGGAAACTTCGTGTAGTAAGTAGTAAGTTTCCTTAATTTCCTGTCTAAAAGCCTCAACGTCAGTAGGCTCACAACCCTTTGTAGGCTTCATTCTGGTAACATGTATTGTAACTCCTTCCGGAGCCATTTTCCACAAGTCGTATTCCATTGCAGCATTATTTGCTGGAATAATTACTCCTATTCTACCTCTTCCTCCAGGCATGGATAAGATTATAATGCCAATTTAGATAAAACTATTTGTGTTAAAGAAAAAAATTATCAGAGCAATTGACGATTTCTTCCAGTATAAGAAATCTGGAGATGACGAAATCCTTGACGAAGTTTTAGATAAAATTGAATATAAGGATAAGTATGTAATAATAGATGGAGAAGAGAAAATAAAAGTTGATAAAAAGAAGGATGTAGTAGGAGTATTTTTAGCAAATATTCCTTATATAATTCTGGGCCCTGGAGAAATACATGACGATTTGCCTGAAAAAGTTAGAAAAATACAATCTGGAGCAATCAAACTCTTAGAAATAGGGGGATTTAACGAGATCGCTACTTTAGAAATTTACTTAGTTATGGAAATGTCTTTGAGGGTCTTATATAGTGAATGGTTAAAGAAGGCCGAATATATAAAATATGGAAAAAAGAAGGTTAAGGTGAAAAACTTGGATTATCGTAAACTTAAATTACTCCTGAAAAGAAAGGGCTGGAGTAAATATAAGGTAAAAGTTAACGGCGAAGTGTTTCCTTATTCTCAAGGTTCTCTTTTAGCCTGGGCTGAAAGGTTTATGGATGATAAGACTAGCTTAGCTTTTAGGTTAGCGATTAACGTAAGGAATTTATTAGCTCACGGAGAATTTGAATGGAACCTTTATCCTACAATGAGGTCATTGGAGTCTGCTTCAAAAGCCTCTTGGTTGTTGTTCGAGAAATTAAGGAGATATGGTTAAATAGAAAAGCGTTAAACTTACTCCGGTATTTTTCTTTACATGGATTTAGAAAAGGAAATAGCTTACTGGAGATGTCATAATAAGCCGGTAATTTTCATAGCGAAGACGTTGAATATAAGCTGTGACGAAGTGAGAAAAGTACTTAACTCGTGGAAAGAAGAAACTAGGGA
>QEFD01000179.1 GCA_003086435.1 Acidianus hospitalis
CCGCCGGACAGTAATCTTTCAATTTCGCTGTAAGGTATTCTCCACCTACCGTTAACCTCAACAACCTTCCCCTCCCTTACTTAATAACACCTGCTCATGCTGAATATTTCAGTCACTAGGTGCTAGATACCTCTCCACAGTAATTAAAAGTTACGTGAAAGTGCTATAGTCTCACTTATCTGAAATGCCTGAGACTGAAGAAGTTGTTTATTTGAACGGTGGAATTGCGGCAGTTACTCAGAGGAATAGGATTGCTCCTCTGTTGAAGAATGAGAAAGTTAAGGTAGTAGCTTGCGGAACGTCAATGGAGGCTAGGAATATAACTAAAGAGGAACTAGCGCCGGGAGTAATTTACGTGCCAGCGTCTTTAAAGGAGATAATAAAGAGGATCCAAGAGGGATATATTTATCTAGTATTATAATACAAAGAGAAGAAAAATAATAAAAACACATTACTAACTTTTTCTTCCTTCTTCTTCTTCTTTATTCCCTTTTTATTGTAATGTTTTCCTTAATTCCTTCTTCTTGGCTTGCTAATTCTAGGGGTTTCCCTTTGGTTTCTGGTACTCCGAACCAGGTTAGTGCTGCAGCAATTAGCATTAGTATTGCAAAGAACATCATTGCTACCTCTTTGCTTACTGATATGAAGAGCACGGGGAATAAGAATGACGCTATTGCTGCTCCAGTTCTTCCTGAGGCTACTGTTATAGCCTGTACTATGCTCCTTACTTTTGTCGGTGCCAATTCTACTCCTAGCATACCTGCAGTGCTTATTATTCCGGGTCCGACACTTCCCGTGAACTCGTGGAGTCCGTAAATTACTAGTAGTAATCCTGCGGGAAGAAATGCCTCCTTCGGCAGTAGCAAAGCGAAAGCTACTAAGAATATTCCTTCTCCCAATGAGCCTAAAGCTTGTAATGGTTTTCTTCCTACTTTGTCAATTAATGAAATTCCAGTGAATTTACCAGGGAAGCCGAAAACTGCTGATACTATGAGGGAGAATATTGCTGGGTTGTAAATTCCTATTGACCTTGCTATTAAAGTTGGCCCGAATAGTCCGTTAGCATAACCCGTTAGGTCGTAAAGGAACCATAATATCGCAGCTACTGCAAATATTCTTCCCGAGGTTTTGAAGTATATGAGTAAGGGATTTTTGTCCTTTAAATCTTCATTTACGTTTACTGTTTTTCCTGCTATTTGCTTTACTACAGTCTCAAAGTGTTTTACGTCTCCTTTTATTCTTAGTAAGTACCTAGTTGTTTCTGGTACTTTTCTTCTTAAGTAAATTACTGATGCTGCCGGAATTGCTCCTGCTGCTAATATTATTCTCCAGAGCGTCGACGGCGTAACAAAAGGTGATATTCCTAAGTAAAGTAATGATGCAGTTATTGCACCTAATGACCACATTAGGCCGAAACCTAAGGCAATTAATTTTCCTCTGTCTTTTGCGTTAGAGTGTTCTGCCATTATTAACGGAGACAACACGTAGTCTGCCCCCGTGCCTATTCCAACCAGGAATCTCACTATTGCTAATTCTGTGGGTGAAGTAACGAATGCTTGCAGTAGTGCACCTATCGTCATTAGGGCAACGTCTACTCCGTAAAAGGTTTTTCTTCCTTTGTTAGCTAATATTCCGAAGATGATTGCTCCAAGTGCTGCTCCTATGAATACTGTTCCGTCCAATACTCCTAGCCAGAAAGTGTATGATGGATTTGATTTTGTTATTCCGAATGTTGACATTACGTCTAGGATTACTAAGCTTATTGAAGATAATAGATAGCCGTCTGTAAATACTCCCATACCCGTAGTTAGTAAGCTCTTTATGTGGAACATGTCGAATTTTTTGTCGTCCAAGGGTTTGAACGCATCTGTTAATTTCATTTGTGAGATAATGAGGAAAACGGAATTTAAGTATAACTAATATAGATAAAGTAAAAAGCGTAAAATATATAGAATATATAGCTGATAAAATATCCTACACATTTATTATTAGATTTTCATAATAATTTTGATGCTTCTTTATATACTGGATCTAGGAACTCGTAATCTTTTATTATGCTCATTTTTTCCAAGTTTTGTATTATATTATCTAATACGCTTGTGGAGATTGTTGAACCTTCTTCTTTTTCCATGCAAGAGAGTAGTTTAGACCAAGAGTTTTCTCCTTTTGCAATACATTTTAATGCATTCCTATATCTTTTCCCCGTTATGTAAGATACCTTTTTTGTTTTTTCTTCGATTAGGTTTTCTAGTTCTCCTTTTGCAACTTTTACTGCAGTTTTCTTTACTTCTTCAATTTTTCCCTTTGTTGCGTATTCGTTACCTGCAAATGTTAGCCAGCCTGGTATTCCATCGAAATAATTTACTATTTCTTCAATAATTTTATCCTCAACCTTTATTGAGATCTCTTGGAATCCTCTCTGTAGGAATTCTCTGCTCCTTTCCTTGTTAAATCTGTCCAGAGTTATTTCTAGATAATATCTTCCGTAAACCGGGGAGTTTTCGTTTTCCACATCTATTAATTCGTGCAATAAACCTACTTCTGAACCGGTAAGAATGAAAGTTAAGTTTCTATCGTAGTCGTAAGCGTGAGCTATGGCATCTTTTATTTCTTTACTTAATGGCCCTCTTAGTCTCTGTGCTTCGTCTATTGCTATGATTAATCTTTTTTTATTTAGCTCGTCGAAGAGGCTTGATAATGATATGTAGTTCTTCCCTCCCCATTTTATTTCAACGTAATTTCCTGCTATACTTATCCCTTTGACTTTCTCTAGGACGTCTTTTAAATAGGATAATTTTGAGGATAATGCTTCAGAGAATAGTGAGTATAGTTCTTTTCTACCGTAGTTTTCTTTTAGTTTCCTGCAGTCGATGAGTATGTAATTTTCTTTAGCTTCGTTTAGTGAAACTAGGAGTACTGAGGTTTTACCTATCCTTCTAACCCCTGAGATGAGTAGTAGGGGTCTTTTTATATTGTTTATTATTTCCTCAACTTCTCTTTCTCTGTCAAATAGGTCTTCTTTCCTATCTTTTGGTCTTTCGTCAAATAACAACTTCTGCCCCAGAATTTAACTTCTGCCCCAGAAGTAATAAATTTAAGAGAATTTGCACTTTGTTTTGCTCTCTAGTGTTTTTAAATTCTGGGATAATATATTATTAATGTGAGTTTAACAAAGCAAATGCTAGAAGAGTTTGATAAGGATGAGAATGCATATAAGGAATTTGTTAAAAGGATAGCTGTTGGTATTGCTCAGGACGACGAGATTAAAATTCTAGTTCTAAATAGCGTAATTAAGGATGTAGCTACGAAGAATGATATAGATAATGTAAGGAAAGAAGTGGATAACCTAAGGAAGGAGTTGAAGGCTGATATTAACTCACTAGAAAATGAGCTAAAGGGTTATGTGGATGCTAAGATTGATGCCCTGAACAAACGTATTGATGATTTAAGGAATGATATGAGGACGCACTTCTTTGGATTCATGGGCGGAATAATTGCTACTTTAATTACAATTATATTAACAAAAATAATATAATGAATAGTAGTTAAGCCGGGGAAGATGGACATAATTTTACGCTTGAAGGTTTTAATATTCTATTGTAATAATTCTGTATATGAGCGAACTTTCCGAAGTTCTAGAGCTCGTTGAGTGGGAAGAGGATATTAATAAATCGAGGAATAGATATGACAGGGCATTAAAGGAGTTTAGGCAAATGGCAATGGAAGTAAATAAGAGTAGTTTGACGATATTAGAGGTGGCTGGAGGTACCGGAATTGGTGGGATAGCCCTTTCTAAGAATCTTTTGTCTAAAGGTTTTAAAGTTAGGCTTATAATTACTGATTTAAGGCCTAAGGCTTTAGAGAAAGCTAAGGAGTTTTCTAGAGACGAATTAGGTTTTGAGGCAGAAACTTACGTTATTGATGCAAGGGAAATACATAAGCTTGGTATAAAGGCTGATATAATTTTAATGTATGGTAATTCTCATGCGACCTTCTCAACTTTTGATATGGCTAAGTTTATATTATCTTCTAAGCTTTCCCTAAATTCTGGAGGAAGTCTAATAATTCAAGGGCATAACATGTTTTATGATTATATCATTACCTCAGGGTATAAGGAAATTCTTCCTGAAAGAGTTAGGAAGGATAAGATTTTGTTATCTATTCATGAGGGTTACGACGAATATCGTGGTATGTTTAAGAGGCTTTATATAGATTTGATTTCTGGAAGGAAGGCAGAAATTGAGTTGAAGTATTGGGATTTCGGCGAGCTTATTGGTTTGTGTAAGATCTTCTTTAGTAACGTAGATTTAAAGATGGTTGAAGGACATAGGGGTTTCGTTATTTGTTCTAATCTCATTGAATGCTCAAGGAAATTCACGAAAGCCCGAGAGCAGTCGATGACACTATCTCAGGAATAATTTCTGACATTGAAGACGTTAAAAACGCAATAAAAATCTTAGACGAGTAAAGAGAAATATAATCCTGCATGGGAACTAGTTCCTGCTGCAATTACTATTATTCTTTTAGACTCCTCTAAGATTTTTAT
>QEFD01000180.1 GCA_003086435.1 Acidianus hospitalis
TTTAATGTTTATACTTTAGCTCAAATCTAAGAACCGGACTTAATGAATTCAGCCTTCTATTCTATATGACCGCTAATATAACGTTCCATTTGCCCCCACACTTCTTGATTTAATGTGATAACCCGTGAGACATCGGACTCCAACAGCACGGAGCTCACATTTTTCGCTTAGAGTTCGGCCTTCATCGTGACTAATAGTCATTTTTCGTGACTATTAATCACTCGGCCTCATCACTCCTTCTCCCTCCCCATGCCGTCTACGGGAGCGGTAGTTAAACCACTCCCTTCAAGGACATGGGGAGTTTCATTGGGTGCCCTCCTCCACCTCACAACTCTCATAGACTTCACAGTGGCACCCTCCAAAGGGATTAGAAGCAATTAAAAGTAAGGATAAGTTACGTAAATGTGTTACAGACATAACCCGCATTGGCGCGTGATACCATTCTTAATTAATTTTTAGTTGAAAAGATCTAATATAAATAAAAAAGTGTGCATTTATTTGTGATTTAAACTACATTATATCATAGTAATGTACCTTTCAAATGTTTTCTTCCAATATCCCTCAGAGAACATAAAGGGAAGTGATATAATAGCTAGGAATACTAAATAAATTACTAATAAGCTAATTACTCCAAAAGTTACTCCAAAAGCACCGGCCACACTACCAAGTACTGGGATAAAAAAATTAAAACCGAAGAGAATTGACGAAGGTGTCATATTAACCCTCCCTTGAGCGAGATTTACTGGGTAAATCCTTGCTGATGTTGAAATCACAAAGATTATTGAAAGCGGGATTCCTATCAGTAAATCCATAGCTACTATAGGACCTTCTGCAATACCTATAAGAATAATATAAGGTAAGAGTACAACCTCAATAGCTATTATTTTAGATGAAATATAGTTTCTCGCTAGCTCCAGTGGTGTCATTATACTAAGGTATAACCATAAAGGTTCAAAAGCGAATGCAGAGCTCACAAAGAAGAACATGACCATATATGGTATGAGTATGGAAGAAGCAATTATTGTATAATACGTAGTATTAGCAATTATTGTATAATACGTTGTTTTTATTACTGTGGGATTTACTACTGGGCTATATATGATTTTGAGAAGTACCAAAAACACTACACCTATAATAGTAAAAACTAATATAAGCCAACGCACGTCAACTCTCCTTACGATAAACGTTTGAGCCGTTAAAATGTTACTCCTACCGCCTATTTCAAAGAAATGCAAGTTTTTAATTAACATTACCATAAAGGGGGTTGACGTCGAAAAACTTATACTTTTCATTACTTCCTTCTCTTCTGGGGCAAAGTAACTTGAGGCTAGTCCTACCGTATTAAATCTAGTTATTGCTAAATAGAGCAATAATACGTCAAGAAGTGCTAGTAGAAAATAACCCTCGTAATAACCGAAAAAACATCGATAAAGGAGAGAACGGGTTTCCCATAAGCGCAGAGGCATCCCACAACACTATTAGGAAAGTAATGGAGATCCTACTTTTAAGAGGCAAACTATATGTTATCACTGATAATGAAGGGGGTATTAGGCTTATCAGAAATAAAGTAGAGAATGCTAAAAGTCCTAGTGATGGGATAAATAAGGTGTTTATCGCGACCATGAAAAACAAACTTACTATTATATTACTTATAATAGTCCTAAGGCCAGCTATTTGCTATCAATTGGCAATTGAAATAAAAAGTCCACATCTGATTTGATAATCCCAGGTGTTGAGGAACCCTTTTGTGGTGCAAACAGTGGTGATAAGGTAAGGAAGATTGTGAAAAAGAACCCAAAATATGAATAAGTTAACGAAGTTTCCTTATTATAGTGGAGTAGGAGGAGTGGTAAACTTGTCAATATGCCTAGGGCTACTAATAGAACTAAAGTGGGCTTACCAACCCTCGAGAGTACCAGAAATTTTACCAGTTTCCATAGCACTTTAACCACCTAAAGTCATTAACCTAGCTACAACAGTCTCAATAGGCTCGTCCTCCTTAGCCATTGCTTTAAGTTGATTTATTTCACCTTGCCATACAATTGAACCCCTATTAATCATGATTACGTGATCTGTAAGCCTAGTCGCTATCGACATTATATGAGTTGAGATTAGAAAAGTCGACTTCATAGTCTTAAGTTCGTTTATAACCTTTTCTTGTGTAGGAATATCTAAGTAGTTTAACGGTTCGTCGAGTAGTACTATTTCCGGGTTATGAAGGAAGACTAAGGCCAGAGAGAGTTTCTGAATATTGCCCCTAGACAGCTTTCCGGCTTGGATATTTTCGTACTCTTTTAAGTCAAACATTTCCATCATTTCCTCAGCTCTTTCTTTAGGGTTCGGTAAACCCCTCAATGCCGCTATATACTCTAAATTCTCCCTTACCGTCATAGCCCTATAAGGCATAGGGTCTTCTGGTAAATAACCTAAAAGGTTTTTTTACCTCCATAGTCCCAGGCTTTAACCCTTTAATTAAGACCTCACCGTAATCCGGCGTAATCAACCCGGCGAGGATTTTAAGAGTTGTAGACTTACCTGCACCGTTAGGACCAAGCAACGCATACCTCCCCATACATGGGATTGAAAAGCTTACGTTATTGAGTGCTAAAATATTGCCAAACCTCTTTACCACGTTAGAAAATCTTATACAC
>QEFD01000181.1 GCA_003086435.1 Acidianus hospitalis
GGGGTTTGGGCTTCATTGAATTTTCATGAATTTGTATCCAATCCTCAGCCCTTGGGCTTCAACAGAGTCACGGGGAAACCCGTTACCCCTCCGCCCCTTTAGCGGGATAACCCCACCCATCAGAGTGTTGCCATCTGATGGGGAAACCCGCACATCTTCGAGTTATCGCCACACCTTTCGGGAAAACCCATCCACATCTGGTGTGACTGTACTCATATTTACCATTAAAGTATATAAACTTCACGGTTTATCGGAAACTGCTGAAAACGGCAATCTTCAGGCAATTAATTCCAAACTATATTATGTATTTGGGCTATTCTATATTATTACTTTATTTTATAATGTTTTCGCCATATTTGATTATATCCAGATATAAAATTTATACTTTATTTATGATTGTTAATTCTATAATAGCGTTGTTATTAATATCTCTTGTATTCATTTACTCTACTGCATATTTAGTTTCATTTTATGTAGCAGGTTTTATATTAGCAGTTATTGCATATATTACAATATCATTATATATGATTAAAAAATACAATGCAGAACTAACTGTAAATAAATACGAGATTTTGCAATCAGTATTTCTAGGAGGTTATACAATTGTTAATCTCATTACTTTTACTTTAATACAATATGAAAAATATTGCTTATTACTTAATATCTTATCTTACGCATTACTTTTTGGTTTCATTTTAGCGATATCTTATGAAAAGAAGCAATTAAAGTGAAAGATTACACTTGGTGATCGAAAATGTACAAATATTATGAGAAAATACCCTGGAGATACAGTTTGTCACTTGTGGGCTTATATGCTTCAGCTTTTGCTGGAATTTGCATGTCAATCATGTGGATATCAATGATTGATTAATTTGTACTTAAGATAAAAACATGAAAGATAGTAAAAATATATCGCATTTCATGAGAATATCATGTTTTTTGTTATTTCAACATATATTATATTTATAATCTTTAGCTAACTTTACGCAAAATATGAATGTCTATTTACCTTTCTGCTTAAGGTAAATGTAAACCTTGTATCTTATGCAATCCATTAGCCTATCGTGATAGTCAGACATATGCAAAGCAATATAATCTAGAACGTCATCATTTTTAAGTAATTCTTCCACACTTGTCGTCACATTTACTATAAATCCTGGATCTGCTTTAGAGTTCTTAACTTTCCTATTTTTAACAAGTTCCTTAAGGTATTCATCAGTATAAGAAATCCACTTTTTAATTACAGCCTCTATGTCGTCCCTATTTACTCCTAGCTTCTTAGCAATTTGTTTTACCGGTCTATTCTCGCATCTCATTTGTGCTATTTTCTCCTCAATCTTGGGATTCATGATTTTCACTAGAGCCGCCGGCGGGATTTGAACCCGCGACCGCCGGCTTTCTTAGTAGGCCTTACAAGGCCGGCGCTCTACCCGCTGAGCTACGGCGGCATATTAAATTTTGGTTAATAACTTTAAAAGTTTATCAGCGTAGTTAATTGCTTTAGTGGAGAAAGGCTTATTAGGTGAATGTAAAAAATAATAATTTAGCCGGGTCGTCTAGCGGTCAAGGATGGCGGGCTTTGGCCCCGTCGACCAGGGTTCGAATCCCTGCCCGGCTATTAGGGGGGTACCCCCTAATACCCCCAATGCTATTTCCACGACCTTATCTAAGGAACCTACGTAACGGTCTCTTCTCTGACCGCCGTCACCCTTCTCTATTAAGTAAACATAATACTTTCCCTTAACCTCACGAATTCTTATATCACCAAATGTGAAAACTTTATTACCCATTCCCTCAGCCCATTTATATTTATCACGTGGGGCTATTTAAGGACTGTTAATTATCATATCGCTCACGTGATTGAAAGAAGATGTTAACAATTCCTCATTTATGCAAAAAACTGAATTTCGTCTAAACTGCTGCAGTTAGAAAATTCAAAAGCACGGCTTGATGGAGAGAATTGCGTTAGATAAATTCAGCGAATTCACCACCAGTGTTGTAATATTATCACGAGTGTGCCGTAATACTGGACGTAATCCCAATTTTCTATATTTTTTCCTTTACCTACAAAACCGTGTATGGTAATTAAAAAAATAAGTGAAAATCAGGATTACGTCCAGTATTACACCAAGCATCGTGGAAAAATTGAATTTCAAAAAATTGAATACTTACCACATTCTTATTTCCCATTTGTCTATCCCTTTCTGATAGCAGAACCTTTTCCTCTCACACCACGTGATAAACCTATTCGCCTTTGCATTATCGCCATTAAAGTCCTGGACTATTTCCCAAAACTCCTTAATGGCGCCGTTATTGTTCTTAACGTAATTAATGAACTCATCAAACGCGTTCTCATATCCCTGGTCTAGTTGTGCTTTTTCTATCTCGTTTACCGCAATTCCTACAAATGCCCTAACACTTCCATTATTCTTCTTGTCTGTAGTTACCCCGAAATACTCATGTAAAACGCGTGCAAATGCCTTCCTTCCTACTCCTCTCTCTCCTATATCGAGACAGTATTCCAAATACATGCCATATAACTTGTCTCTTTCTACCCACAAATCGCCATTTTTGGGGTCTAGTGTTATGACGCCTTTCTCTATATTGTCCTTCACGAAACGGTATACTGTGTCAATATTCGCTAACCACATGTCCATTATTTGTTCGGGCGTCTGCTCAAAGTCAAACCTTTTCTGCATAAACACGCGTGTAATTGCCATAATTGATACCGTTAAAACACCTTCCATCTCTTGTTCAGTGAAAGTTTTCTTATACCAATCGTCGTCATTAGGGAATGTATGCGGAAACTTTACTATTAGCCATCTTCTCCAAAACGCTTTATCGTTTCTATCTCTAACATTCGGTAACTTGTTAGAGGCCACAATTAATTTAGCATAAGGTGTGAAAGTTACCGGTTTCTTAAATTTCACGTCTGCGGTTATAGGATCCCCACCCGTGAGTCTCTTAAACCTATCAATATCGTCTATACTGTACTCCTTAGTCTCACTGGTCACATTCGCTAATTTATGGAATAAGTTAATCGTAACAAATCGGTTGTCTGGGTCAAATAATTCCCCCATGGATTCAGCCGAATAATTCATTACGCCCAATATATCCTTTATTAATTTAATGAAAGTAGTCTTACCCGCGTCTGTATCACCCAATAACATGAAAGCCTTCTTAAATTTCACGTCTGGATATAACGTATAGCCGATAATCTCAAAAAGCAATACCCACTTATCGCCTACCCACTGTTTGAAAGCTTCTAGACTCTTAGGGCATAAACGTCGTGCTAATTCTTCAATATCGCCTATCGTTATCTCTCCTTTCTGTACTGCTTTTTCGTTAGCTTTCTGTAACTCCTCTATATTGATTTTGTGAGGTATGTAATGATACGCAAAACTGTCCTCACCACGGTCAAGTATTAGGACTGGTTTACTATCTTTCCACTCCAGGGTAACGTTAGCAAACGCCACTCTTAACGGGTCACTTGGTAACGGCGTGAGCGTTTTAT
>QEFD01000182.1 GCA_003086435.1 Acidianus hospitalis
AATTTATTATAAACAGACAAAAAGATTTCTATCTACGTGAAAAAGGATTCAGCCCCGCTAATAAAAACGTTCATAATTGGACTACCTAACGTAGCGTAGTGAAGAAGGTGAGAAAATAAAAACTATTAGTTTAACTAACTTTCAAATCTTAACTAGAGACCATAATGATACTGCTACGCTATCCATGGACATTGCCAATGCTGCATATTCTGGAGGTAAATATAACGTAGGATAAAGTATTCCTGCAGCTATCGGCACTAGTACTGAGTTATAACCGAATGCCCAGGCTAAGTTTTCCTTTATTTTCCTCACAGTTAACTTCGAGTACTCTAATAAAGTGAGTAAATCTCCTACCTTAGGAATAATAATATCTCCAGCATATTTTGCAATATCAGTTCCCGAGGAAATAGCGATTCCAACGTTAGCTTCCTTAAGAGCAATTGCGTCGTTCACTCCATCTCCTATGAAGGCAACTATTCTCCCTTTATTAACTTCACCTCTAATAAATTCGGCCTTTTCGTCTGCAGATAATCCCTTTATGACCTCAACTCCAAGCTCTTTACCAACTTTTTCAGCATTATCGCTTGAATCTCCTGTGGCAATAATTATTCTCTTTCCCATTCTCTTCAAGTAATCTATAACTTTTACTGCATCTTCCCTTATTTTATCTTCCAAGTAAAAAGACGCTGAAACTTTACCGTCAACGCAAACTAATACGTCTCCCTTACCTTCTCCTTCACAGTTCTGTAATATGAATTCCCTTTTACCTACAATCACGTCATGGCCGTTAACTTTGCCATAAACTCCAGAGCCAGGGAATTCTGTAAAATCCTTAACCTCAAATGTTCGGTTAGAAATCGAAGATATCGCCTTAGCTACGGGATGATTGCTCATTTTTTCTAAAGCAGAGGCGTAAGATATTGCGTCTTTATCTCCTTCAGCTCTTACACTTATCTTACCTTCAGTAATAGTCCCAGTCTTATCGAAAACGAAAGTATCGACTTTTTTCAGCGTTTCTAAGCTTTCGCCGTTTCTCACTATTATCCCCTTTTTTGCTAATCTATTTACGGAAGTTAGTACAGCAAGGGGTGTAGCTAAACCAAATGGGCAAGGGCAAGCTGAGGCCAAAGTTGCTACAGAGAATAACAAGGATTCCTCTGTGCTAAATCCTAGTATAAATTTCCAAACTGCAAACACTATTGCCGATATTCCTATTATTAAGGGAGTAAATATTGACGCAACCTTATCTACCAAGTTTTGTATAGGTAACCTTGCTGTCTGTGCTTGATTTACTGCCTCAACAACTTGCGAAATGTAAGTCCTCTCTCCTGCCCTAGTAACGTAAACTTTTAGGTAACCGGAAATTAAAGTCGAACCTCCTATTACAGCATCTCCTTTCTCTTTCTTTACAGGTAAACTTTCGCCGTTTACTATGGACTCATTAACTTCTCCACTACCTTCATCAACTATTCCATCTGCTGGAATTACTTCTCCCGACTTAACTATAATCTCGTCTCCTACTTTTAGCTCGCCGGCTTTAACGACTCTTCCGTCAGCTAACGTTGCTTTCACTTCCTTTAATGAGGTTATTTGTACTGATATCCTCTCCTTCAGGTAGGCCTCCAGGGTTTTTCCTATTAGTATGAAAGAGATTAAGAGAGTGGCAACGTCAAAGAACACTTGCTGATGAGCTATGAGAGCGTAAACGCTGTAAAACCAAGCTATGTTAGTTGAGAGGGAAACTAAAGTATCCATGTTTGCGGTTTTATTCTTTAATGCCCTATACGCTCCTAAATGATATCTTAATCCAGCATAGAATTGAACGGGAATTGAGGTAAGGAATGCTATGAAAAGTAAGCCGGAGTATTGGAAATATAGCGTAGGAATTGTGAAAATCCACGCTATAATGAGCCTTTCAAGCATTTCTTTAACTTCGCTTTTGTTAGTCACCTCGCTCTTAACCTTGGTTACCTTGTGCCCAGTCTTTTTGTAAATTTCCTCAGCCAGTTCGTCTGAGGTTATGGAATAAGGATTGAACTCAACTATTACATAACCGTTAGTTGGGTTAACGCTGGCTTTTATTACTCCTTTTATCTCCTCAATTTTTTCCTCAATCTTCCTTGCGTCCTCGGGGTTAATGTCTATCTTAAAGCTGATTTTCTGCGTAACAACGTCATAGCCCGCCTTCTTTATTGCCTCAACTATATCCTTAAGCCTTGCGTTCTCAATTTCTACTCTAGCAATTCCAGAAGCTAGATTTACGTTTGCGTCTTTTACTCCTTTTACGCTCTTAATTGATTTAGATACCGTACTTACGCACGTAGCACAATGCATTCCTACTACTTTCAATTCCTCCTCTTTCTTTATCCTTAATTTTTCACCCTCCTCTTTACTCATTAGGCATTCCCTTAGGCCCTTCCTTTAAATACTTCTCAGGATCCTTCTGAAAGGCTTTCATGCAATGGGGTGAACAAAAGTAATATACCTTACCTTTATACATTGTCTTATACTGAGAGTTTTCATCTACTTCCATTCCACAAACCGGGTCTATCATAATTTTATATACTTTCTTTTCTTTTAATATTTTATTTTTAACAAATGGTAAAAAAGAGAAAGAAATAATAGGTTCAAAATGTAAAATGACTTACATGGATAATGAAATAAATGAAGTAAAACTTGGAGATCTTGAATACAGAGTGTTACAACTATTAAAGGAGAACTCGAGAATGCCAGTAAGTGAAATTGCAAAGGAGCTCAAAGTAAGTAGACCTACAGTGTCTAGGATTATTACTTCTCTCCAAGAAAAAGGGATAAAATTTACTGTAGAATATAACGAAGGAGTAACAGCCTTTGTAGTAACGAGTAAATGTCCTCAAGACGCTGAATGTTTTGAACTAATAGACGGAAATATAATGGCAGTTATTCACGCCAGGGATTTAAACGAGCTCGAGGAGGAGCTCAAAAAGATAAAGGATGAGAAGAAGTACTTATTCCTCTCTCATAAAAAGGTCGGTAAAGTAAGCGTTAGAGTTGAGATGAGGTGTGACTATTGCGGTGGAGCAATTAGGGGATCTCCTTTAATTCTTAAGAAAGGTAAGAAAACTTATTATGCTTGTTGTAAAGTCTGCCTTGATGGGCTGAAAAATAAGCTGAAGTAATTGGTGTTTTTCCAAATACGTCTCAGTATCTAGCAAAAATTTCCATATTGGTATGAATTTTGTTTCCCCATCTTATCCTCGTAATCTCAGGCAATGAGTTAAGATAAATACTTTTTTAAAATTGAAATATCTCTCCAATAATTCTTTCTTTTTCAAATTTTCTTTCCAGTCTAGTTTTCTGGTCTATCAGCACTTGTTTTATTTCACTCACAGTATATAATTTTCCTTGATATTTATAAGCTTATGCAGTATAGTGAAGAAGATAAATTGAATAAAAAATTGTACAGATAAAATTATACTTTTAACTATAAAAATTCCTTCATATCCACGAAACCTTTATCCCTATTCCAAAGTAATTTCTTCTCCCTTATTCTATCCTTTTCTTCCTCATCTAAAACAACGTAATCCACGTTCCCTTTAATATATTTGCTTACCATGTACATCCTATCAAATACATTCATTCCTTTTATTCCTTTAAAAACAAAGATAACGTCTATGTCGCTTGTATCTAAATAATTTCCTCTAGCTCTAGAGCCAAAGATATAAACCTCTTCCAGATTAGCGAAGTCACTTGCTAACTCCTCAACTATTTCCTTTACAAGGTTTATCATTCTAATTTGACTTTCTATTGCAGATTTTCCTTTACCCATTCTACTACCTCCTTTGCCTTATTATATAGATCTTCAGATATTGATTTATTATATTGCTTAAAAGGGACACCGTTAGCTGCGTCTGGATACCTAGAAATTATAAAATGAGGAGATAAAACCATGAGGTCTTCTTTAATATTTGTAGGTACTGTAACTCCTTCTTTTTCTATCATTTCAATAAGTTCCATGAGAGAGTGAGTTTTGCCTGGATCTTTTCCAAGGTAAATAATAAGGGATTTTAAAGATTTCTTCACGGCCTGCTGAGAGTAGAATGCTGAAGCATAATATTTTGCGTTTTCTAGAAGTACTTTAGCAGTATCCAGATCTTCTAAAGCTTGCTCAATCCATTCCTTATAATCCATTATGAAGATTATTTGGAAAAAGAAGTCATATAGCTTTCTATAGTGTTTCATACGTTCTTAGATTCTGATTTCGACAAACTATTTGAAAGTTAGAATAAAACCATTTTATGTTGTACTTTATTAAATTATTAACATATAGATAATAAATGTGAATCAGTCATTTTATTTCTAGGTTATAATATTCCTTGAAAGTATATTCAAGGAAAGTGAATATAAGCATAACTACACTAACTAATACGTAAGTCCATCCGACTCCAATAATTTCTATTAAAATGCCCCCCAAAGGGCCGGAAAGTGTAGATAATCCGTTGGCTATTACTCCAATAAATCCAGTAGTCCTTCCCCAATATTCTTTATCTATATATCTTAGTAATGTGGCCGACGTTAATGTTGAATTGACTCCGGAAGAGAATAATATGAGAAAAGTAGGAATTAATGCAAGAAATATATTATTAATAAGGATGTATGATGCCAATGACGCTGATATTATTATTCTAAATATTATTTGATAAAAGCCTAATTTTCCTTTATTTATTCTTAATGCAAATATCGATCCTACTACTATTCCTATTTCAGCTGATATAAGTAGTGCACTAAAGTATATTGGCCCTTGATGTAAGACGTCTTCAACGTAAAATAATAGTAGTAATCCCTGCATTTCGAAGAATAAATTATCCGCTGTAAGTATTGTAAACTGAGTTAACACTTTACTTCTCTTCACATAGTAAAACCCGTCAATAAGACTTTTCTTAAAACTATGCATCCTTTTTTCTTCAACATTCTCTGTGATATTCATAGATAATAAAAGAAATCCTACTACTACTAAAATAATTAATGATGGAGTTATTGAATATTTAAAGCTAATAGTAAGAAATAATCCTGCCAAAGCCTCCGCTAAAATCCTTAGTGACCTAAGAGTAACTCTATTAATAGATGAGACCTTCCTATAATCCTTTTCATTCACATTTTCCTTAATCCATATACTTAAAATGATGCTTGCTATATCAGAGGTAAAACCGGTTAATATAGCAAAAGTGTAAAATAGTAAAATAATAGTGAAAATATCGTTGTTAGCAAGTAAGGTAATTTGAGACAGGAATAAAATAGTAAAAAGCGTTATTATTAATCCCAAAAGTATTGTCTTCTTTTTCCTAGTTAAATCCATAAATGCTCCGGTAAAATAACTGAAAAAGTAAGCTAATGAAGAGAGACCTATTAGAACTCCAGTGAGTAAACTTGAACAAGTTAGCTTTGATATTATCCATTCCATCGTAAATATTGTAAGCGTTATATTGAAATTAATTAAATTAATTGACATTATATTATACAGAGCATTTTTCCAATTAGTTTTCGACATATTCTACTATCTCTTTCATTTTTCTAAGATTTTCCTTAAAGCTTTTCCATTTAATATCATTAAGCATTATATCATTTAATTCAACTAAAAATCCTTCGTATAAACCTAACTGACTTCCTCCCGCCCTGGAAGGGTCGAGGGTTCCCCTCATCGATTCGGGTTTACATCTCTCATTTGAGGGGCAGACGAGAGGGTCAGAGACCCCCTCCTGTTCAAATTAACTACAGCAATAACGTCACGATCATTCTCATAACCACATGAACACCTAAACAAACGATATCCTTTTTCTTCCATCTTTCTACCACACTTAGGACATAAAACAGAAGAATAACTAGCATTAACATACTTAACGACCATGCCATGCTTCCTAGCTTGCCACTCAATCCAATACTGCAAACGACGGTACTGCATCAGATACAACTTATCCCTAAACTCCTTAGGTAGTTTATCTACGTTCTTGATGAGGTTCTTAAGACTCTCCAACTTAATAACATTAGCACCAAAATCTTCAGCAATCTCAACAACCCACTTCCCAACCTTCCTAGCGAAATCCTCCATGACTCTCCTAGCCCTTTGATGGAAAGAACGAACTCTATACAAGATCCTCTTATTCTCCC
>QEFD01000183.1 GCA_003086435.1 Acidianus hospitalis
GAGTGTAGGGACTTAGCCCTCAACCACCCACTTACTGTAGGTGGGTCATGGGACTCCTTCGAGCCCAACGGCACGGGGCTCACATCTCTGCAATCACTCCCACCCTTTTGGGCATAGCCCACATCGGTGTGAGAGATCATTATTTATCAACAAAAATTCGTTATAAACAGACAAAAAGATTTCTATTAACGTGAAAAAGGATTCAGCCCCAATAACCGGTCCTATTGCCCAACCCGCGTTTATTCCAACCCTTATTCTACTAAAAGAGATTACTAAACCTTTAAACTCCTTATTTAAATCTCCAACCATAGAAGTATTAGAAACATTGTATATTGAATTAAAGAACGTTTGAAGTAGGATAAAGAAGACAATAGCTAAAGGAAGATTAAGTAAAAACGCTAAGAGTAGAGAGATTGAAGCAGAAAAAGAGGAGATAACCATTGATTTAACTCTTCCTAGAAAGTCAGTCATGTATCCTCCTATAATATAAGCGAGGACACTTATTACTCCTTGTATAATATAAAAAAGGGAGACGAAATCGAGAGAGAAGTGGTAAACTTCGTAAAGTGCAAAACCTATAAAAGGCCATATTATTGAACCGCTTAAAGCTCTAGACCCACCTATTAACGCAAGCTTATTGATTTCCTTCAACGGCTTATTAAACTTCTCTTCTTGTTAAAAAGATTTTTCACCTTATTGGATGCATTATACTTAATGTCAAATAATTAATGAAAGAAAATAAGGATTAAATCTAAATATAAAGGAAATAATCATAAAAAAGTTATATAGATTTAGAAAGAAAAATTTATAAACATAAGTACGAATCTTCTATCATGAATAATTTCCTTCTCCTTTTTGGAATAGCATTCTCAATGCTAGCTTTAATGTTTTACGTAATTTATGAGGTAGAGAAATGGAGGAGTGAAAGAAGAGTACTTACAGCTTTATACATTGAAGGAATGATGCTAACAATGAACATTGGCGCTTACCTTTATGTCGCTTATCATTGTCTATTCTATTTCCTAGTGATAAATGGCGCTTATGCTTTCCTTGGTTTATACTCAATCCTTTCAATTAAAAGCATAGAAAGAAAAAGAGGAGTTATTTACGCAATCTTTTCTCTATTTATGGTTATTTCAGAGTTCTTCATGGGTTCACTATTTGTAGTCCTGCAAACAGGAAAGCCTGCTACAATAGATTCTTCTGTGGAGAACATTTGGTTTGTAAGCGTAATGCTTGCAGAAATGTCCTTTACTTTCTATTTATCCTTCAGAAAATTAGACAAAATTACTAGAAATTACCTTCTTTCGTTACTTTTACTAATGCCGTGGTTTCCTGCACTCTTCCCCAACGTTGTTATACCTTTCTGGGCTTCGGCAATAATAATGATAGGAGCAACCGTAATGATATATGAAACTCTTTATAATCAAAGGCTAAGGGCGAACCAAGAGACCTTTACAACGATGGAGTTAATGGCAATATATATGTTAATGATGCTAGGAGAGTTCTTGTACTTCATTTATTCAACTCTTGTAGTATTCGACATTTCAATGATGATAGCCATGACGTGGTTTATATTTAGGTCTCTAGCAGGACCGAATCCTATAAAAGGAAACTATTTAAGGAACTCTAAGTTAGCTTTTGGAATAATATTCCTAACCTTCATCATGGAATTCTTTATGGGAGGAACTCTGGATTTCGTTGAAGGAGTATTTTCTCCCGGAATAAGCGGTTTCATTTCAAGTTTATCGTTACCTTGGTTGCCGTTAAATTCCGTACAAGGTGCAATTTGGGATTTCATAGATATAGTTGGGAGCGTGCTAGGTAGTGTATGGTTCCTTATAATGATGGGAATAGAAATGGGATTCTTAGCTTTTAAGAAAATGATGGAAATGCACGTCAGGGAGGTTAGAGTAAGAATGATGCTAATGATAATAGCTTATGCTATTTACTCAATTTACATACCCACTTTCTCTCCCATATCCTCTATTTCGCAATACGTTCCTTATTTATGGTCTATGGGAATAGGAACTATGGCCCCCGTAAGTAATTCCGTCCTCGTCGGTCTAATAGGTACTTACGTAGTGTATGCAATACTCTCTTTCTTGTTCGGTAGTAGAAATTTATGCGCAGTCAGTTGCACTGCACCTTTAATGTATCAAGGCAACTTTTATGATGCATTAAAAGTATATAATAGAACTTCAAGGCTTGGAAAGAAGACCTTAACTTCTAAGCTTTCACCCTGGTATAAGGCAATAGCCCTGGGAATTTCGATTTTCGTACTAGCTGCCGCAATCGTATCTTACCTAAACAGCGAAGGAATCCTGCACTTTACGGTATATGGTGTAGATATTACCATACTTATATACTTCATTTGGTTCGACATAATGTGGTATATTCTCTTCATATCCATTCCTTTCCTAGGAACTTTCGCTTGTGTAACTACCGGCTATTGTTACTGGGGAGTATTTAATCAAGCAGTAAGCAGAATAGGATTATTTAGGCTAAAAGTGAAAGACCCCCAACAATGCTTAAATTGCAAAACCGTGGACTGTGCAACTGCTTGCCCAGTAGGGCTTACTGACATGAGAGCTTCCTTCATAAAGAATGGAGAGTTCAGATCAATGAAATGCATAGGCATAGGAGAGTGTGTGAACGCTTGCCCTTATGACAATATAATGTTCTACGACGTTAGGCATTGGCTAAAGGAAAAATTTAGTAGAAATAAAGTGAATAGCTGAACATGGAAGATCTTTTCTTACTTTCAATAATTGCGGGAGTAATGATAACAGCTATTGTATTTTTACTTCATGAGGCTGAAAGAGTAAAGAGCAAGTTAGGCTTTTCTTTAGTTGTTTTCGGCTTCGTAATGATGATTACAATGTTTCTAGGTGCAAGCTTTTACTTATTATCTCCTAGTAACCTATCTCTTGCTGAGGCAATATTAATAAATAATTTTACAATGATTGCCTACATTCTTTTGGTATTTCCTTTCATTAAGAAGTTTAAGGTAAAATTTGAGATGAGCTCTATAAGTTCATTAAGCGTATCTCTCCTTGCAGTTGCAAACGAGATTTTGATGAGCTTAACTTTTAATATTGCTTGTGGAGTGAGCAACTTATTTTACTTTACTTTCAATAGTGGTTGGTTCTTTTACCCTATGATGGTCGAAATGCTTTCAATTTATCTGATTCATTACATCAAGGGTGAGTTTAGGAAAGACTTATTTCCTTTAATCGGCATAACCTCTTTCCCGCCTACGCTTATAGACAATGCCAAGTGGTTTTATTCATCCTTAGCTATTTCCTTGGCTTTAAGCGGATTAGGAGTAATAAATAGTAAAGGCTTTATAAGAGGGATATATGTGGCATTAATTTTATCCTTATTACTATTATTCAAGGTTTACATAATCTACGACGTTGTAATTACTGTATCAATGATAACTTATTACTTCTCACTACTCAGTCAATAAATTCTACCTCCTCTATGCTTTTCTTTGCAAGCTCTTCTTCTCTCCTAAATAATGCCTTGGTTTTAAGGAATTTAGTAGTAGCTATACTAAAACAGTCGGCTAATGAAATTGAATATGCACATTTGCATTCTGCAGCATATTTTAAAATTATAGGTTTAACACCTATTATTTCATAATACCCGGATTTTAATATACTCTTGATAATCTCTTCTGCTTTTTCTTTTCCTATTTTTCTACAAAGTACATAATATACTTCTGTAAGATTAACAGTGTTGATATAGGGTATAATCTCTTCATTCAATATCTTTTCATAATAATCTCGAAATTCTCCTTCAAGAAACGATAAGATAACTCCAGAATCAAGAACTATTTTCGTCTTCTTTACGTCCATTTAAGAGTTCCTCGTATAAATTCACTCCTTTAGCTATTCCAAATAATTTTTCAGCAGTTTTCCTATCCTTAAACCTCTTCTCAATTAAATAGTTTATAACGTCGTCATAAGATACTCTCTTGCCGGTCTTTTTCTCAA
>QEFD01000184.1 GCA_003086435.1 Acidianus hospitalis
TAATTTCCGAACTCAATCTGACCGTAAAAAGACCCAGAATAAATCCCTATATTAGTTTTTACATCCCCAGTATTTCTAAATCCTGATATGAAACAACAAATGAGATGTATAGTAAGATTTATGCATAATGGCTTGTGTTCCTGCTTAAGTACGATTAATACTGCATTATTGATCCCACAAGGCTTCCAATCATTTGTAATTGCAGAAGGATTATCACATATTTGCACAGTACTAGGATTGGTGTAAGCTGCATAAGGAGTCTTCAGCCTATATACCCAATATGAATCGTATACTGATGAGGAATTATTACTCTCTTGTGAATGTGGCATTGGATCGGCGTAAATTATATTTCCCAACGTTGTTACCATTGCCAGCTTATTGAAACTACCTACTTGGTATTCTAAAGCAGGATACTTATTCCACGTAGTTTCAGTTGGCTGCGGATCTATTATTTGAATATAGCCACATTTATATCCTAAAAAGTAAGAGACATTTAGTGGAATTGGCGGAGAAGAGTAGTATACTAATACCGCCTTGCCAGTTACGTTACAGTAATAGAAACCTATAGGAGAATTCTCAGTATTAACTTCGCTTATCTGCTCTTCTACTTCTACCTGCAATGGTTGTATTGCATTTATGTTCTCTTCCTCTTTAGAAGTTGTTGATGTTACAGTTAATGCTAATGGTACAAGCACAGCTATCATCACTATTAAGAGAAATACCATACCTATAACTGCAGATAGACCTTTCATGTCTGTTTGGTTTATTTTAAAGATCCGTGGGAAGAACGAAAGTAATATTTAATTATTACCTTATCTAATTACTCAATTGTGAGACTGATCCTTTGTTTAAATAAGTACACTGCTATTGCTATACTTTTCTTATCATCTGTTTTATCTAGGTTAATTGGAATATCTTGGATTTATCAACTTATGTATTTTATTTTTACTATCCCAGACTATTCAATTCAAGGATTCTTGCTTAACATCTCTATGATAATAATTCTCTCTTTTCTAATAATATTAATGGGAATTACAAAAGCTATAATAATATTAAAAAATAGAGTATAAGATATTGACTTTACCACTCACCAAAGTATTTTTCTAATGCTAAATCTCCTTTACTCCACATGAAGTACTTCACGAATAACTCCTTCTTTAACGAATTAGTAGGCGAAGGCACTGCGGTAGAGTGAGTTCCCTTGTACATTGTATTGTCGCTCACCGCAACGCCGTAGCCTTCTAAAGGATTATCTGCAATACAAACAACTGCCGGATCGTATTTATCAACCTTAGTTGGAACTCCCAATCTATTAGCTAAGTGTTGTGCAGCAATTCTTCCAGTTTTAACTGCTAAATATGCTAATTTTGGTACCGTCATTGCGTTCGCGTCTCCTGAAGCATAAACGTTATCGTATTTTATTGAAACCATATTTAAGTCAGTTGGTATGAAACCAGCATCGTCAACTAAATCTGGAGTGGAATTCTTTAACGCAGGATTCCCAGTGTAGGGCGGTAATATTATTGAAAGGTCTGAAGGTATTCTATTTCCTTTTTCGTCTATTATTTCATGTTCGGTAATTTCCCTAACTCTGAAGTTTTGGATTAAAGTGATGCCAAACTCCTTGTATATTTCTCCAACAGCTTTCCTAGCATCTGAAGATAAGTCTGATAAGTATTCACCGGGAGAGTAAACAGTCATCTTTACTTTATCTAGCATTCCTTTCTTTTTAAAATATCCGTGAAGCATTAATGACATTTCAAAGACTGGTCCTTCGCAAGCAGCATCTGAAAATGGAGCTAAATTTTCTGGAACTTTAGGCCTTGGATTATGTCCTTGGTAAAAATATCCAGAACCTATCGTTATATTTCCTCCTTGAAAGGTAGCTAATCTGTCCCTTAATTTTAGTGCAAATTCCGGCTCACAAACGCTGTAGCCGTATTTATCCCAACCTTTAATAAGTTCTGTTCCTAAATGTGCACCTATCCCAACAATTACGTAATCGTACTCTTCCTCCTCAATTGAGCCGTCAGGTTTTTTATATATTACCTCGTTATTCTTTGCATCTATCTTTATTACTTTTCCTTCTTGAAATTCTATTCCTTTTTCTGGCAAAGCTTGCGATAAGTCTAATTTAAACTCGTCTACGTCCTTTACTCCTATTGAGACATGAGGTAAATCCAACCTCAGCCAACTAAATCTGCTCTCATTTATTAATTTTATTTCAGCTTTGCTTCCTACTAACCTTTTTAGCGTATATGCCGGAGTCAAAGCCCCGAACCTTCCTCCTAAGTCTAATACTTTAGTCATTTTTTATCAAACAAAACTATATGTTTGAACATAAAAAAACCTTTTTTATGTAAAGTTATATTTTTCAATTAATCTAATTTTTATAAAAAATGAAAAATCAACATTCAAAAGTTTGACATAAAAATTCCTTTAATTTCACTGCATGATTTTCCCAAGATAATTCCTTTGCAGTATTCCACGCATTAACGCTCATTTTATGCCAGTTTTCTAAAGTTTCATTAATCCTATCTATGGCTTCTTTCCAATCTCTTACTACAAATCCGTTTTCACTTTGCTTTATTAGCTCCTTACTTCCTAGGCCTTCGTTAACTATTACAGGCACTCCGTAAGCCATTGCCTCAATTACTCCCAATCCT
The DNA here is from genome assembly GCA_003086435.1 of Acidianus hospitalis. GTDB lineage: Archaea > Thermoproteota > Thermoprotei_A > Sulfolobales > Sulfolobaceae > Acidianus > Acidianus hospitalis. The sequence goes on from QEFD01000184.1 coordinate 2,667, forward strand.
GGACCTCTTTCATTAAAGCCAAACCTTACAAGGACTGAGGCTTTAGAATACAGCTCTACGAGTTTTTCCTCGCTTATTTTTCCAGTTACTGTTACGTAATTTCCGTACTTTCTTAAGAATTCTTTTAAAGTATCTTCCCTAGCCCAAGAACCTGCCATTACCATTTTACCTTTTATTCTCTTTGCTATTTCGCCGTAAATCTCTGGTTTTCTTCCGGAGTCCCAAGTTGATACTGCCAAAACAATTCTTTCTCTGCTTTCTGGCAATTTACTTACCGGATAACAGCCCGGGTATATTACTTCAGATTTTATTCCGTATTCCTCTAAAGTCTTCCTATTCCACATAGAATTAGTAATAATAATCTTTGCATTTCTTAATACCTTTTCTTCAATTTTCTTAGGTAAAAAATACTTCGCACCTCTCAAGGGTAATGATGTTTCGTGGAGGTAAACCGCGTAATCTTCTCCGTAACGTAATTTCCTTATGTAACCGGTAATTCCTGCAAATTGATCGTGATAAAGGGTAGGTCCCTTAATTTTTGTTGCTCTTAAAATTAGGTCAAGGTCTACTGTTGCTTCCTTTCCTCTATGTTTTGCATAAATTGAAGTTATAAAAGAGAAAAGAGGAGTAAAGAAGCCTTTTTCTCCCCTTTTCCTAAGTATTACATAATTTACGCCGTCCAGCTTATAATTTCCTCCAGCGTCCCTATAAATTATTAGTTTCCAGTTAGTATTCCTAGCTTCTTCTATAGCAATTTTAGGAACAGCGCTATTCCATAAAAGTCTTACAGCAATTTGCATTAACAAAAAGAAAGAAGAAAAGAAAATAATAAATTAAGCTAATCTTGCACCGCAGTTTATACAGAACTTAGCCCCTGGCGGATTTAAGTAACCGCATTGCGGGCATCTGATTTGTTGAGGTACTTGAGGAGTAATTGGTTGCTGAGAAGGGACTGTTGGAGTTATTTGTTGATTAATTGGTTGCATTGTTGGCTGTTGCATTGGTAAGTCAAATAAACCGTCATTAATTTCCTTATCTATTTGTTTTAATAATCTTCTATCTATCAATTCTCTGCCTAGGGGCCCTATATGTTCCTCTTCAATTATTATCCTAAACTCTGATGGAGAGCCCGTAACTCTAACTATTAATTCTTCTGCATGATGAAAATGACCTTTCTTTAGTCCTCTAATCATGTAATCCTGGTATTGAGGATTGCCCATCATCATTGGCTGCACAGTCGATTCCCAGCCTTCTTGCAAAAGTATACTATTAATTTCTTGAGCTAACGCTTGAAGGTTTACATATCTTCCTGTATAGAGTTTCTGCATATCATATTACCCATCTGTTGATTTAATAAATCTTAGTGAGTTTTTATTAGTTTCAACTTCGTCTCTTCTCTTTTATTATTAAACCATATAGCATGGAATCTTTATCGTCATTTATATTAGTAGGTGCCACAATTATTATAGGTGTTATAATTTTCTCATTATTTGCATCATACGGTGCTATATATTCCACAAACACTTTAGAAGTTCAAGAGGCTCAATATTATTCTTCTGGACTTAGAATATCCTCTGGCTCTCCAGCAGGAAATCAAACACCTGTAATTATAATCAATTTTAATTATCCAGTCGGTTGTTTATATCTTATTGCATTTTTAATAAAACCTTGTTATTCTAAGTCAGCGTCAACGGTCACTCCAATGTGCTATGCATTAATAAATTCAACAGTGCCTACCAAAATGACCTTAACAGTACTTGGTTTAAGCGGTAATATAATATATGAAGGGGAAATTGAAGCTTACAAAGTATATGTAGGAAATATAGAATTCGTTTGTACTAAGCCAGGATATTATACAGAGCTATGGGTAGTAATGAAAATAGATTGCCAATTCTTTAGAATAGGTTATTATGTTATAAATTAACAATGTATGCGGCCGCCGGGATTTGAACCCGGGATCAACAGCTTGGGAGGCTGCCGTCCTATCCAGGCTAGACGACGACCGCAATTATAATATTAACTCGCCTTTTTTATATATTTTTCTAAGGTAATTTAGCCCCACATCTCATACAGTATATACTACCTGGGGGATTTTGATAACCACAATACGGGCAAATTACACCTTGTTGAGGAACGCTTTGCTGAGGTAATGGCTGCGTATAGATGTTTTGCATTTGTTGTGAATATTCTTTTAATACAATAACATCGCCGATACCTCTTATTTCACTAATTGAATAATAGGCCTCTTTACCGTCCTTTGTTGAAACAATTATTGCCATTTTTCCCTCAGTATCATAACCAGTCTCCTTTACCGTTCCTATAATTATGCCATCCTGATTTATAACTTGTTTCCCTATTAAATCCTCTCTCCTATAGAATTTCTTCTGAGACACATTCAATTTATATAGGGACATAGTTAAAAGCTTTCCTTCAGTACATTTTTTATGAATAATAAAGAAAAAAGATCTTCAGCAATTATAATCTTTATAACCTCCTTATCTTTCTTTCTAAGCTATTTTTCTAGAATTGCTTGGGGCATAGTTTCAGTTTATTCCTCACTTAAACCCACTGAAGTACAAGATAGTATAATATTTTCATTATTCTTCATAGGGTATGTGATAGTTCAAATTCCTTCTGGCTTTATTGCAAACAGTTACCCAAAAATAACTTCTGTAACTTCCCTCTTGGGATTATCATTTGCCTCTTTTCTTTCAGGCTATGCTAACTCTATAACTTTTGAATATTTTTCTAGTATTCTCATGGGACTATTTGCTGGCTGGATTTATCCTACAACAATTAAAATTTTATCTTGTAGATTTTCTGGAAAAGAATTACCAGTAGCAATAGGTTATTATAGTTTAGCGTGGCCGTTATCTATAGTACTTTCTGGCATAACATTACCTTATTTAAGTATTAATTTTGGCTGGAGGTTCCCTTACTATCTAATTTCAATGATATCATTCCTTACAGCTTTATCTTACTTGCTTATTCCTATTAAAAAATCTAAAATTGAAAGAAAGTCAATCTTTACTGTAGCAAGAAATAGGAACGTTATAATAGTTAGCTTCTCAGGATTCCTCTTCTTCCTCTCTTATTGGATAATAACCCTTTATACATATAAATATTTCCTAACCTTAGGAATGAATTCCTACATTGCAGGCTTAGCCTACTCAATGCTCGCCTTGGCAGGAATTCCTTCAACTATAATTGCAGGCTACATAATAAGGAGAGTTGGAATCAAAAATTCCCTAACATTTTTTGAAGGAATTTACGGTTTGCTTACACTTAATCTTTCCTATTATTTATCAATAATTCAAGTTTTTATCGTAGCTTGCACTATGGGATTTGTTAGATTTATAATAACTCCAGCAAATTCAAGTGCAGTATCAATGATTGATAGGAAAAACGCAGGAAGTATTTCCGGTTTCGCAAACTTTTTCTGGCAGAGTAGCGGTATTGTTGCACCATTATTTGCATCCATGGTTATAGCTTCCCTAGGTTTTAAGATCCTTTGGTTATTCTCAGGATTTATAATAATACTTTCTTCAACCATTTACTTATTTTTACTGAAAATTAAGGAATGATATACTTATTAACCCCTTTGAAAGAGGTAAAAATAGAAAGGGAATTAAAAGTATGCACGAAAAATCTCTATTTAAGTCAAATAAATTATCCTTCTCAAAGAGAATTCTAAATATAGGAAAATCGCGTTAATGCCCCTTCATGGGGCTTACGCGAAATAAAAATGGAGGATGCAGAAAAACCGTTCAAAAGCGGAGATTACAGAATGGATAAGTATTCGCTAAAGGACTACTATTTATGGAAATTACAGGGAGACCTAGTTTACGTCTTGGACGTTGACGGAAATATTGCAGGAGTTATAGATATCGTAGAGAAGGAAGATAGCCTCCTTATAGACATGCTAGCTAGGAATAATTTAGTAAAAGCAGAAAAAGTAGGTAGTAGATTGCTGGATTTTGCTGAATATTTAGCTAAAATTAAAGGTAAAAAATTGGTAAAACTTGAGGCATTAAATACTGCAATTGGATTTTACAAGAAAATGGGATATAAGGAAGTTTACAAAAGGTTTGACAAAGAATGGGGAATACTTACGGTAATGGAAAAAGAAATTACTGCTGAAGAATACGTTCCTAATTATTAAGTTATTTATTTTTTGTAGTAATTGCACCTCTTGGCCACGTTAATAATGTTATTAAAACTATGGCCAAGGAGGAATACCCTAAAACATTTCCAAACAATGGAGAATTAGCTAAACCAAACATTTGGACTAAACTACCCATGGTTATTGATCCTATACCACCGACAACGCTACCTAAATTGTAAGATAAACCAGTTAGTGCTGACCTAACTTCCGGTGGTACAGATTCTATAATCAATAAAGGCGCCAATGGCCAAAATCCTGTAGCTATTGAATATACTAATAAACCTATAAGCATTAACTCAGGAGATTTTAATATTATTGGTAACATCATTGGTAATCCTATCATTTCTCCAATAACACCGTAAGTTATCAATTTCCTCTTATTTATGAAGTCTGCAACTCTGCCATACACTATGAAAGATATTGCCAAGGATACGTTAGCAACGGTCATCATTAAGCCAACAAAGTCCTTTGATAAGCCTAAATATTCAGCCAAATCTGGATAAACTGCAAATATTGAATAATAAGAGAAGAACATCCCAGATATTATTATTGACGCCCTAATTAGAATCTTGGTGTATTCCTTAACGTTAACTTTACTTACAACTCTCCTAGACGCTTTAACGTCTGATACTTTCAAAATTATATACGGCAACAAAATTATTGGAATTGCTCCAGTAAGTAAAAATAACCTCCAACCAATACCGCTCATTGCTGGAGCAAATTCTATAAAAGCTACTCCAGTCAATGCATAACCTACACCGTAGCCTGCTTGGACGATTCCATTAATTAGTCCCCTAGCGCTTGGAGGAGCTTGTTCATAAGCTATTACAGTTCCTGCAGTCCATTGGGCACCCATGAATAATCCTTGTAAAGCTCTCGCAACTAGTAATATTATTGCATTAGGAGAAAAAGCCATTAAACCTTGAAATGCCGAATATCCCGCAGTCCCTATTATTAATATTGACTTCCTTCCTCTTTGATCTGCTATCTTACCAAAAGTATAACCTCCTATTACTCTGAATATTAAACCTAAGGCAAAAAGCAAAGTTCCTTCTACTGCATTTAAACCCAAGCATTTTTGGAAATAATAATATACATAAGTTACTATTAGTAAATCGTAAATATTTCCTGCCCAAGAAAAGAACGCTGAAATTGTAGCATGAATGTATTTCTGCATTGCATTTTTCCTAGTTTAACTTTAACACTTATTCTTAATTTACTAAATTTAAAAAGACTGTAAGTTACTTCTTTTTCTCATTTTAAAAGAAGTTTCTAAACTTTAAACTAATTTTTCATTTTTATATACTTGACAGTCCTTAAAATATTCCAAGAATTTCTCATCCCACGTGTGTATTATAATCTTATTACCTTTTTCCATCAGTTTTTCCACGATATTCACAATTCTACTTTTATCCTCATTAAGTAAAAATTCCTCTGGAGACTCTATTATTACCAAGGCTTGATCTTTTAACGAGTTAACCTCCAATATAATCGTTGCCAAGGATTTTATAGAACGAGAAGCTAAGGAAGTTATCTGAGAATCTTCATAAAATACTAGCCCGCCTTTAACGCTTATAGGTAAGGAAAAGTTGTCAAAAAATGAATTTTTACCTTCTTTTATTCTATTTATTGCCAATTGACATGAATCTGAAAATAATTGAGCTATTTCCTCATTATTTAATGCCGACTCCTCCGCGTTTAAAATGAAGTGCCTTCCTGCAGGAATATATAAAATTTCCTTGAAACCTAAGACTTTTGCTAACTCATTCTTATATTTCTCAAGAAACGGTTGTATAAGAGTCTCCATTATTCCTACCATAAAGTCCTCAAAAAATTCGTGAGAATTAATTGCCTTTTCATTAACTTCTTTTGCGGTAATTCTAAGTACCTTGTTTAAGTCCTCGGCATTAATTTCTTTGTTTAAACCTCTATTTTCTGGCCTAAATTTTAGATCAATTTTTACATTAACCTTACCATCTCTATAAAAGAATTCGGATTCTAGACTTAATCCTTTTACATCAGATAATTTGTATAAATCCATTTCATTACTGCTTTTTATTTCATTCTCTCCTACGGAAATTTTACCTTTGCCTTCTACTTCCAATTTAATTAATTTGTTCATTTCCGCATTAAGGTCTATTTCACAAGAGATTTCTAAAGGGTCTTTTAGTGAAAACTCACCATTTTTCCAAGAAAGTTTCATTGAAGTATTTATATTATTAAGAATTGAAGACAGTGCATAAGCCGGATTTATGTTTCTAAAATTGAGTTCCCTTATAATTGCAGATATTTCATATATAACATAATATAAATTTCTTAGTTGATCGGAATAATTTCTAGATAAATGAAAATAAAGATTCCAAGCTAACATTCGCCTAATCCTTAAGTATCCTGAAGAATCTAAAATACTCAAAGAATTCACTAAATCTTGTAAGTCGAAATAACCGTAGTATATTTGACAATTATTATCTAAATTATACTTACTTTTCCCGTTAACTATAACATTAACCATATTTAAAGTATTAAACACACTTTATTAAAAACGCGTATTAAATCATTTAGATTTTTGTCTTGTTTAAACCTTAATTTTAATCATTATAGATATACTAAAATATTTTAAGAACTAGGTTGAATACATGAACTTGGTGATAAAAAGTCTTAATTTTGATTTTAAACTTTCATGAAAGTTTTGAAAATTTTAAATAAACAAACCTTTTATTTTAACGTACTTTCACAAGTTTTATGAAATCTTATATTCACTCTACGATATCGTCTTCCTTAGCGTGGGCTGGTAATATATATGATTTATTACTAATAACTTACGTTTACGGTATTCTCGAAAACATGTTTAACTTAAATTACTTTGAAATCTCAATACTTTTCGCCCTGGGCCTTATAGGCAGAGTATTAGGAGGAATGGTTTTCGGAAAATACGCTGATACAATAGGAAGAAAACCAGTATTAATGATAGGAACTGGGGGATACGCATTATTCCAAGGTTTGATGGCTTTCTCTCCTAACGTTATTTTACTATTTATATTTAGACTAATTGAAGGCATATTCATGGGAGCAGAGTGGACCGCAGGAACAGTAATAGCTTATGAACAAGCGCCTAGATCCTTAAAAGGTTTCGTAACGGGCATAGTTCAAGCAGGTTACGGTATAGGTTATTCCCTTACTGGTGTAACTTATTTAATATTTATCTCAAGCATAGTTAACAACTGGAGGATATTCTTACTAACTGGAGCATTACCTCTCCTTCTCCTACCTTATATTCAATTAAAAGTAAAGGACACTAAAGAACAAGGTTCTAGTAAAATAGCTATTAGATATAAAGAATACATGGGAGTCCTCCTTAAGGCAACTTTAGGAATGTCAGGAATGTTTACAGCATATTTTGCAGTATTTGGAAATTATACAGAAGTTGCAGAAGTAGATCATCTCCCAGCTTATGTACTAGGTATACTAATGACTATTGCTAATATTGTATTAGCCTTCTCATTCATTCTTTTCGGAAGATTAGCAGATAGGTATGATAAAAAGAAGCTGATTTACATAGGATTAATAGGATTAATGATAGGACTTCCTTTTGCAGTTCCTTTATTATCTACAATGATTAACGTCGTAGGAATGTCTGCAGGCGTAATAATATTTGCCTTCTTTACTGGCTTTTGGCCTTTAATGCCATTATTATTAGCAGACGCAGTTCCGGCTGAAGTAAGAGGATTCCTTTCGGGCTTTGCATATAACGCTGGAGGTTTCGTTGGAGGAATAGCTGATATAATTATTGGCTTACTTACATTAATATACGGAATAAATACTATTTCAAGATGGGTAGACGGTTTCGGCTTCGCTTCAATACTTTTAGTATTAGTTAGCGTAATAACCTGGCCAAGGAGTGGTGCAAAAGCAAAGGTAATTATGATAGAACACTAAAAGAAAAGAGTTTTTCACTTTTTCTCGTTTTGTTGACCTTGTATTTCCTTAGTAAATTCTTCTATGACCTTCTTCAGTTCGTCTACTGAAGTTTCGTCCTCTAAAGTCGATACATCTCCTAGAGGTTGTCCAGAAATTACGCTTCTCACTACTCTCCTCATTATCTTTCCAGACCTAGTCTTCGGTAATTTACTTACGAAATATAATCCGCCAAATATTATTATAGGCCCTAAATTATTCTTAACATACTCTATTAACGACTTTCTCAATTCTTCTGATGGTTGATAGCCTTGCTTCAATACAACAGCTGCTACTGCAACTTCGCCCCTAACTGGATCTGGTACCCCTATTACTGCGGATTCTGCAACTGCAGGATGAGAGATTAGTATGTCCTCTATTTCTCTAGTTCCTATTCTATGTCCTGCTATCTTTAATACTTCATCAGCCCTTCCTAAGATATAGAAGAATCCTTCTTCATCTCTAACAGCATAATCTCCAGGATAATATACTCCAAGGAATTTGGAGAAGTAAGTCTTTACGTATCTTTCTGGATCTCCCCAAACCCCTGCTAGCATACCTGGCCAAGGTCTCTTAATTACAATGTATCCCTTTTCTCTGGGCTTTGCCTGCTTACCATCTTCAGTGAATACATCTGCATCAACTCCCGGTAATGGTAATCCGTTAGCGCTAGGCTTAAGTAAATAGTTACCTAAACCCGGAGTTGCAGAAATCATTATTCCTCCTGTTTCAGTTTGCCACCATGTATCTACTATAGGTAAAGAAGAATTACCAACGTTCTTAAAGTACCATCTCCATGCCTCCGGATTTATAGGTTCTCCAACGCTTCCTAAAATCCTTAAAGTGCTTAAATCGTGCTTCTTTACCCATTCTTCACCGTACCTCATTAAAGATCTAATTGCTGTAGGAGAAGTGTAGAATACTGTAACTCCATACTTTTCTACTAACTCCCACCACCTATCTGGATTAGGATAATCTGGTACTCCTTCGTACATTAGTACTGAGGCTCCGTTTTGTAATGGACCATAAACTATGTAAGAATGACCAGTTATCCAGCCTATATCTGCAGTATTAAAGAATACGT
>QEFD01000185.1 GCA_003086435.1 Acidianus hospitalis
GAGTGTAGGGACTTAGCCCTCAACCACCCACTTACTGTAGGTGGGTCATGGGACTCCTTCGAGCCCAACGGCACGGGGCTCACATCTCTGCAATCACTCCCACCCTTTTGGGCATAGCCCACATCGGTGTGAGAGATCATTATTTATCAACAAAAATTTGTTATAAACAGACAAAAAGATTTCTATCTACGTGAAAAAGGATTCAGCCCACAGCCAAGTCGGAAAGAATCAATCATTAAGAGAAATTAGAAAAAGAAGTACTTTCAGCTCCCTTTCTGTAACTAATAAATCCCTTAGCTTGCAGCGAAATCAGAGCACCATGTGTAAACAACTCCATATAGTCCTTTCTCCGTGAGGACAATTAGCCTTAAATAAAAGAAGTAAGTTATTGAAGGCTGTTGCACTCAACATACAGGGTAAGTCCAAAAAGTTTTATGAACTCCACTGTGAAATACTTAAAGAGCTAAGCTATGCATATTAATTGAGGTATAAGTTCAATTAAAGAATGCATTATTAGTTACTAATAAGGCTATTTTATTCCCTAAATTTGACGTATTTTTCGTTTATAAATATCTATAATTACAGATTCTCCCTAATTTTAACGTAAAAGCTTTATAAATATAGGCATATTAGTTACTAATATGGCTATTTGCAAACTATTTGACCCTTATCCAAAGACAGATAGAAAAGACTTCTTCGATAATGAAGAAATAATTAATGAAGTGGAAAAATTAATTGAGGGAAAATTCTGGCCATTATTAATAGGCCCTAAAAGGACCGGGAAGACTTCAATACTTAAAATTGTTAGCAAAGAAATTAACGGGATTTACATAGACGCCTCAGGAGTTAGGAGTTTAAAAGAATTAGGAGAGTTAATAGTAAATTCTCTGCAATTGAAAGTGGAAATTGATCTGAAAATCGTAAAGATAGAAATACAGAAGAAACCGGTAAGAGGAATACAAAACTTGTTAAATAAACTAGGAGAAACGGTTATCCTAATTGACGAAGTTCAAAACATCATTACTCCATGGTTTGTATCTTTACTTTCTACTGCCTACAATAATTCCCAGGTTAGGTTTGCATTCACGGGTTCAATGATAGGGTTATCTAAGACCTTAACTGGAGAAGGAAAAGGCAGAAAAGTTGGCAGTTCTTTTAAAGGTAGGCCTATAGTGGAGATAGAAGTCAAACCTTTTAACGAAAAACAAAGCAGGGAATTCCTAAAGACGGGCTCTAATTTATGCGGGTTTGATATAAAGAATGAGGAGATTGACGACGCTATAAAGGCTTATAGAGGAATTCAAGGTTGGCTAACTTACTACGGAAACTTTAGGAGTTTGGGTTACAACCATGAGAAGGCTAAAGAATTAGTTATCGACATAGCTAAAAACGTAATTAAGGAAGAGTTAAAACAACTTAGTGAAACCCAAAGGAGAATAATAAAGGCCCTGAGCCTAGTTGAAGAGATTGAATGGAGCGACTTAAAGAAACTTACAGAGGGCTTAGGTAAAACTAAAATTGAGGACTCCGTATTTAATAATGCATTGAAAAAATTGGTAGATGCTAGATTAGTTAGGAAGGAAGAAGATAAGTACAGCTTAATTGATCCGCTCTATAAGGTAGTAATTTAGTTCGTTGGAGTGAGCGGGTTTAACTTTGCTAAGCCTATCAAGAGCAAATTAATAATAAAAATTAAGGATAATAAATAACTCATTGTTGAAATTTATTCTATAATTTATTATCAATTTACAGTGTTGTCATTCAACTGACAAAAGCTTATAAATCTCTTGTCAGCAGAATATCAATGTGGAAGTGTTTTTTAATAATATTAATCCATGGTGGTTTTTCAGCAATTGGGAGAGTAAAGATAAACACTTAAGGGAATGGTATTCCCAGAAGATTAAATGGGTACCTAACTGGATAAACGAACTCGGTTTAGAACCATTCAGCCTTAACTTCGTTTACGGAATAAGGCAGGCTGGAAAGACTACGGGTTTAAAGCTCCTAATAAGAGAATTAATAAACCGCAGTGTAGACCCACTTTCAATATATTACATAGATTTAGATTACGTGGCCTCATTGCAGGAATTTAGAAAAATTGTAGAAGAGGTAATTAAGGAAATGAAGAAAAGGAATAACGAAAAGGCTTATCTATTCTTAGATGAGGTCACATCAATAGACGAATGGTGGAGGGTAGTAAAATACTTTATAGATAGTGGAGAATTCCAAAATGTCGTAATTACTGTGAGCGGTTCTTCTACTCTTAAGCTTACAAAGATTCCAGAAAAGTTCCCTGGAAGAAGGGGAAAAGGGAAAGATGTTCAAGTAATGCCTTTGTCATTCCCCGAATTCGCTCAGATTAAATCGGGCAAAACTAAGGAGGAATTGCTCTTTGATACCTCACTTACCTTGTCGCTATTTGAGGATTACTTAAAAGTAGGTGGATTTCCAAAGTCAATAAATAATAACCCTGATAGTTCTCAAGCTCTTATACAAGGGGTACTATCGGAAGTTTATAAAGCAAAAATGAGTGCGGAAACCGTGCAGAACTTAATTTATTCCATTCTAGATAAAATACCTTCAGCTTTATCTTTTAATTCGATAGCCTCAGACTTGGGAATTTCTCACAATACGGTGTCAGAATATATAGAGTTTTTGAAAGATATTTTCGTCGTAGGTATTGCATATTTAAAAAGAGGAGAAGAAATAATAAAGAGGAAGGAAAAGAAGGTATTCTTCAGAGATCCCTTCATTTTAAGGTCAATGTCCCTCTGGGTAAATAAGGAGTTTGACGAATCCGCTTTGCTTGAAAACGTAGTCCAAGAACACCTATTGAGGAAAGAAGGGGAAGTAGCCTATTATAAGAATTCTGAAGAAATTGACGTGGTAACTAAAAATTATAAAATAGAAGTAAAAAAGAAGAGAAGTCATAAGTCTTACCCGAAGGACGTAATAATACTTGATAAAGACGAAATTCCTTTCTTCTTAATTAAGAGCCTAGATCTCAAACTTGGAAATGCTGACTCCTCACAGAGGAGATGAGCCCTCTTCACCATTGATTCGGCAGTCGAGGTAGAGAACTTTCTGGGTAAGCTTTAGTCAATAGAAGACACTCCTCAACTGTGAGGAAGGACAACTGGTCTTAAAGAGACTGTAACGCTTCTACGTAACTACTCGTTATTTTTAATCACTTCTAAA
>QEFD01000186.1 GCA_003086435.1 Acidianus hospitalis
GGAGAGGATATCACTAACCTTGAAACTGACCAGAAAGTTAAGAAAGGCTTATTTTTAGCGTTCCAAAATCCAATAGAGATTAGCGGAGTAAAATTATCTACACTTTTAGTTGCAGAATACAATAGAGTATATGGAAGTAATGAATCGGTTACTCAAGTATTCTCTAAAATAACTAGTTTATCTAAATCGGTGGGCATCTCAGATAGTCTTCTTAACAGAGGAGTATTTGAGGGCTTTAGCGGTGGAGAGAAAAAGAGAGTAGAAATTCTTCAGTTGCAGATATTAAAGCCCAAATTTGCAATTTTAGATGAGCCAGATTCTGGAGTTGACGTTGACGGTTTAAAGACAATTTCCGATGTAATAAAGAAAGTCAAGGAAGAGAATAACACTGGATATTTAATAATAACTCACTATAGGAGAATCTTAGATTACGTAAATGCAGATAAGATCCACGTATTGTACAAGGGAAGAATTGTAGCAAGCGGAAGCATGGAACTAGCTAAATTAATAGATGAGAAAGGATATGAAGGAGTAATAAAGCAATAACTACTATTTTATCATTTAACTTTATAATCTAATTATTTTTGCATTTCTTGAAATATTTTACTTTAACATGGAAAGGTTTAAATGCTTTCTTTAACAGAGTTAAAGATGGTAGAAAAATGACAGAAGAGAAAGTGTCAGTAGATATAAACGAGATACTTGATGCTGCCATAGAGGCCAAGTATAACAGAGTAGATCAAATCGAATTTCACAGAAGAGTTGTAGAAAGCGGATTATCTAGAAGTACAATAGAAGCAATTTCTAAGGCAAAGAAAGAACCAGAATGGATGTTAAGATTAAGGCTTAAATCTTTAGAGCTATTTGAAAAGCTTCCTACCCCTAACTGGCTACCTGACGTTTTAAGTTCGCTTAATGTGTCTAACTTAGAATTATACATAAAACCGGACGTTGAAAGAACAGATAACTGGGAACAAATTCCTAAAGAAATAAGGGAATATTACGAGAAGTTAGGTATTCCTCAATCTGAACAAAAAGTTTTAGGAGGATTAGTTGCAGTATTAGAGTCCGAGCCAATTTATGCTAATGTTAAACAAGAGTTACAGAAAAAAGGAGTAATAATGATGCCACCAGAAGAGGCAATGGTAAAGTATCCTGATATATTTAAACAATACTTTATGAGAATATTCCCAGCCTCAGATCATAAGTTTGCTGCACTTCACGGAGCTTTATGGAGCGGAGGAGTATTCGTTTACGTTCCTAAAGGAGTTAAGATTACTACTCCAGTTGAAGGATTCTTTGTAATAGGAACTGAAATGGAAGGACAGTTTGAACACACTTTAGTTATTGCAGACGAGGATTCTTACATTCACTTCATTGAAGGCTGTTCTGCACCGCAGTTCAAGAACTTTTCATTCCACGACGGTATGGTAGAATTATTTGCAAATGACAATGCTCACATAAAGTTCACTACAATTCAAAACTGGAGTAAAAACGTAATAAACTTCAATAACAAGAGAGCTTGGGCAAACAAGAACTCAGTAATAGAATGGGTTGAGGGATCTTTAGGTTCAAAATACAGCTTCGTATATCCGTCAACAATACTTAGAGGAGAAGGAGCTTCATCAACTAGCTTGGTTGTAACTTTAGCTTCTGCAGAGGGAGACTGGAAGGATAGTGGCTCAAAGATGATTCATGCAGCACCTCATACAAGAAGTAGGGTAATTAATAAAAACATTGGATTTAACGGAGGAGTCAACGTTTATAGAGGTTTAATTAAGGTCAATAAAGGTGCTGTAGGTTCAAAAGCCTTTGTAAAGTGTGACTCATTAATGTTAGACGAAAAGACAAAGGCTTATACATTCCCTCATAACCAAGTATTTGAAGAAGATGCTGACGTAGCTCACGAAGCTCACACTTTCAGGATGAGCGAAGATCAATTATTCTATCTAATGAGCAGAGGAATAAGTGAGAAGGAAGCTACTTCAATGTTAGTCCTTGGATTCATGGACGAAATAATGAGAGAATTGCCTTTTGAATACGCTGCAATGTTAAATAAAGTTATAAAATTAGAGTTAGATAAGTTAGGAGCAGTGGCATAAATGCCTTTAGTAGAGATAGATTCGGCTAAAAGTTTTCTTTCTTCTTTAGAAAATAGATCTGAGAGAGAGGAGCTCTTTTCAATTTATGAAAGATTACCTTATCAGTTAATTAATGATTCACCTACAGTTAAACATTATACAAGATGGGAAAATTTAGATAAGCTTAATTTAAAAATAGAAAGTTTAGACGGAAAAAGAGGAGGTAATTATCCTAGTATTCCAGGCTATGTAAGGGTTGTAATTCATAATAATTTGGTGAAAGAAACACCATTAGAATTTTCATCCAGTGTGGGAAATTCATTAATAAAACCAGAAGACCACAAGTTGGTATCCTTAACTCTTTCTCTATCAAGGAAGTTAGAAATTAAACAAGGCGGGAAATATTTAATTTACCATTATACTGACGTGGAGGGGAATTTTTCTCCAATAAACATTGAAATTAAGGTTCCAGAAGGAGAAAGTGCAGACGTAATATATTATTCTGAAAATAAGGGAAAATCTATGAATTCTGCTGTAATTTCAGCATCTATAAGTAAGAACTCTTCACTTAACCTTACTCTAGTAAATAAGGGTAACTTAAGCTATAATTTTGTTTACTCAAAGGCTAGAGTCGAAGGTTCCATAAATACTTATATAATATCTTCCGGCTTCTCAGAAGGTCACGTAGAATATCATTCTTATCTAGAGGAAGGTGCTCAAGCATTCTTCAGTTCCAGAGCCTTAGGCGTTGAGAATAATAACATAGATGTAATAACGAACGTCTATCACGATGGTCCTAAAAGCGTCAGTAACGGATTTATGAAATCAGTTTCAGCGGGTTCCTCTTTTGTAGTTACTAGGGGAGATGCAAGAATTAACGAGCAAGCAATAGATTCTTCAACTTCCATAATTGGTAAAGCAATAATGTTAGGCGAATCTACTGCTGTTGTGGCACCAATGTTAGAAGTTAGAACTGGCAGAGTTATAACAGCTAAGCATTCAGCCTCGGTTTCTAAGGTTCCAGAGGATTTGATATTTTACCTTCAGAACAGAGGATTTGACAAGAAATCCGCAGAAGGTTTAATAATAAGGGGCTTTATGGAAGAAGAAGGAGATACTGAAATTGTTAAGAAATTAATAGATGAAATAATTACATCATTAGGTTATTAGTTTCGGTCAACTCTCTCTTTTTACCTTTGTGCAAATAAGGATAATATATAGGGGAAGAAGAAAGGTAATACGAGAGCCATGAGAGTAATAACATTTAAAGCAGAAGAAGAGTTGTTACAAAAGCTCGATTTATATGCAGCTAATAGGAGATTAACTAGGAGCGAAATTATAAGGGATGCAATTAGGAAATATTTAGAGGAATAATTTTACGGAAATTTTTTAGCCTCACTTTTCGATTATTTAATTGCCGCCGTAGCTCAGCCTGGTTAGAGCGCCGGACTCATACGGCAGGGGGACATCCGGTTGTCCGGGGTTCAAATCCCCGCGGCGGCACCTTAACTAAATTTGTGAATAATTTCGGACAGTTTTCTCGATAAGAATAACTACCAAAAGAGTAAGGATTATAACAATAATTAATACAATCTGTACGTTTAAGCTTTTATCTTTCTCCGAAACGATACTTATACGTCTCAATCTTACTTCTCAAATAGTCAACCATCATTTTAGTCTCAAAGCTTACACTCTTCCCCTCCATAGCCTCCTCAGCCTTCGCTAAGTACTCCTTAGCCCTCAAGTACAAATCCTTGTTATCATAAGCCACAGCATTTTGCAAATACATCATGCCGAGCATGGCCAATCGCTTAATATATTCCTCACCCTTAGCAAACTTGAGATTAACCTCAAATCTCCTTATGAATTTTTCATCAATAGGCTGCCCACTATCTGGTAAGATTGTAATTGAACTCCTTTTCGTGAAGGGAGAGATAAGATTGCGACTCTGAAGATATTTGTTAAAGTATATTACTGAGATTGCAAATACTACTATTGGAATTATTGTACTAAGGGTATTAGCTAGAGTTACATTGTGTAATAAATAGTAAGGAATCGAAAACGACACTACAGAAGCTGTTAGTGTAGGGAGAACTATAAACAGCGATGCTAAACCAAGCCATTCCAAAAAAGATAACCTCTTTCCTTCCATAACTTTCCCTTAGTTAAATTCATTTATAAAGTATAAAATTTTATTATATTGATGAGTTGGAGAAGTTTGTTGATAAATATCTAATTATAGGTGGTACACCACCTAGAATAATGGCAGTAGCAAACGATGATGAGGAAGCTAGAAACAAATTTTAGACCTATCCGACAAAGCTGACCTTAATAGGGAGACCGATTTTTCTAAGGCTATAATATTTCTAACAAGAGATATGTTGAAACCTTATTTATGATTCAGTTCATCAACTTCCCTTTTTATTTCTTCCGGTAACATGTTGTAAACGTTCTTCATTTCCTCCCAATTTAAGAGGTGATACCACTTAGCCTTCTTAGCCTTTATTAAAAGATAATCCCCGTCGTTTAACTCCAATTCCTTAGCCTTCTCCATAGGAATGGTTATCCTATACGTGACGTACTCCTTACCGTTTTTCTTGCTTTTAGTTACGGAAACCTTGCTTACGAAAACTACCTCCTTCTCTGCATGTTTACTTTCCATAATTATCACTTTCTACCAGAAACTTATAAATCTTGTTATGAATAAAGTGATTCTGGCAGAAAATGGCTAAATGCAGTATCGAGACACTTAATGCAATATTAGTAGCTGTTTTTGATGCCACCAACGGTTCATTATCTGCTCACGTCCCTTTAGAAGCAGCATTGAGGAGGTTTCCAGGTTATTTAAGAGGAGATGTAAGGAGGTGTATTAAAGAACTGATCAAAAGAGGGCTATTAACGTTACACCCTACTAGAGGTTCTACTACTTATCAGCTAACTCAGAGAGGGTTAGAATGCGCAACTAAACTAATTAAAGGAGAGATCTCGTCAGTAGAAGAATGTAAAAACTTATGACTACAATAGTATACAATAGAATAATTGTCTTTTATCAATTATTAGCTAATGATAAGTATAAAACAATGAATAAAATTAAAGTACTATATA
>QEFD01000187.1 GCA_003086435.1 Acidianus hospitalis
TGCCTCCTCTAGAACCTCTCTGTACTCCTTCTCGACCTCCTTAAGTGCTGAGTATATGGCGTGGTCAACCCTAACCCTTAACTTTATCGTCCTCTCCACTTAGCTCACCCATTAGCTTTTTTACACCTTGAACTAGGAGTGTTTTCTTGTGACTCCTCATTCCATAAATTTTCCCAGCGAATGAGGTAATGATTGAGATCAAGTCCTCCACGAGTTCTTGCGTGCTATCTTTGGGCTCCTCACCAAAAACTACCTCAATCTTAACTCCCATGGTTGAGAAGAACTCTTCAATGTACTCGAAACCGAACCTTGTAAGTCTGTCTTTGTATGTTATTAATACGACGTCTACGCTCCTTCCCTCAACAAGTTTGAATAACTTGAGTAAACCTTTCCTTTGTGTGTTTAACCCGCTTGCAACATCTTTCAGTACTTCAACTACCTTGTAACCTTTTGCTGTTGCGTAATTTGTTAGATAGTTTATTTGTCTCTCCAAGTCCTCTTTTTGGTCTGCTGATGAAACCCTTGCATAAATTACAGCCCTCGTCTCCTCCTTCCTTTCTAAGTACTTCTTAATCTCACTGTAAGGTATCCTGTACTTCCCTCCTTCAGTCGTTACTACCCTTATTTTCCCTTCTCTAATCCACCGTAGGAGTGTTGAGTATGAAATGCCAAGAAGTTGGCAAGCCTCCTTAGGTCTCAGTAGTCTCTCCACAAAATTAGTTGATAATAAATGAATATAAAAAGATTTCTATTAACGTGAGAAAAGATTCAGCCTATCACGGCTACATTAACAAAAATTTATGAGTCAGTAATAGCCAAGGTTTATAATCCTTCACGGAGCTTGTATTATTATGAAGTTACACTTATCTAATCTAGGTCCCATAAAGCACGGTGAAATCGAGTTAGGTGACATCACGCTTTTCGTTGGAAAGCCTAACACCGGCAAAAGCACTGCTATGAAAGCGTTATTTTATTCCCTTTACTGTCCAGGTAATCTCATTAAGCTAAAGCAGGACAGCTTTGAGGTAAAGGATAATTTGTTTCTCCTACGCTTCACTATCGACAGAGAGGGAGCGAAGGAAAACTACAAGAGTTTCATAAGTGATTCATTACCAGAAGGGGAGTTTAAACTAGAACCTATAAACGTTTTGGATTTCATACTTACTCAAAAACTGAGTTATGAAGAGGAGTACAGACCATCAACGTTACCTCCAATGTATTTTCCGAAAACGTGTAGTGACAAGGATATAGAACGTTTAAGGTTTTCCCTTAGTAACACAATTTACAAAATCAGCGTCAACGGTGATAAAGGAGAAGTTAAGGTTGATGTCTCTGATGTAAGTGAAACCTGCTTAAAGGATAACGAAACTCTTTCATCTATTTCCACCATTATGTTGAATATTGCGGAACAGCCAGTAAACTCCCAGTACTGCATAGGGTTTAACAAGTCTCTAGGCAAAAATGGAATCAACGGCGTTGTTTACATTCCTTACGGTAGGTCTTTCCTAGTGCTTCAGAAGTTTATATTACAAGAAATTTTGAACTCTCCCACGTCGGCATCGCCTTCCCCCTTTTCGTGGTTGGAAGAATTGGCAATGGCAATAAACCCCCCGTTTAAAATTACAAGACCTAATTATCTGACGGAATTTTTCGAGGGCTTAACTACATACAACGAGAAAGTATTCAACTTAATAAAACCGCTATTGAAAGGACAGATAGCAAATGTTGGCGGGAACTTAGTTTACACTGAGGAAAATAAGAAAATACCGTGGGAGTACGTTTCAGCTTCAATACTAGAGATCGTAAGTTTCTTGCTCTCGGTAAAGGTGGGGAGTCTGATATTGTTTGAAGAACCTGAAACACAACTACACGAGGAATTACAACTACTAATGGGTATGGTTCTTTACGCTTTATCCTCAATTAACCGTATCGTGATTTCTACTCACAGCCAGACTATAGTTTCCACTATCGCCCACCTGAGTATGTTAAAGCCCACTAAGGAGGAGTTAAAGGACTTGTTTGAGGACTTGAAAGTGAAGGATTACGAGGCGTTAGCAGAAGCTGTAGAAAAGGCTAATGAAAAAGTTAAGGTTAAAGTATATCACTTTACCGAGGGAGAGGTTAAGGATGTGAGTATCGACTATGTCGTGAGGGGTTTGCCTGGTACTAAGGACGTATTGGAAAAGGAGTTTAGGTGGTTTTCATCACTTCATTCGAAGAGACTGTTCGGGCAAAAGTGACGTAGTTTACTTGAGTTAAGAAATCCTATTAAAGGCGTTCGAACAAAGGTGAGAGATTATGGTAAGTTTAAAGGTCGAGAAGGGAGTACTTGAGGAAAATTGCTGCAAGTTTTTCATAAAAGACGATAATGTGTTACTTTTTATAGACATGGAAGAGGTTTTTAGGGGACTAAATAAAGTAGAAGATGAGGATTTAAGAAAATTTTACACTGGTAACTTAGAGGAGATTGGCATTAATTCACGTGAGCACTGCGATGCTATCGAAATAGTGAGAGATACAAAAGGCGAACTGATAATTAAAATCATTGAATTAACAGCAATGCAGGGCAGGGATCTTCATACGTTACTAAACAAGATGAATTTTTGCATAGCATTTATAAACACTCTAGTGAGGAGGTCTTTGTATTTAAGTGCTAATAATGTGAGATACGTAACTGTATTTGTGGTTAACCCTAATGACGTTGACAAGGTCAAGGAATCTATCGAGAGAAATAGGGATATCATAACTAACACCTATCGCTGGTTATATTATTTTACCAACACGTTAGTACCGGAAGTGATACCATGTGGAAAACTGTCCAACTAAATTAGGAAGTTTATCGGCCTAGCCTAAAGTTTGTTCAGCTAAAGAGAAAATAGATATTATGTCCATAGCATGATAATTGAGCTACTCAGGGATTAATCCTTTATCTCTCTATTGATAGTAGCTATCTTCATTGAAACAGTAGCTCTGATCTCTTTAACCCTCCTAGCCATTAAAAGAAATTAGAAAAAGAAGTATAAGGGGGCTATCCATCCCTTGAAGAGGCTTTCCACCCCTAATCCTCCTTTTTTCTGTAATTAGCTTATATTGCATTTTACTGAAGTAAGCTTCATATTACTTTGTTAGTAAGATAAAGGCATGAAGATAGTACATTAAAAGTAAAAGATAGTACTATGAAATAGCCGAGCAGATGGTTGAAATGGGTTTGGCTAAAAACGAGGCATTTAACTTAATTATACTATATGGCATAAATAGGGCTGTAGAAGAAATAGAAGGAAAAAGAAAGTTAAAGAATTGACCGAAAAATGGTTAAAAGGAGGTTTACCTTTCGAGTTACCTACATCTAACGACGTCATAAGTAATAGAGAACAATTTTAGCCACAATTTTATCGCTGCTTTCATTTACTATAATTTCGTCATCAGTAGAGGAGTATTTTACTGTGAACGATTATGAAAGACTATTAATATTGTTCCCTTTATTATATACAATACCAATAACATCAACGACTGTATTTACTAGCTTCATTTCTGATCAAAAGTCAGCTTACTTTCCTCCATAGCATTATACTTTTTCATTAACATATTTATGGCCGGCTATTATCTAGTAAAATACGCTACAAACATTACACCTTACGTCTTATTTACGTTACCAATATGTTTACCTACGGTATT
>QEFD01000188.1 GCA_003086435.1 Acidianus hospitalis
AAGCAACGCTCCTCATGGATATTGCTTTACTGCAACTATCTATATAACAAACTCAACTTATGATTACTTCTATCACTTCCTCACTATAAAGGCATGCAAAACAGGTTACTTATTTGTTACTAACGTTAGTACAACTATTAAAACATATATTAAATGCGCATGGCTAATAATACAATGTGCTAGTGGAAAAACAATAGGAGAATTCAAGATAATTAGCAATGGAGCAGCAAATCAATGTACTACAACCATTTCATTAACTAACGGAAATTCATATTGCGTTTCACTATTAGTTGAGCCAACTAATCCATTACCCAGTAGTGGAACATGCCTAGGAACAATAACAGTTTACTTAGGATATGACGTAGCTAGCAGTAGCGCAATACCTCTTCCCCCCACTTAATAGCGTAGGTCCTATACCTTTACCTCCATTGCCGTGATAAAATGGATCAAGAAAAAATATTTTTCACAATCACTTTTTTACTCATTCTCTCATCTTTAGTATTAATAATATATTCTGCACACGTAATAAGAATTTCTCACGAAATGCTAACTCCGCCCTCCGCAAAAGTTGTTTCAGTTTACTTGTGCAATGGAAAGATAATAATTTCATTGCTTCTGAATAATACGACTCCTTATCCTATAACAATAAACGGAGGCAAAATAAGTATAGTACAAACAAATCAAACTATCTTAGTTAGGCCGTCAACCTTGGCCAAAGAAGAAATAATAAACGTCTCTGCTCCTCTTTTGCCATCTTATATCTACTACTCTACCATTGGAATAAAAGGTTTAATTTGCGGAAATATTTCACAAAATAAGGTCTACATATCGTTTTACTGCATAGCCTCAATTCACGTAGTAAGTTACGTTAAAGTAGTTCATCTTACTTATTTTAACGGAACTGCTAACGTCACTTTTTTAGTCTCGACTCCAGTAAATTCTACGGTAAACTTCATAAGGTATATTCAATTGGCAAACGACAACTTATCCAGGTTTGTTGCAGAGAATTTAGGAGAAATTTACATAGGCCGCTCTTTTCCTGCAGGAGTACATAATTTTACTGTTAGTATAGAGTTTCCTATAGTTTTCTGCAGTAATTTGGAAAAAAGTTATACTTATACTTTCTTTACTTACCTCAACTTAACTTGCCATTATTTGGATGAAAACGTAACTAAATGCCTTCAGATCTACTACATTTTAAGAAATTGAAATTCCTCTTTCTAACTCTTCTAAAGCCTTTGTCTTTATTCCGCTTTTTACTGCCAGATAGTGGAAAATTAATGTAACTATTCCTATAACTATTGTATCCTCTGGGAAGGGAATTAAATTAGCCGGACCGAAGCCACCTAGATAGGATAATGCCAACATTGCAAAGATGAAAGATATTAACCAGATTCCTGCTTTAATTTCCTCCTTACCTTCTACTGGAGATGATATATATACTAAAGCAATATTACTAGAAACTATAATCGCCATTAAAACTATGTAAATGACGAATGCTATAACATTATTTTCCTCAAGGTAATCGCTCTGAACTAAGTAAAAGTAAGAAGTAAGAGGTATTAAGATAACGTCAGCAATACCTAGACTTATTGCGATTTTTTTCTTAACCTCTAAGATTTTGTGCGCATAATAACTGAAAAACAAAGGTAATCCAACAAAGATTGCTGTAACTACGTAAAATAGTATATCGAATCCTGACCAGTAAACTAAAAGACCTGCTGAAAGCGTAGCCAAGGGAGCTAATATTTTACCTGCAGGCGCAACATAAGGCCTACATAAATCTGGAGCTAATTTTCTTAACGTCTCCATTCCAATTCCGCCCATCATGTAAGTAAATACTGAGGCGGAGGATAATATAGAGGTCAATGTAACCCATGCAGGGAAAGGTAGGAGGAATATCGAACCTATTATTAAGGTAAGGATTAAAGAGAGCGTTGGCACTTTAGTTTTGCCTATCTTTAAAAATACTTCTGGCAAATATCCGTTAGCTGAAAAAGCGTAAATAGTTCTTGAAGCAGTTCCCATATATATCCATCCTGTACCACTGGGAGACACTACCGCATCTAGCAATAAAATTATGGACCATGCATAGAATATTAGGAATACTAAGCCGAATACCTTAGATTCTCTAAATAGGCAGAAGAAAGGACCGTTTGAAAGAGAAGTTGAAGCTAAAGCTTTCCAATCCCCTGGAGTTACTCCTAAAGTAGACCAATTTAAACCGCCTATGAAAACTACCTGCAAAAGTACGTAAATTATTATCCCTACTAGAAGAGAACCTATAACAGCAAAAGGCAGGTTCTTTTTAGGATTCTTAGCTTCTCCGGAGTAATCAATTGGTTGCCTAAAGCCTAGGTAAGAGAATAGTATTCCAGCATTGGGAATTGCGAATAGAACTGCAGAAAATCCTCCATAACCGTGGCAGGTATTAGATGAGGAAGGCATAAAATCTACTGTAAAGTTTGTTGGATGAAAATAGAAGACTAGGAGGATAACGATAGTTGAGGAAGGAATCAATAACTTCCACCACCCAACTCCGTGAGATACTCTACCAAGGAACTTTACTCCAAAGTAGTTTATGAAGAAGAAAGCTACTAGGAACACGTAATCTATTCCTATTCCTAGAGGAGTTAAAACTCCCTTACAAGCGAGAGACGGTACTAGCGATGACAAATAAGTTACAGATGCAGTTGCTTCCGCAGCCGCAGATATTGAGGTAGATATTAAATACGCCCAGGTCATGATAAATCCTACTAAACCTCCGTGAGTATAATGAGGATATCTAGCTATTCCTCCGCTCTTAGGTATTGCGGAACTTATTTCGGCATAAGCTAAAGCAATAAATGAAATTAGAACACCTCCTATTATCCAAGATAGTATAGAAGCTCCTCCTGCATCCTCTGCAGCATATAATGTGGCAAATAACCAACCTGAACCTATTATTCCTCCTAGGCCAATGTAAAATAATTCCATTCTACTTAATGACTTGCTTAACTTTTGATCCGATTCCGTTCCTAGGTCTCTAGCCTTGGCCATAATCTATAAAAAGTTTAAATGATTTAAAAATTCGCCTATATCTTAATGCGTTACTAGAATACTATATATTATTCCAGGAATTTAGAATATCTTATGAATAGTAGAATATAGAGTATAAAATGGGATAAAAAATCTAAATTACCTTAAATAGTTCGCTTACTGAAGTTACTACGAATACACTACCAAGGAATATGTAAATATGAGAAGGCCTCATTTTGTTCGCTAATCTAGCAAAATAATACCCGGAAACTAGTGCAGTTAAGCCTATTATTACTGAGGCTATTATATCAGATCTACCAGAAATTGCGTAAGCTGTTGCGCCACTTATTGCTGAAAATAACATAGCCAAAGTAGCTGTGCCTATCATCCTCTTAACGTCTATAGAAAAGAGCAACATCATTACAGCAATGAACATTATTCCGCCACTAGCCCCTAAAGTGCCGGTAACTATGCCAATTAAGAAAGCTAACGTTGGGGCTATAACGTAAGAAGCAGTCCTTAAATTTAACCTTTTTATATTTAACTTAGGATTTCTAGACCTTTTGAAGGAAACATAAGCCATGTAAGCTGTAAATGCTACAAATACCGATTCTAAAGCTCTATCCGGTACAACAAAAGCTATTGCCGAACCTACTTGCGCACCTATTACTGCTCCTAAGCCTAAAATAAGCGAAATTTTAAGATCTACATTTCCGTGCCTAAAATAGACGAAAATGACAGACAATGTCGTTATAACGTCGACTAATAAACTGCTTCCTATAGCGTCTTGAAAGGATAAACCCAAGTAGGACAATGCAGGAACTACTATTAAAACTCCGCTGGAACCAGTAATTCCAGTTAGAGCTCCAACAGCTATTCCTATAATTATAAGAAGCCAGATGGGAATCATGGTTAAAAAATCATAGACTTTCTAATAACGCTTCCGCTATAACTTTCTCTGTCTTATTTATATCCTCTGCTGACATACTCTCTCCGTTAGCGTTTCTGTAAATCAGATGTACTGATACTGCTTTAAACCCTAGGAGGTTTGCTAGGAAGTAAAGTCCTGCACCTTCTAGCTCAACAGCTATGTGGTTCCTTGATGATAGCTTGTCGAGAAATTCCTTACTATGAGTAAATAATGCATCACTGGTAAATACGTTGCCTACTCTTACCTTTAGCTGTTTTGCTTTCAAGTTATTTACTACCTTATTTAGTAGTTCGTAATCTGGAGTTAGTGCATAAGCTGTAAACTCTCCGTTTAAGTACTGGTAGAAAGTTCCTCCCAAGTTATAAGAGTAACCTATTGGAACTACTACTTCTCCTGGCTTTACGTCTTTTAATCCTGTAGCAGAACCAAACCTTATAATTTCCTTAACTCCTAAATTGTAGAGGTCGTGAGTTACTAGGGTTAATGACGGTATTCCTATGCCGTGAAACACTATGCTTACTTTTTCTCCCTTGTATTTGCCTACATAAGTATAGTATCCTGCAAACTCACTTACTAACTTCGAATCTTCTAGTAAGCTACTTACAGTTTTCATTCTTTGGAGATTACCTACGATTATTGCCTTTTCTCCCAGGTCTCCCGGTTTTGCGGTTATGAGAGCCATAGGAAAGAGTGGGTAACAAAGTTATATATGAGTAACTTGACCAGCGTAACGGCATTAATCTTTTTATTAAAAAGAGGTATACTAACTTATAAAAAGAAAAGTTTAGGCCGAAAATTTCCATGTAGAAAGATATATATTCAATAACTTGATAAGATTTATATTTTTAGAAATCTACTTTTAATTATGAATACCATAAATACTCTTTTCAAGTAATCTTTCGTTGATTTAATTGCCCTTATATCAACTTTCAGTCTAGGTTTTGCAAAGTCGTTTATTAATTTTGGAATTCTAGCCGAAAGTTTACTTTATCCTCACATTTCATTTTTGCTAGCTGTAGTTCTACTAAAACTTTCTTTTAATACTGGTCTAGAATTTCCTAAAATAGCCTCAACGATAAGCTTTTCATCTATAGTGTTGGCAGGAAGCTCTGGAATGACTTTCCTTTTAACAAATAGCAACTTGTTTAGCCATATAATGTTAGGGGCGTTCGAAGTAGCTTTAATCTCAACGTCACTATTGATAGGTTACTTAACTTGCTTCTTTAGGTTATGTAAGAGATACTGAGCTAAGAACCGCTGAAAATTTTTTAAGGATAACATCATTTATTAATTACTTGGAAATATGCCCCCGTAGGCCAGCAAGGTAGACCACCGGCCTGCAGAGCCGGTTGTCGCAGGTTCGAGTCCTGCCGGGGGCTTACATGTTAGGGGGATACCCCCTAACACCCCCAATTTCATTTTCTCATATGATTCTACTACGTCAATTAAAGAACCGACGTAACGCTCCTTTGTCTCACCGTTCACATTCTCTAATTTGTAAACATAATACCGACCTTTTCTTTCGCGTAAAATATAGTCGCCGAATTTATAACGACGTTGCTTTTCCGTCATTTTCACGCCCCGTATTATGGTTGCCAATTCGCGTTTAAAAGTATTGGCAATCCGTCAATTTTTGCCGTCAAAATGCGTGGAGTTGAAAGAAGACTATAAGAGGTACTGTAAATGCAGAATAAAGTTTGTATGAATCTTATAGCAAAATTAAAATATCTATATCAGCAGGCGATGCGAACTAATTAATTTAAAATGGTATAAATTTACATTATATGAATTCAACTTTCTAGATTTCGGAGAAGTTCGTCCAATTTCTTTGCTTCTTTTTTCATTTCCTCAATATATAATGACTGAGGATTTTCCCACTCCTCGATGGTAAAAGTAAAATAATCTATTTTAGCCCTCCTATATTTACTTAACTTCTCCATTCTATCTATATACCTCATACCTTTAAAATCGTCTGATATAATTACTAAATCAATATCGCTTGTATCTAGATAATCTCCTCTGGCTCTGAAACCTACTACATAAACTTCTTTCACGTTGATTTCCTTTTTTACGTCTTCTATAAATAACTCTGCCCTTCTGAGCATTTCTTCTTGACTTTTTATTGCAGATAACGCTTTACCCACTCTATTGCCCTCTCCGCTCTTTTTATTAAATCTTCGGCATCTTCCTTAGAATATAACCTAGCCGGTACAGCATTTGTTGCATCTGGATATCTCGCAATAGTATAATGAACTGTTACCTTATCGACATCCTGCATAATTTCGTCTCCTCTTATCACAGATTCCCTTTGAATTTCATCCAAAATTTCATCTAAATCATGAGTTCTTATTGTCTTACCAAAATTAATGAGTAAAGCTTTTAAC
>QEFD01000189.1 GCA_003086435.1 Acidianus hospitalis
CTAGGTAGAGCGGCGGGCTTTTAACCCGTAGGTCCCGGGTTCGAATCCCGGCGGGCCCGCCACATTAGGGGGATACCCCTAATACCCCCACTTTTCAATTTCTCGTAAGTTTCAACGACGTCGGCTAAGGGGCCGACGTAACGCTCCTTTACCTCACCGTTCACGTTCTCTAATTTGTAAACATAATACCGACCTTTTCTTTCCCTCAAGATGTAGTCGCCGAATTTATAACGACGTTGCTTTTCCGTCATTTTCACGCCCCGTATTATGGTTGCCAATTCGCGTTTAAAAGCATTGGCAACTCGTCAATTTTTGCCGTTAAAATTCGACGATTTGAAAGAAGACGGCAAAGATTCCTAATTTATGCGAAAAACTGAATTTGGTGGACAGTGAAAATTCAAAAGCACGGCTTGTTTTTGTTGTGGGAAATGACTACATTTGTACACAAATAGCTTTTTAGCGTCCACAGCCACACACAACTTATATCCGGTAAGAAAACTTACCGGAGTAATTACAAGACCTTGGGGATTCATGTGACTTTGGAGGAACTAAAAAGGTATCATGCATTGCCAACTGAGCAAAAACGATTAATCAAGACTGTCGTTAAGACACTCATTTATCGCCCCGACCTCTTGAACGAAAGCTCCTATTTCTTCAAATTGCTTTCTGCAAAAGCCGTAAGCCCTTACGTTTGCCCCCTCTGCCTTATGCCCTTCAGCTCCTCCGTCTCTCTTAAACAGCATATCCGTTACGCTGAGCATACTAAGGTCTGTCCTGTCTGCAGGAAAGAGTTTGCTAAGACTGAAGCCCTTTTAGACCACGTTTGTAAGAAGCATAACATATGCGTTTCGTAGGGGTAAACGGTTATGAGAAAATTATGGGTAGTTATTGCACGTGATGGGGTAGTACCAGTTTATCTTAAAACGGCAAAGAAGAAAAGCACAGCTATCTTGAAGAGTGTGAAGAATTTTTTGGGGAAAACTGTGAAATGAAAATGGGTGAGTTTTACACTCTTGATGAGGCTGAACAGTTAGGCTCCTTTTAAAATCATTCTCTTTTTCCTTCTGCAAATGAGGAAGTCTCTAAGTCTTCTAGGTTTAGGCCTTCTAGTACTATTCCTAATATCAACAGTACATTTAAACGCGTCAGTGTCGCCTAGTTGTATAGAGGCACAATGTATTTGCTGTCATTATAAAAACCATAATTGGGCGGGTGTGGTATACGGTGAGCTTGGTGATTGCTTAACTCCATATTGCCCTTGTTATACTTTCGCACGTATAGAATGCGTTTTTGAACGTGTATGCCTAAACCACACAACAATTAATTATGTTGGTAGTAAAAACGGCGCTAATGCTATAAGTATATGGGTGGCATTGAGTCCTTATGGGCCTTCTAACGCATTTAATGAAAGAAGGGGTATTACGGGTGATTTTCTTCAAGCAGGTATAATTGTCTGTGTAACTCCTACTATTAACGGTAATGAATATAAAGTTTATGTTTTCGCATGTGAATATTGTACAAATTGTTTAACAGGAAGCCGGGCAGTATATACGTGTAATAAATATGTAGGAATATTTAGTCATGCCTGCTTCTTTATCGCCATATGTAAAGTAAATATGCCACTTAATGAGGCAAGAGTAGCTATTGCTGTACTTACCCCTAAATGCTATAAAATACTATTGTGTTTGATAGTGCCCTGGATTTTCCCATATTTTGCACATTCCGCATATACTATTGTCGAATCACCAGAAAATGCTGAAACAAAAGAGTATTGTGAAGTACTACAGGTAGTCGGTGGCTTAATAAAATGCTTTAGATATATGTACTGCAACGGTCAGATAGGACCGGGACCCAGTCAATTCAGACTTGTTACAGTGGCATATGTATTCTGTCTGACAGAGCCATGCGGTCTCAATAATATGTGTGTTACATTAGCTCATGGCGCAGGCTATCCCGGTAATTGGTGCTATACTTATAGGTTTTACAATACTGTAACCGGGAAAACTACGTGTGGATTATAAGTTATCCTCTTTTTTACCCGCAATGTTTAAATTATTCCGTGTAGAGTATAGTTTATGATTCTACTTGAAACTATAACAGTATATAATGGTTACTTTGGTGGTGCGGAAGTAAACCCTTTTCTAAATTCTCTGCTTTTGCTTATACCGACATTAATAACAATATTAGGTGTTGTCATGGGAGTTAATTATTGGTTAAATTATCTTTTTTGGAAAAGGATAAAGAGGAAAAACAGAACAGAGTAGGCTCCTTTTAAAGTCATTTTCTTTTTCCTTAACTTATGAAGAGGTGGCTTCTGTCTTTCCTAGTCCTACTGTTGTTAATGCCCGTCTCTTTCGCAGAATGTAACGCCCATTATAGGATAATAGGTGGTGGAGGAGGGCCACCTTATTCACCTTACTCCTTCTCAAAGGCTTTCTCAACTTCAGGTGTCGAGACTGAACCGGGTTGTACCCTAAGCACTGATTCATGGTGGAGCAGGTACTGCAAAATGCAATCTGAGGATCCTCTGTGACGGTGAATATGAAGGGAATAACGTCTCAATTTCTCTCGACTTCCTCAATCTATTTCTTGGAACAAAGAAAAAGCACGTTACTTGCAAATTATCCTCTTCCCTTCCACACGGAAGCCCTTCTTCATGCATTCTCTGAGGTACTTCAAGTTTTCGCATGCCTTCTCATCACCTTCCTCACAATCTTCTTCTAAACTCAGCCTCACTCGCGTAAGCTATCGCTTTTATCGCTTGACGCTCTTTGTATGCCTTCCGTGGATCTCTAACTTCCGGCGGTACACATGTGACATATGCCATGTCGATAAATCCGCTCTATAATATCCGTGACTTTGTAACGCCCGTCCTCACTTTCTCGATCGTTATAAATTTCTCGTCTGTCTGAGATTTATTGGAATCGTCAACTGAATTGTCAACTGGAGTTTCCGGTAAATCCTGTATTTCCGGTACATTTTTACCGGATTTTTCTGTTGACGATTGAGTTGATGATTTCGCTTTTTGTTGCGACATTTTCAGTCTCGTCGTCTTCCTATATCATATAATGAGTAAGAAAACCAGAAAGGGCAAAAACGGCGTAAAATAACGAGTCAGAAAAACGGCAGAAAAATACGTTATTTTCTCTCACCAGAGTTTGAGGAGTTTTTAGGGCTATTTTTTGTAGAATTTATAGCTCCAGAAAAGATAGATTAGGCAATATCCCTAGGCAACGTAATCATATCGTCGATCTTTAACTTATACTGATCGTTCGCCTTATCGTAATATAATTTCGCTCTCGCCTTTATTTTCTCGATTAGCTCTTCGTAGTTCGTCGCTTTGCCCGTCAATTCGTCTATTAGCGATTGCGTTACTTTCGCCCTCATTTCTGCATACCTTTGTCGTACGTCGTCCGGTATCTTATAATAAAACATGTCGAAATGCATGACGTCGACATAGCGATAGTCGGGTAACTAAGTATTAGATGAGTTGAGAGGTAAATAACAAAGAGAATTGATATAAAGTACGGACTATAACCCAGGAGGTAAGCATACAAGGGGAAAGTTAAGTTCCTTAATTCACTAGCTGTTGCTGACGCAAAAGTTTCTGAAAATACGTAAAATGAAACTGCAGTAGAGTTATTTTTCATTATATGCACCCTTAGAAGATTACCTCACAATAATAGCATTCTCCCCAGACGAGGTTATTTCTCCGTTTTTCACCGTACATTCTTACCTGCACCATTCGAACTTAATAATACAACTGGCTTGCCCTTATTTACGGTCGTACTAATATCTTCATCACTCAAGTATTTCTCATAATATTTCCAAGTATAACGGATTATTATTGGAGTTTCTATATCCATATCTAGAGTTTTTCAGGGACTCTTAATAAGCTTTTTTGTAAAGTAAATTTTACTGAGATAAAATCAAATATACTATTAAGTAAAGAGAATTAAACTTACTGGTATCAAAAATATAATAACAAAAAGTTAATTTCCTATTGTTGCAATTCTTGCTTATTGTGCGGCTTCGTGTTATCGTCAAGCTACGAAATTATCTATTACATCTTACTGCAAATAATGGAAATATAAATAGCTGAATGACTACATTACGTCCATACTTGTAGCAGATAAGGATGGCGTTATTTGATAAGTAGATTTCAGACTACAAAGAAACAGCTTAGGAGTCCTAGGAGTATAAACCAACATTCTTAAATAAACGATTTTATCATCTTTTTCATTAGTAAAAGATTGGTAAGCAATGCTTAGACTATAGTCTCATGTTAGCAAATAATCCTTATTTAACTCTGACGAAAAAGAATAACTATGGAGAAGGATCTTTATAAGGTTGGAGAGGACTACGTCGAAGCCAGAATAATTGAAAGCTTGTCTGACCTTCTTCTCTCCCTTACTCTATGGAAGGAAGGCTACACTAGAAACTCTGCAGGAAAAGCTTTTAGTGCAGTGAAAGCGTTAATGAGCGCATTCATAGTAACTAATGAAGACAAATTAATTAACTTAGCCAAGGACGATCAAGAGAGGAAGTGGATTAAAAAGAAGGCACACGTAGTTCCTACGCATGGTATGTATGGTTTAGCGCAATTGTTAAGGAAGATAGGGATTGATATTGTAAACCTTGTGAACTACGCTTTAGACCTTCACGATTATCAATATAATGGTTTTGAGCCGGACTTTAGTAGATACAGTAAGAAGGAGCAAGTACTCGAGGATTTAATTACCGTAGTAAAGGGGACTAAGAAGGTAATAGAATTATATTTTGCCAAGTACGAGATTAAAGAAGTCTCAGAAAAAATCGATGAACTACTAAAGGAGCTAGAAGAAGGTGAATGAGAAAGGAGCACATATTATAGAAGATTTAGAAAAATTCCTTAAGAATAAAAATTTTAGGTAATCTCAATAGGAAAGTTGAAGGAGTTTGTTAAAACTGTTTGATTAAAGTTTCTGTCATGCAGGGGTTTGGGCTTCATTGAATTTTCATGAATTTGTATCCAATTCTCAGCCCTTG
>QEFD01000190.1 GCA_003086435.1 Acidianus hospitalis
GTAGGGACAAACGGTGATACTAAGTATCAGGGGTGATACTTGCTATTTTCAACAGAACCTAAAGATTCCATTAAAGCCTTTGATTCCATTAAAGCCTTTCTTAGATTTCGCACAAAATTGTGTTTTGTTTATTTTTAAGGCTTCACTTTTCTTTTGGTGAAAGATTAAATACTAATCTTTCTTAACTAATATAGGATGAGCATAACTATAAGTGCTGAAGTATACTATGAGGAAGCAGAAGAATTACTTTCAAAGGGTGACCTTGTTCAAGCTTGTGAGAAGTATTATAAGGCTGCCGAGGAAGCAATAAAGCTTCTGGTTATAGAAAATAACCTAAAAGAAATAATTAAAGAGACTCAGGAAAACGGATGGGATTCTAAAACATTAAATGACGCTGTTACTGAATTATCCTATAAGATAGGTGATGATATAATTTATATGTGGGCATCTGCAGTAACTCTTTTCACTGCAAGGAAATATCTTGATAAAGATTTAATAGAAGAATATAAGAAAGATGTTAAGACGTTAATTGAGAAAGCCAAGCAAAGATTTAATATTAAAGTTCTTGAATGAGGCGGATAATCTTCTTTCAAAGGGTGACCTTGTTCAAGCTTGTGAGAAGTATTATAAGGCTGCCGAGGAAGCAATAAAGCTTCTGGTTATAGAAAATAACCTAAAAGAAATAATTAAAGAGGTCGAAAATAAGGGAAGATGGGAAAGTGAAAGTTTATTTAAAGCCTCTAAGTTATTACGAAATAAATATCCCGAAATTGCCATTCAATGGAGAAATGCATGGACTCTTCATGTTGAGGGATTTCATGAAATTAGCCTAAATGAGAAAGAAGTTACAAAATTGAAAGAAGATGTTAGAAAACTGGTTGTAATAGCCGTTGTCAGCAGTTTCCGATAAACTGTGAAGTTTGTATTACTTTGATGGAAAATATAAAGCAGTCACACCAGATGGGTGGATATATCACGATGAGGTGTGACGGTGAATAAAAGATGTGCGGGTTTCCCCACATCCGTGATGGGTGTAGGCTGGGGTTATCCCGCTAAAGGGACGGAGGGGTAACGGAAGTGACTCTGTTAAAGTCCAAGGGCTGAGGATTAGATATAATTTCATGAAAATTCAATGAAGCCCAAACCCTCAAAAATCTTGCTTATGTTATTTCTTATCTCCTCTATAAGGTAATTTCACCTTTAATGGATATTCTAACGATAGGTTAAATTCTGACAGCAAATCCCTAATTCTTTTTACTCAGTTTTAAAAGCCCAGAGTAGAGTTCCTCGTAAAGCTTTTCAGCAGGAACTTTTTTAGATACGTCGTCGTAGATTTTCCTTACGTCTATGAAAATGCAATTCATATTTTTATCTATTAAATTAAAATGATCTCAGATATAATAGATAATAATAATTTTTACCCTCTATTAATATCTCTATATATTCATAGCTCCTTTTCCTTTGTGTGACTTTAAGCTTCTACAGCAACCTTTCTAGGCCAAGTAAACATTGAGTAAAATACTGCTAGCATTGACACAAATTCTATTCCGTCCACAAAGTAAGGTAATGAAGCCATTCCAAAGGCTTCAATAATTCCACCAATTAATGCAGAAACGATTCCTCCCGCAACAGCACCAATATTATAAGCAGTACCAGTCAAAAATGCCCTAACCTCAGGAGGAACACTACTGGCAGCAATGCCAGAAATCAAAGGCCAAAAGCCGTTAGCAAAGGCGTAAATGAAGACTCCTGCGCTCATTATGGGCAAAGAGACCATAGCAGATACTAATGGCATTGCTAAAAAGGCCGAAAATATCATGAAAGCAATACCTACATATATTAATCTAAAAACACTCAGGCGGTAGGATAATTTACCGAAAATAATGTATGAAGTTCCTTGTATTCCGTTTGCTATTGCCATTAGTAGCCCGACGTAATAAGCTGGAAAATGGGCAAAGCACTCTGCAAAATCGGGGTAAATGCTAAAAATTGATAAGTAGGCAATAAACATTCCCGACATGGAGATTACTGCTCTTATGAAAAATGGAAAGTATTCCTTTATGCTAACTTTTCTACTCTCTATTTTTGGAGTAAAGTTTTCGTTAACCTTAAAGTAAATGTAAGGAACAAGCACTAGTGGCAAGGAACCGGTTAACATAAAAATCCTATAGCCTTCAATAGAGTCCATGTGATTACTCATTACCGTGAAAGTAACTCCGGTGAGTGCGTAACCTAAAGCGTAACCGGCTTGCACTATGCTGTTAACGAGCTGAACCTTTTGCTTTGGTGCCTGCTCTATTGCTAGCACTGTCCCAGAAGTCCACTGAGCTCCCATGAAAATTCCTTGAATGCTCCTAACTAGCAAGAGAAACGCGTAAACTGATGAAAATGCAAACATGATCTGAAAAACTGAGTATCCAGCAGTACCTATTATGTTGACTATTTTCCTTCCTTTAATGTCTGCTATTCTTCCGAATATCATAGCTCCTATTACTCTTCCTATAAGACCTAAAGAGAATAATATAGTTAATTGAAAGAAATTTAGTCCAAAGAGTTTTTCCATAAATGAATATGCGAAGGTTAATAAAACTAGGTCATACACGTTACCGGTCCAGGCTAAGGTTGATGAAATAACTGCGTGAATGTAAGACTTCATATGCTAAAATAAGGGTTGTAGAGAATAAAATTTCCTATGAATAATGCGTTAGTCATAAAGTTATGCTAAAGCTAGTAGCTTCAGATAAATTTGTAAATAAAATGTAGTTATTTTCAATACACATTAATTGCGACTATGGGAAATTGATAAAGTGAAGAAATTATCGCTAAATAACGTAAGGATTATCATCGTGAACTTGTATAGTCAAATGATGAAGCTTTATTAGGGTCTATAGACTGTAACTCTTTTACGTAACCACTCGTTATTTTTAATCTAAATATCGTTTTGACAAGTTATGTTTAGTAGTATTACAATGTATTTTTTATTGATGATCCCCTATCTGATGACTGCTCACGAGGGTGGGAGTGATAAAAGTGTGGATGGGAGG
>QEFD01000191.1 GCA_003086435.1 Acidianus hospitalis
CACCTGTGGTTGAGGGCTAAGTCCCTACACTCGATCATGAATTATCATAAAATGATTGAAATGAAAGTGTAGGGACAAACGGATTAGATTACATTCATTACTTGGAGGAAAACTAGAAGAATATAGCAGAAAGAGTAAAGAAAGCTGCTGAGAGTTTAGGTAAGGTTGATAAGGTTATAGTATTCGGTTCCGTAATTAAAGGTAAATTTACTAGCAGTAGTGATTTAGATATAGCTGTATTTTATGATGAAAAGCTAACAGATAAGGAAAAAATTAGGAGAGCTTTGGAGATCCTCAATATCGTTAATGAGGAAATAGCTGACATTAATATTCAAGTTCTTAACAAGGATGAAGAAGAATTTTTCCTAAATTTTGTAGGTAAATATGTTGAAGTCTAACCTAACGTATTATTTACTTAAATTCATAGAAGATAATACTTTTATTAAAGCATAAAATCCTTAAAAATTGTACATCTTCACTTCTTTTATGAGTCAACTGATAAAACTTCCAAAAGATCTTAAGGAAAAAATGGTCAAGTATAATATTAATTGGAATTCAATTATTAGGGAGTTCGTTTACGAAAAAATAGAAGAGTTAGAAAGGCAGGAGCATGCAAGGAGGGCTGTAGAAATTCTCAAGTCATTAAATTTCTCTTATGAAGGAGCTAAAGAGGTGGTGAAAAATAGGAATAGTAGTTGATGGAACTCTCCTCTCTGCTGTTATATTAAAAGAAAGTAACTGGGAAAGGCTTGCAGAATTAATTCCTAATTCCTCAACTCTCGACGTAGCAGTTATGGAAACGTTAAACGCAATAAGTAACGCCAAGAAAAAGAAAGTAATAGATGAGGAAGTAGCAAATAAGCTCTTTGAAGCATTAAATGAATTTGCAAACGCAATGAAGGTTTATGAGAGTAAATATTACCTTGAGAAAGCCTTCAAGCTTGCTATAAAATACGGAATAAATACATACTCCGCTCTTTACTTAGCTTTAGCTGAGGATTTAAACCTAAGTCTTGCAACGTTAGACGCGAAGCAAGCTAAAGTAGCTAGTAAAATGGGAATAGAAGTAATTAACATCAAGTAGTTAACAGCTTAATCATATCCTTTACAAACTTTTCAACTTCCTCTAACGATATTTTAACGTCTTCTTCTGTCATAAAGCCTTCATAGAAGTTAGAATGAAGCCTTAGGCAAATAGACCATCCTGAGAGTAATTCTTTACTACGTTCTGCAGATATTATCTTACTCATTATTTCCTCTAATTGTCTATGCCTATAATGTTCCAGTCCTCTTTTTTCAGCGTAAGCCTTGACGATAGAGGCGCAAGCTCCCCATGCTTTTTCCGACGCTTGAATAAAATCTTTCTTTTCAAGGTATTTCTTAGCCTCTTCTAGTAGTTCTGTTGATTTCTCTTTATACAGATTTACTTTAACTTCAGGATCAAGATCTCTGGTTAGTTTATCTAAAAGTAATACTTCCTCGTCAATTCCTTTCTGTAGTGCCTCTTTTTTAAGGATATCTTCTATTTGTTTTGGTACTTGCACAATATTATCTCTTGACTGAAAAATATATTGCTTATTGTCAATCTCATGTAGTTGAGAATTTTACCTGGCTTATTCTATTTTCTTCTGATGAGAAAACTAACGGTAGAGGAATATTTTAACTCATACTTACCAAAGCCAAACGAGGAGGAGACTTATCTCTTTTATTTAATTTCTAGGTGTAGGGAAGCTAAGGAACAGGGATTAAAGATAGATAAAGTGCTTTACAGGATATGGGACGTCGAGCCTTTAAAAGCCGTCAAAATATTGTCAGCAATAAGGGACAACGTTGAGTTTGAAGTTAGGGGGATAAAAGTGAAGAAGGAATGGATAAAAATAATGCACGTACTTAATCCTGTTAATATTTCTAAAGCGTCGAAGGAGGCGGTAATAAGGTATATGCAGGAGTGTGAAAGGAAGCCTGACATTTCCATAATATTATTTTCTGAGCTTCCTAGGCACATAGACTTTAAGATATTCATGATAGACGTGGATTCTAAAGACCCCAAAGTATTAGAACAGATGAAGGGATTAAAGCCTAGGCTTGTTATAACTACTCGTAGGGGATTTCATATCCACTTTTGGAAGGAGGATTTAGAAGATCCTCAGTTGCTTTTTAAACTTAAGGATGTAGAGGTAAAGACCAGGGATTCGATAGAGTATGTCCCGATAAGTCAAGGAAGTTTTATTCCTGAGGCCTTTGAAATAAATGATGTGGAAGAAATAATCAATTTGATATGATTTAGAGGAGAAAGGAGAGAAAATTAACTTAAAAGCAAATACAACTTTCTTATCATGCCTTGTTATTTATTCTGCTCTCCTCGTGTCTTACTCTTCCCTCCGCCTTTCTTTACCTTTTATAGTCTCATTCTTTAAGACCTGACATTTAACAACAAGAGTAATCAGCTTGATAAATCTGTCATAGAGAATAAGCAGAATGTACTAATTAGATGGAAAAATAACGAAAAGTAATATCTGTAATTATCGGTTAAGGTAATTAGAATACCACTCTTCACTACAAGGAATTTAGAGTTGGAAACTATTTTATCTGGCTCTCTAAAACTTCAGAAAGTATAATAGTAAATAAAGCAGTTATTTAACAAGATGAGCTTCCTATTGAAGAACTCAAGAGATTTTTTGCACGTTGCTAAAAGAGATTTTGAAGAAGGCCTTTGGAATCTTGTATTGTTTCACTCTGAGCAAGCTCTACAACTTTGTGTCAAATATAAAATATACTTGCACACTGGAGATTATCCAAAAACTCATAATCTTAATGAACTTTTCTCAGGTTTGAGTAAATTTGAAAAAATTGATGTTGATACTACAATGCTGGATTTACTAACTCAATCTTATATAACGTCAAGATATTTACCTTATTCCTTTTCTAAAGAAACTGCTGAAAAAGCTTTAAGCTTTGCAGAGAAAATAATGAAAGAATTGAATTGTCTTTCATAGACTTACTAATAGGTAACGCTCAGAATAGAGAAAAATTTCTTAGAAATATGGACTTTTATCTAAATAAGATAAAGGAAGTTGTAAGAAAGGAAGATCCTAATGGTAGGGTAATACTATTTGGGAGCTATGTTAGGGGTAATTATAGGCCTGATAGTGATATTGATATCTTAGTAATTGTGAATGTAAAAGGAGAAGAAGACAGATTGAGGATTTATCACGAGATAAATGAAGTAGTTGGTAGACCTAATCCTTTTGAGATACATGTAATTAATGACGAAGAATATAGGGACTGGTATTCTCATTTTATCGATATATATAAAGAGGTGTGAGAAAAATTACTTGAAGGAAATAAAATTATGACTTCTATTATTAATATAATATACGCATGTGTATGTGCTGAAAATACTCAAGTATTGTGTATGTGCATTCAGCGAATCCAAAATAAATTATAATGATGATATGAAAAGTTCAAATATGCGAAAAGAATACTCAACAAGTAATTAAAATACTTAACCTTAACGTATTCTTACTAAAAATGTTAGCTTATTTTCTAATAGTTCACAAAAATTATCTTTTTGAAATTTACAGTATGTATAAGCTGAAGCTATATAATCTGCAATTTCTAGTCCAGCCTTATCATTAAATTTTATTGTATAAAATATTCTTTTTCTTATCCAGCGTATAACTTCTTCGTTTATTTTACATTTCTTTTTATTTATCCAATCATTTATTCCCTTTATTGTAATTACGACTCTAGAATTATCCTCTATAGGTAAGTTATTTATTACTTCTGCTATGTAGTATCTGGCATATTCGCTACATGAAGAGGGATATTCGGTTAATATTATGCCGAAATTTATTGAAGAGTTTAGGATAGTATTCATGAAGTTTTTCCTTATTTCATCGTCGTCGTTTTTGAAGTGAAAACGGTAATTTTCCTTTCCTATTTTCTTAAGTGCCTCATTTTTTATTTTGCAAGGCTCAGTTTTATTTTTAGTCCAGACTACTGATAAAGCGAAAATATTGGGTCTATAAGATTCGTCTACAAATACGAAATATGATTTCATGAAAATGAATAGTTATTGTAATTAAAATGCTCTTTCATTCTCCTCGGTTTACCCCGAGGGGTCAAGAGCATACCTATTTTCATTCTCCTCGGTTTACCCCGAGGGGTCAAATAGGATTTTCATCGAGATAGATCTCTCGTATTTTATATATTTCTTTACCTATTTAATGCTTTCCTTAATTAATTCTCTATCATAAATGCAGCGTTAATTTTCCTTTATGTGGCTAGAATTAAGTATTTTCACGATAAATTATACTTCATGCTTTATGGAACAATACTTTTAGTCACGTCCTGAATTTTTAATCTCGAATAAGTTGCCAAAAGAATTTAGAATGGGAAATATTTGATGCAATAATAGTTTAAATTATAAACAAAGAAGCAATATGTATTAATTGAATTATTAATCCTAATATAGATAAAGATACTGTTCTAAGTACTTTTCTTAAATTATGAGAGCTATTGAAGCAACTTAATTGACTATAAACTCTCTTCTGTCATTCGTATGGAAGCGTGAATCGATTAAGTCTCAGGGTGAGAGAAAGTTGGAGATCTGATTCAATAGCTTTTTAAATACTTATTAACATTCTTTTTAAGTGGACAAGCTAAGGTTAGAAATTATTCTAGGTTCTTTACTATTTATATTGTCTTTCTTTCCTCGTTATTGTTTATATTTGCTTGCAATAATTTCTCTTGGGATTCTTCTAAGATTAAAGTATTTCCCACCTTTTGTTTCCTCAATTTTGCTACTTTATTCTCCATTTCACGCTCTAATAACTTCGCTTACATTTCCTCTTCTCTATATAGATAGAAAATTCTCGCTCTCCTTTTCCTTGGCTACGTTATTTTCTCTTTTAACTCAAAATTATCTTATATTATTTCTAGCAGGAGCACTGGAAAAAAGAGGGTTGATAATTTCTGGCATAATGTTCTTGATATTAAGCGCATTAACAATGCATGAAGAATATGGGAACATTGCATATTTCCTCTTGGTAGCTGGAGTAATTTCTGCAATAATTGAAGGTAAGATTTCCTTGAGAACTTCTGCAGTAATTTACTTATCCGCATTAGCTTTTTACTTTAAATTGCCCTTCCTTATACCAGCAATAGTTTCTTTCTCTCCTTTAGTGTCATTACTATTTTCTCCTTTTTATCCATATTTTGCGATTTTATCAATAAAATATGCAGAGAACTTCAGAAAACTGAAATTCTTAAATTTTATACCTCCAGCTTTATCCTTTATTAATCCTTTTCTCTCATTTTCTTCATTATATGACGTTATTAGGAAGAGAGAAATTTTCCTTTACATTCTATTACCTTTATTTTCTTCTATATATTTTGTTATAGAAGGCGAATATACTCAAGAAGAAATAATATCTATTTCAATAATTTTCCTCTTCATGCTAAATATATTACGTGACTACTATAAGATGATAATTTCATTTATGGATAAGTATTCTCAGTTTATTATCTCCCTTGCATTGGATTTCATTGCATATAAATTCTTTTTATTCAATTTAGAAATATTCCTAACAATTGTTTTCTCATCAATTGTAATATCCTTACCTAAATTGAAGATAAGTGTTTATCCATTTTTTGCTTCAGCGATGTCGTTAGTTAATCCTTTCGTCGGTCTTTCTGCAGTACAAAGGCTTTCTTCATTATTTGTATTTATACCTCTCTTCTTTTACATTGAGATGCATTATTCCGTATACTCTGTAGTCTTTTATATTATCGGAGCTTCCCTAGGAATTGTTTTTAGTATAAGAGATTATAACATGGAGAGAAACGCAGTATTCGTTATATTTGCGTTATTATTAACTCTAGATGATGTTGTGCTGAGGAATTATATTTATATTGCCTTTAGTCTAGTATCTGCAGTTTTAATATTCTTATTTAGACGTAACCTAAATATTTCGGAAATTTTAGCTTTATATTTTGCATCATTTCCTCTGTCCTTTATTTCTGGGTTTTTCATTCTTCTTAAAGGTAAGCTTAATCTCTGCATAATTTTAGTAACTGAAGCTGTAACCTCTGTACTAGTTCTTAAGATAGTTTCGATTACGTCCCCAATTTTAAGCCAGATTTTATGACATGCTTGATGAAGATGTAAAGGAAATTCTAGAAATAATAAATTCTTATCCGCTTGTAATGTACAAAATAGATGCGAACTATATTAATCCTCCTACTTATGAGAGCGACGAGCTTTATAATTTAGCAAAGGAATTAGAAGATTTAGCTTATCCTACTAGGGAAAGCGACTATGCTAAAATTTATTATAACTTTTTCTGTCCTGTAAAATTAAAAAATTCTATAATAAGATTTATACCTATAGGTTTAGCTTATCTTAAAAAATACGATACTTACGAAATATTCATAAATACTAGAGGTAAAATACAGATAAGAAGAGGAAATAAAGAGGCTGATAAACTTGTTAAGAATTTATTATTAAGGACAATATCTTTCTCTAAGTTTCAAATTAATAGGGGATTAATAATAACAGCTGATTATATAGATAAGCATTATTTAGAAGGTAAAGTAAAGCTAAAGTATGTGAAAGATCCTACAATAACTATTGAAGAAGCCAAGGAATTGCTGAAAGAATATAAGGATAATTTAAGTAGGAAAATTGAAGGAGATGTAAGCTTAGGAGATTACCTCAGAACAGTAAAAGTTATTTATGAAGCCTTAGGCTTTGACGTTAAAGGTGAATTGAAAGAGTTATATAGGCGTTACGCTGATGGTAGGGATTGCGGAATGATGGAATTACCTCTAGAAGATAGTACGGCGTTTAAGAAATGGTTAAGCGATGAATCCTATTGTGGTGGCCATCCTTTTGAAGTTGTTAGAGGTGGTTTATTTACTTACGGCATTCATTTATATCCTCCGGAAGATGGTAGGTATGTTTTATCTCCAGGGGACTATTATGAGGAGTTTTACAAAGTGGTTAAGGAATTTTTAAGGAGGAAAATTCCTTTCAAGTCCCCTGAGCTGGTAAATGCATTAAAAGTATTAACTGGCTTAGCAGAAGTTAAGGTCAATGAGATAAACGATTTTCCAAAGGCGATCGTTCTTTATGAAGATGTTAGAGATAAGAGGAAAATAAAATGGGAAGAAATAGAGGAGGTCGAGTATAGAAGGGAGAAATTTAAGAAGCTTAATTCTAATTCGTATCAATATTAATTATATATCGCATAGAA
>QEFD01000192.1 GCA_003086435.1 Acidianus hospitalis
ATTAGAGGAATGAAACAACTAAGAGAAGTAGCTAAAGACAAAATTCTCTTAGCAGATACAAAGACAGCTGACGCTGGAGACGTAGAAGTCGAAATTGCTAAATTGGGCAACGCAGATATAATGACTGTTTTGGGAATAATGAGCGATTCTACAATAAAATCTGCAGTAGATAAGGCAAAAGAACTAGGAATAGTAGTCCAAGCTGATTTAATTAATGTTAATGATCCAGTAAGGAGGGCAAAAAGATTAAAGGAATTAGGAGTTGATATAATAGGTTTGCACGTGGGATTAGACGTTCAAAAAGAACGTGGAATTACAGTAACCTCTTTAAAGAATGAAATTAAGCAAATCTCAGAGTTCTCACTGGTATCAGTTGCTGGAGGATTAAACGAGAAGAACATTGTAGATCTCTTAGATTTACCTATAAACATTTATGTGGTAGGAGGGGCAATAACTAGGAGTAGTGATCCATTACTTGTTACGAAACGTTTAATTAATATAATAGGAGGACATAAATAAGATAGGGGATTAAGTTTGTCACAGCCTGGACAGACAAAAACTAAGGAATTAAAAACAATTACTAAGCAAGTAATTACTCCATCTGTTTTAAAAGAAGATAAGAAAAAAGTACAATTGATGTATATAATAAAATTATTTGGAGGAATATCTGAAAGGGCTTTGATAACTTTACTATACGAGGCCTCGCAAAAAGGTTTAGATTTAGGCTATAAATTCAATGTAATTGGAAATAATGTGTTCAGTCCAATGATAAAGGAAGACCTTACTTCGTTGCTTTATTTAGGGCTAATTGAAAGTGACCCAGTAAATAAAAAACTAAAATTATCAACTAACGGAGAAGAAGCTCTAGAAGAGAATCAAGCTGTAATTGATGATAATTTCAAAAACCAGTTAAATCAGATCTTATCAGAGATAAAGTCTAAGATAGTAGCTATTGATGAAGAATATACATTAAAACTAAAAAACGCCAACAGAGGATATAGTAGAGGAAGAAGATATTAGATATATAAAAATGAACAATTTCGCTTATTTTACTTATTTTTAATTAAACTATATTTTTAATAAAATTTACATTGTAGTGAAAGTTATTCTTCTACTATTCTGATTCTGCTGTTCATCAAACAATGGCCTAGACCAAATTAATGGATCTAGTTTACCTTCCTTTCCTAGTTTGCTTATTAGATCACGTGCTTCACTGGTGTGTCTAATATCTAACTCCAGTAGCTGTTCTAATATACTCCAGCTAGTTCTTTTTACATCTTCCAGCATTTCTTTAGGCATGTGTTTTATTATCATTGGATCTTGTAACCATTGA
This sequence comes from Acidianus hospitalis, assembly GCA_003086435.1. GTDB lineage: Archaea > Thermoproteota > Thermoprotei_A > Sulfolobales > Sulfolobaceae > Acidianus > Acidianus hospitalis. The sequence continues at coordinate 1,334 of QEFD01000192.1, forward strand.
TCAAACGCTTTTATAGTTCTCATCATGTGCTGAAAAGCTACTCTAGAAGCTAAGATTAGGTCTAACCTATCCATGTCTTTATCATTTTCATTCTTTTCCATATCTTTTATAGTTGCGAGTAAGCTCTTCTGCATCTTTATCCATTCGTCTAAATTAGATAGAAATGAACTTTCCAACATTTACACCAAAAATACATTTGTAAACCGGATTAATAAGCTCATTTTAAACTCGATAGATTAAATGGAACGCCGTTCTCTATAATGTAAGATGGTATCTTATCTTTACTCTTCTCAAGGAATTTTAAATCTTCCTCTTTCTTTCTTAACTTATCTGGTAGCATTCTGGGTATTTCGTCTATAATTGGATACCATCTTTTACATTCTGGGCAGTAAAGTACACCTTCCTCTATTTCATATGTTATGCACTCATCACAAGGAGGGTTTTCGACGTTCTTAACTTCAGAATTCTTATATGCACAATAAAGTTCGCACAAAGGCTTTTTCTCATCAGTAGTTCTCTCGACTTTTTTCTGAGAAATTACTATAAGTTGTAGAGGAAAATGCTTGCACATGGGACAAGCTAATATATCCATTAGCCTATATTTCATACTAAACTACCTACCAGCTTTACTAACTCATTTGCAAGATTTTCTGCTTTTTCCTTATCTTTAGCCTCAACCATTACCCTTATTATAGGCTCAGTACCACTCTTTCTAACTAAGAACCAATAGTCCGGTGTAATTATCTTCACACCATCTATAGTTATGATATTACCCTGAGAGTATGTAGACTTTACTGTTTCGTATATTTTCTCAACGTCCGTGTTTTTATTTATGTAAACCTTAGTTTTTACTGTATAATACTTTGGTAATGTATCAAAAAGTTCTGCAGAAGAGATATTTTCAGATGCAAGCATTTCAAGCATTAAAGCAAAAGACATTGCGCCATCTCTAACATACTGATGAAGAGGGAAAATGAAGCCTCCGTTTTCCTCAAAGCCAGCAATTCCCTTCTCTTCCATTAATTTATGAGCAATATCAACACTACCAACTTTAGTCCAAACAACCTCTATATTGTATTTCTTAAGATAATCTTGAACTAGGACAGAACTGGAGACTGCAGTAAATATTCTTCTAGGAAAGCTACTTTCCTTTGTTGAAGCCCAATAAGATAATAATGCACCGCTCCTATCGCCCCACTGCACTCTTCCCTGCGAATCTATAAATATTGCTCTGTCTGCATCACCATCGTGAGCTACACCTAAATCAACTTTAAGCTCTTTAGCAATCTCCGCAGTATCCTTTAGGCTGTCAAAAGTGGGTTCCGGAGTCCTTGCAGGGAATAAAGGATCTAAGTTAGTATTTATACCATATATTTTACAACCTAACTCCCTGGCAACGATAGGTGAAGTTATAGAACCTACGCTATTAGCACCATCGATTAATACTTTAAAGTTCTTCTTCCTTATTTTCTCTACGTCAACATGACTTAAAATACCTTTAACGTAATTATCTATAACTCTATCCTCCTTTTTTACGTCGTAAGTTAAAGCCTTCCAGTCCTCGGAATAAAACTTTCCGGAAAAATAAATATCCTCAATCTCGTTCTCCTTATCTCTAGAAATCTCAACGCCATCCTTATCTATCACTTTTATTCCGTTATATTCCGCAGGGTTATGACTAGCAGTAATAATTACTCCAGCATCATAACCTAAAGTCTTTACAGCATATTGTAAGGCAGGAGTAGGTGCGAAGCCTCCTTCATAAACCTTAACTCCAGCACTTAATAAACCGCTCTCCACAGCTCTAGTATACATATCTCCACCAGCTCTAGCATCTCTTCCTATCAGTATTGTTGATCCTTTACCAAAAAACGTTCCAATAGCTTGCCCTAGCTTTTGAGCTAATTCTATTGTTAGCTCTTTATTTATAGTACCTCTCACTCCGTCTGTTCCGAAAAGTTTACCCATAATATATAATTTTGAAGATTCAATTTAAGATTTCAGCATTTCCAGCGGTAATCATAATTTCATTCGACCCTCTTCTCATCACAAAAAGTGAGGTAGCGGCGCCTGGATTTGAACCAGGGACCTCAGGGTTATGAGCCCTGCGGCCTTACCAGGCTGGCCTACGCCGCTGAGTACATTTTATACTTTGATCGCTATAAAATTTTCTCGTTTATTCTTGGGAATAGCAAGATAAGATTAATTCGCTAGTTAGGTCTTACATTTGGGATTCCTAAAATTTTCCTAGAACTCTCCTTAGTATTTTAAAATAAGATGATTATCTTAACAACACTGGAAAGAGAAAACTACGTTAATTCTGCTTCATTTATAATTCCCATTTTCTTGAGTAAGTTAGCTAGATTTTCAGATTTATATTTCTCATTTCCCTTAATATTTTTAACAAGATCGATAAGGTATTTCTTTCTTTCTGCTAGATCATTTATAGTTAAGAGTCCTTTTCCAAGTAAGCTAATACTCTCCTCCCATAGTAATAATCTGTAATGCAAATCTTCAGTTGACAATAACTCCAAGAAATATTTTTTATCTATCGAAGGAGGAGATTCCTCTCCAAATACTATCCAAGAATTTATTCTAATGAATATATCGTTGCTAGTTAATAATTCAGGCAACTTATCTTTTAATATTTTATCCGCTAGAATATGAAGAGAGTTGAGCGACGTACAAATTTTCTGTCCAAATAATTTATTTAGAATTAAATCGTTGAGATAATATGACTTTTCTCTAACCACTTCTTTCCAAACACGTTCTCTGATCTCTGGATCGTAAAGTAACTCGTAAAAGGCATTAATGATTTCCTGACCTAAAAACTTCTTAATGTCTACATCTTCTAAACGCTCAAGTTCCAAGTTCTCCCACACTTCTGCTCTAAAATTCTTATCTTCTGAGGTTAGAGCGGACTTTAAAATTTCTATTGCTTTTTCACATGAAACTTCATGGCCTTCGCACTTTCCATATACTTTGTGTAATAGTAAACTAACGAGGCCATTCAAAATCTCGTATATCTGCCTAGGGTTGTGAGTTTTTATTCTAACTTCCGCATATTGTAAGAACCTAAACCATTCTGGAGGTATACATTCTCTTTCGCAGTCACCTGCCATGTATTCACCAGTATGAAGCTTGTTAATTTCACAGATATCATTTATTTGATCTTTATCCATATAAACGAATGCAAGATTTACTAATAGTTCTAAAAGTTGGTCAGTATTCTCACTGCCTCTAATCTCGTTTAGGTTGTCATGAGGGCTCACTATTATAAAATCTCCGAAGTCCCAAATATGAACTTTTGAGTTTTTGAACTTTTCAATGTGTAAATAACCGTCCTTATCAACATAACTTTCCATAGAATTTTAAATGAGTGAGGAGATAATAAATATTGACACTGTTGAGTAGTGTAAATTTTAACTTTCATAATTACCCCTGTTTCTTTTAATTTATCATTAAATCCTTCTAAAGGACTAGAAATTCTTTTATATTAGATACTCTAAAAGAATTAGTATATGTCAGAATCTAGATCAATAATATTACAATCTGCATATGGTTCGACTTCAATATCAGATTTTGCAAGTACAATAGGAGGTATAATAGGTGCAGCTTCTGCAATAATGCAATCAGTTGAAAATGCTGAGTGTGAGGCTAACGTTGACGCTCTAAAATACTGTGACTCGTATAAACAGATGGCTACAAGCAATACCTACTATTCAATACTCCCGGCAATGATTGTCCCAGCAAGAATGTCAGCTCCCCCACCAACACTTACAATAATGGACTTCGTTAGACATGGCATATTAGTTAAAACGTCATATAAGGACGTATACGTGTATATAGGAGGAATCTCAAAGGATTGGCGTGGAAAAGTAAGTAGGTTAACAGTTTATCAAGGAGGAGCAAGCTTCACATTCAGTGGTAATCTAGACACTCTAAAATCTCTTACGGTGGAAAATTTTCCAATAGCAATGATTCCACTATATGGAAGTACAACGTCTGAGTTTGTTAACCCGCCATGCCCTAAGTGTAGGTTAACTAAAAAGCAAGCTGACATTAATGCTATGACTAAAGTAATTACGGAACAAGTAGGTGGGTCGTTTTCTGACTTCCTTTTAATGCTAGCTAAGGGCTTAAAATCCGCTTCACCAGTCACTGTTGCTATAATACCTAACTACGTACCTTATATACTTAAACGTATTTACGAAGACACGCTGGGATATAATCAAATAATACCAATATTCAAATCTTCTGATGGTCAATATTATATAAGAGGTGCTATACATAATGAGCTAAAAGCAATTTCTAGTCAATTTCCTGTTTTTAATTTTGCAGTTTCCTTTGGTTTGGGTTCTCTTTCTCAGTATGAGGGTTTGTATGGTGTTACAATATTTGGTAATGGCCTTTATTCCAGCTTATGCAGTGTTACTAATCCTATTCTTAATAACGTTACCGGTAATTTGAGGCTTGCTTTAATGGGGGAGACTCCTTTAATTTTCGGCACTCCAATATTTGATGATGGCGTTTGTACTACTTATTGTACTGGTAGTTATAATCTAGAAGGATTTCTTTCTCCTTCGAGTCCAGCATCTGCAGTTGGTAGTGTTGCCGGTACTATTCTTCAGTTGTCTTTGGTTACTCCTCCGCCTAATTCTTATAGTATTCAGGATTTGGAGGCTTATGCTCAGTGGTTAGGAATCGTTGAGAATTTTAGGAAGTTACTTTCCGTCGTAATTAAGGTTTCTGCTGTTGTCTCTGCTCTAGTTAGTGTCTATAATATGGAGGAGGAAGTTGCTGAGGACATTATTAATTCTTTGGATTGGTTGGGTAAGCTCTTTGAGAATGACGTTGATACTATTGCTAGGAAGATATATGATGAGGTAAACTCCGGTAATCATGACGAGTCTTCTCACACTAATGACGAAGGAAGGGAGCTTCACAACGCTTACATGTGCGCAAGATTCGGAATATGCGGATAGTATTAAAATTTGCTTTACAGAAATATTAAATGTTAGATATCGTAAATAATTATTTTTAATTAGATATGCATTTTAATATTAAACATGTGTATAAAACAAGTTCAGACATTAATGATTCAAAACCATCTAACCTAAACGTTATCAAATAGCTTTTTAAGCTAATGAATCTCATTCATTTTTGCGTGACGAAATAAGGAGGAGGATGAACGTATGTCCAAACCATCTTATGTAAAATTTGAAGTTCCACAAGATTTAGTAGATAAAGCTCTAGAAGTTCTTAAGAAAGCTAAAGAATCTGGAAAGATAAAGAAAGGAACTAACGAGACTACAAAAGCAGTAGAAAGAGGCCAAGCAAAATTAGTATACATTGCAGAGGATGTACAACCAGAAGAGATAGTAGCTCATTTACCTGGATTGTGCGAAGAAAAGAAAGTTCCTTACATATACGTACCATCAAAGAAAGCTTTAGGCGAAGCATGCGGATTACAAGTTGCTGCAGCTTCTGCGGCTATTATAGATCCGGGAGAAGCAAAAGACGCATTAGACGAAGTCTTAAAGAAGTTACAAGAGATATCTGGTAAATCCTCATAATACTATTTAGTTTTTATTTTTAGATATTCATAAACTTATTTTATTTATAGGTCATTCTTTTCAATTGTATCTAAAATTTGTGCTAGATACGTGATTGATGATTAAGTAGTTCAAATTATCCTTTGACAAGAGTGAGCAAAAACGTTATAAGAAATAAGTTAATAGAATAAAATGCCGCAGTAGCTCAGCTGGAAGAGCGCCCGGCTGTTAACCGGGCGGTCGCTGGTTCGAGTCCAGCCTGCGGCGCTGGCTGGGGGTACATCCTTGCCAACGCCCCCAGGCATGTTTTAATTATCTTATCTAAGGAATCTACGTAATAGTCTCTTCTCTGACCACCATCACCCTTCTCTATTAAGTAAACATAATACTTTCCCTTAACCTCACGAATTCGGATATCACCAAATGTGAAAACTTTATTACCAATGTTTATCAGGTGGGGGTATTTAAGGACTGTCAATTATCATACTAGGCATGGAGTTGAAAGGAGACGGTAACAATTTCTTAGTTGTGCAAAAAACTGAATATGTAATACTTTACGGTAGTGTCTAAAATTCAAACTGAGTGAATTTCATGAGAATTACTATGGTTGAAAATCAATAGGACTAAAATCGTAAAAGCGTCCAAATCCCCAAGGGCTGAATCCTTTTTCACGTAGATAGAAATCTTTTTGTCTGTTTATAATAAATTTTTGTTGATAAATAATGATCTCTCACGCCGATGTGGGCTATGCCCAAAAGGGTGGGAGCAGCGATGTGAGCCCCGTGCCGTTGGAGTCCCATGACCCACCTGTGGTTGAGGGCTAAGTCTCTACACTCGATCATGATTGATCATAAAATGAGTGAAATGGAAGTGTAGGGACAAACGGTATAGGGTAAAAATCTATATTGGTTAGCCAGACGTTTCGCATTACAAAGCTTTCTTATTATATAAAAGTTTTTGAGAAAAAGTCATTCATGTGCATATATTACTGTTAATTCGTTATTACTCTCATTCTTGGAGTCGACTCTAACGAAACCGTATCTAATGAATTGTACTATTTCGTCTGGATTAAGGTTAATTGCATATCTTTCGGCTTTTCCATTAATTATCTTTAAGTCTTGGTTTGGATCAGCTTTTATCACATTTACGTTAACTTCCTCTCCTTTCTTGACCCATTGGACTATTTTTGCATTCATTTTCTTTGCGTCTTCTACTGATTTGCTTACGTAGACTAATTTGTTTCCTTCAACTTTAACATTGCATAGTTCAACAAGTCTAATTATACTTTGGTTTTCTGCATCAGCCTTTTCTACAAGTATTTTATCTCCAGGTTTTACCGTAATTTCCCTAAATTCCTTCATAGATGGGCTCAGAGGTATTTTGGCAGTCATTTCTCCTGGAATTTCAAGCGTAAACTCGGAGTAGTTTTCTACATACATTATCCTTTTTGCAATAGGATCGAGTTTTTTCCTATTTAATGCGGCTATGTTCTCAAAGCTAATTGTTGCGTCAGATGGTTTTACTCCAACTTCTATGATTATTTCTCTAATAGTTTCTGGTAAAATTCCTCTTCTTCTTAGTCCTGCAATAGTAGGTAATCTTGGATCGTCTTTTGTGGTCCCTTTTTCCATCATTCCTTTTATTTTCGATTTACTCATCATGAACCCTTCTAATTTAAGCCTTCCAAATTCCATAACTTCGGGAATTTCCCAGCCCATATAGTTGAATACCCATTTTTGTTTATCCGCATTGCTCATATGCTCCTTAGCTCTTAAAATGTGAGTTATTTTATAATCGTGATCATCTACTGCCGAAGCAAAATTATACGTTGGCCATACCCAATATTTATCACCAACAAGAGGGTGAGGGTTTTTCTCGGTATCGACTATCCTAGCCATTACCCAATCTATTTTTGAAGGATCTGGATCGTTGAGGTCAGTCTTTATCCTAAGCACTGCCTCTCCTTCTTTAAATTTTCTTTCTAACATTTTTTCCCATAATTCAAGGTTGTATTCTACTGGTTTTGATCTATTAAAGCAGGGTAAGGAAAAGTTTCTAGTCTCTTTCATTTTCTTAAATTCTTCTTCGCTGCAAGTATCTACGTAAGCGTAACCTTTTTCGATCATTTCTTTAGCAACTTCATAATATCTTTCAAGTCTTGATGAGGCCGTAAATTCTTCTTGCCAAGTTATTCCTAACCACTTTAAATCCTCTCTTATCCAATCATAAGCTTCTCTCAGCGGTTTCTTTACTTTTGGATCAGTATCGTCAAATCTTAAAATGAATTTACCTTTATACATTCTAGCATATTCGTAAGAAAGAATTGCGGCTCTTGTATTACCTAAGTGTATTGGCCCATCTGGATTTGGAGCAAACCTAGTTATTACTTCACCTTTAACGTTAGGCAAGGGTGGCAAAGTTTTCTTTTCTTCTTCAGTTTTCTTCTTTGTTAGCATTTCTGGGAACTTTGCCTCTAGTTCTTTTTTCTGATCTTCTAAGCTCATGGAATTTACTTTTTCTACTATTTCTTGTACTCTCTTTGCTATTTCCTTAGCTTTTGGTTTTAACTCTGGTTTTTCTCCTAGAACTTTACTCATTACTGGGCCTACTGCTGCTTTGCCATCATGCTTAACTGCATTGTCTAATGCATACTTGTAAATTATCTCATCTATTTCTTCCATTTAATTTTCCCTCCAATATCATTGTAACTAGTTCTTTAACTCCTTCCCCACTCTTAAGATTTAATATAATGTCTGCCTCTTTTTTTAACTCTTCCTCAGCATTACCAACTGCAACTTTTATTCCTACTTCTTTGAACATATCTAAGTCAGTTAATGAATCTCCTATTCCTATAACCTCTTCTTTTTTAACGCCGTGAAGTTCTATAAGTTTTCTAACTCCAACCATTTTACCAGCCGGTTTAAATGCGATGTGTAATGCATATCCCGAGGAGTTAATATATAACCCCTTTTCTTCTGCCCACTTAATCATTTCTTCTGTAATATCTGGAGGCGTAAAACCGAAGTCGCATTCCCTATAATCGTTTTGCCAACTATCCTTTAGTTTGAATTTTTCTCTAAATTCCTCTAATATTTGTCTATCCATAGGTTTGCATACCCTAATCTTTTGTTTATAAAAGACTACGCAACCGTTCTCTGCAACTACTCCACCAGAGAATCCTAAATAATTATGCAATCCTCTTAATACTGGATAAGAATTACCGCTAACTAGTGCAACTTTTATTCCCCTTTCTTCCAATAATCTAAGATATTTTATTGCATCTAGGCTAACCTTGTATATTCCTCTATCTTCAGTTAATGTGCCATCAAGATCTGTTAGCACTAGTTTAATCAACTCAATACTTCCCTCGCTTTCTTAGCGTATTCATAATCTACGTAAACTCTTCTAATTAATATGAAATCAGGAATTTCGTGTAAGAGTGTTGCAGAATAGTCCTTTAATTTCTTCTCTCTGCCCTTTGAAAGGATCTTAATCTTATTTTTATCAATTATGGAAATTTTTTCTTCAAATGGATATATTGAATCAGAAGGAATACCAACTTTCTCCAATTGGTTTCTTATATCTTCTAAATAACCTTTTTCCTCTTTGTATGACACTTCGTCATAAACGACTTTAGGTCCTTTTCTATCCATAAAATTCTTTATTTTTTGGATTATTGATAAAGGAATATCTTCAGTTAAGCAATTATAAAGAGAAGATATTATCCATTCATCATCCCAATACGGGAAAAGGCCTTCTTTTACCATTTCCCTAATATTTGACGAATCTTTAAGGTCTTTATTACAGTAGTTTATCATATACTCGTACAAGTTCCTTAAAAACAACTCGTAACCTAGTATTGTCTTATGGTAATATACTGCCTGGTACATATGCAACCTAGAAATGTAAAAATTTTCTAAACTTATTATTCCCTTATCTTCTACTGTAATTCCTGATTGCGTATAAGATATTGTATCTATTAATCTGTCTAAGTCAAGTTTACCTAACTGGACTCCAGTATGCCTTGAGTCTCTCATTAAATAATCTATCCTATCTACATCGACTTCTCCATCGATAATTGAAGATAATAATGAATTCCCGTGATATATGTCAAGAATTCTCGAAATTGAAAAACCGTATTTTTCTAGGATATCTTTTATTTCCGATTTTTCTAAAATGTATTCTCTTAATTCCTTATTTCCGAAACCTTGAGGTAAATAGTATCCTTCAATAGCATGACTAAATGGGAATTGTCCTATATCGTGTAATAAGCTAGCCATTTTTAGGTCTTGAAGTTCTTCGGCGTTTATTTCGCCAGAATTATAAAGTTTCTCTCCTACTTTTGATGCTAGGTAAAACGTTCCTAGCGAATGACTAAACCTTGTATGAGTAGCCCCTGGATAAACTATGTAAGCTAGGCTAGTTTGTTTTATTCTTCTGAGTCTTTGAAATTCTGGAGAATCTACAATTTCAATTTCCGCATCTCCAAGTGTTATATATCCATGAATTTCATCGTATATCTTTTTCATACATTATATGAAAAGGAGAGAAATATAAAACCCATCCCGGCTTGGAAGGGCTGCAGGTCCTCTCGGATCCCACTGCCCTTCCAACGTGGGAGGCTTAACTTCCGGGTTCGAGATGAGTCCGGGTGTTGCCCTCCCACTATGGCCGGGTGGGCAATAAAAGAAAAGGAGTAGAAGTATAAAAAATTACTTATGCTGATTACTGGGGGATTCAGCGTAAATTCCAGCTATGTAAAGCTTTCCTCCATCTTTTGGACAAGTTCCTACGAGTTTAGGAACGAAATCTCCTTGCTGAAAATCTCTAATAATAGAATAATCACAAGTCATGCACTTTATTAGAGTTTTTACTACAAGTGGTTGTTTTGTTTCTGAAGATATTGCCATTTTACATCACTGAGCTATTCCTACAGTGTTGCCAACTCCTACTAATACTACAGTATCTCCGGGCTTTGTTCTCTCTAGTATTATGTTCTTTACATAGTTTACAACTTTATCGGCAGCTTCGTAAACTTCCTTTCTCATTTCAGTTATTGCTTCTTCCATGCTCATTTTTACTATTACTGCATCTATAGGAATATTATATTTTGCAGCAACTCTTTCTATTGCTATCTTTTCCAGTCCAGGATCACCCATTGCAACACCCATACCTTCTGCTATACTTCCGGTTTCTTCTCCTTCTAGCTTTAATGCGGCATCTACAGTTATTATTCTTGCAACTTTATTGCCTTCTTTCTCTACAATATTTTGTACAGCTTCTCCGGGTTCCCCTACTGTTGCCATAGGTCCTTCTGCTTTAACTACTATTAATTTTCTTCCTTCAAATTCCATTGAACCCGCTATAGTATCTTTGCTTGGGCTCCACTTGTCATTTATATTCATTAGGAATCTTGATGCAACTAGTGGTCCTAAGCCGTCACCTACTGGTATACCTTGTAAGAAGACTTTTTGGGCTTTTCCATAAGCTTCTGCTAGTTTTGCATAAATTGGAGCTACTGCTTGTAGTTGGTACATTATCATTAAGTTCTTTAATTTCTTAGCTAGCAAGAAATAATGCCTAATCACCTTGTATATCATGTTAAGTGCATTGATTACTTCTATTGATACTTCAATTTGACTTCTGCTCATTGGATCTATATTTGGCGAATACTTTGTTATCATTTGTCTTACTGTATCTTCATTTGTCCTGAGTAAGAGTTTCATTCTACTTATGATATCAGTTGGTTCTATACTTACTGGATCTATTACAAATCTATCTATAACTCTATCAAGGAAAGCTTTAGGATCTTGAAAGTTCTTCTCTTTTAATAACTTTTCAGCAATACCTTTAGCGTCTTTAAGGTAATTCTCTATAGTATTAAGATTCTTTTCGACGTCTTTGCTCATAAACATCATTTGGTATTGCTGTTGGAGTCCAGGAATGAAAGATATGGCTATTATTACTACAAAGAACAGCATGTACAATAGTTCAAAAGTGAACGCTGCACCATTATTTGCTGACTGAGCGAAAGCTAATATATTTAAAATTATATCCAACATATACCTTCTTGTAACTTATCTGCATTTGCCCAAATTAAACTTTTACCAAAATCTAATTTACGTTATAACTATCGTTTCGTCTTTACCTACGTAAACTGTATGTTCGAATTGCGACACCATTCCTTTCCTTATTTCTATTAATACTGGGTATGAATTTAATGCTTTCTTTCTGACTAAGTTTTTAAGAGTTTTCTCAACTTTTTCCTTATCTCCTAAGTCTGAAAGCCATCTTTCTGAGAACGGTAATGTTTTAAATCTCTTATTTATCACATCTAGGAATTGTTTTTCCTCTTCTGTTAATCCTTTAGGAACAAAAGACTTTGCAGAATATATAGTCTCCATTTTTCCTTCAATTACTTCTCCAAATCCGTCCGTAGCAAAGGGCTCTATTGCGTAAGTATTTCCTTCCATTATTCTTCCCATATTTCTTTCATAAACATTAGGTACAAATACTCCTGCATGCAACTCGTACCTTCTTATTAAATGCCCTCCTAAATTTCTGACTGGAGAGTAGCCGTTCATTCTAATTACTCTTTCAATAACTTTTCCTATATCTCCGAGGCTTACGCCGGGCTTAAAGTTTGATATTGCAGCATTTAACGCTTCTTTGGAGGCATCTGCTAGCCTTTGATATTTATCGTCTAAAACGACAGTAACTGCAGTATCAGAGATGTAACCATCAATTTGTGCTCCAATATCCAATTTTACTACTGCACCTTCTGGAATTACTTTCTCGTCTCCTATAACTGGACTATAATGTGCAGCTTCATAATTTATTGATAAATTGCAAGGAAATGCAGGAAAAGCTCCTCTCTCTATGATCATTTTTTCTACAGCTTCACAAACATCTAAGACTTTTACTCCAGGTTTTATCATTTTAGCTCCTGCATCTCTTGCTTCTGCAGCAATTTTTCCCACTTTCATGATAATTTTTAGTTCTTCATCTGTCATAATGGAAGTTTTTATTTCTTGGTTATTAATATTATCTCATGCCTTCCCTAAGGTGGCTAGGTCACGCGGCAGTTGAACTAAATTTACAAGGCAAGAAAATAGTGATAGATCCCTTTATAAAGAATAACCCAACGGCTCCAGTTAAGTTATCTTATTTTGACGACTTTGATTTAATAGCCGTAACACACGATCATTATGACCATTTAGGCGATACAGTAGAAATTATGAATAAAAATAAGAAAGCATTACTCTTTGCTACATGGGATTTAGAAAATTACTTGAATAAGGAATACAACATACCATGGGATAGAATGATACCCGCGAATGTAGGTGGGTATGTTGAATACCAAGGTATTAAATTAGCGTTAACTCAAGCGATTCACTCCAGCGAACATAGTGACCCTACGGGTGTAATTATTTCTGCTGACGGAATAACTATTTATCATGCAGGAGATACTGGACTATTTGAAGGCATGAAAATAATTGGAGAGGTCTTTAAACCAGATTATGCCTTACTTCCTATAGGAGGAAGATTTACCATGGACCCTTATCAAGCGTCAATAGCGGTAGACATGATAAAGCCCAAGAAGGGTGTAATTCCAATTCATTATAATACTTGGGATTTAATTAAAGTAGATCCTGGAGACTTTGAAAGATATGTTAAAGATAAAGGTTATAAGCCAATAATCTTACAACCTGGACAGAGCATAGAGTTGTAAAGCCATGTTAAGCGAGAATGAAATTAAAATTATTGATTTTTTAAAAAAGAAAGAGAATAAATCCGCTTATTCCACCGAGCTTTCATCAGTTATTCCAGAAACTGCAGTCTTTAGCTTGGCTTATTTATTAAAAGACAAAGGTTATGTGAGTGTAAAAGAGGAAGAAAAAGAGAACATTATATTAACTAAAGAAGGAGAAGAAAGATTAAAAGAAGGACTTCCAGAAGACAATTTAATAAATTTTTTAAAAGGTGAAAGTAAAAAAATTCAAGAAGTTGCCAAAACTTTTAAAGATTTTAATATTGCGTTAAGCTGGGCCAGGAAAAAGGGATTAATCAAGGTCGATAAAGGAGAAATTATACCTTTAAAATTGTCTTACGTTTCACCAGAATATGTTGTTCTTAAGAAGATATCTTCTTCACAAGATCTTTCAGAAGACGACAAAAAATATTTGAAAGAATTAGAAAGCAGAGGACTAATAGAGATTAAGAAGAACAAAGTGCTATTACTTACTTTGCTTAAGGAACCAGAAATTCGTCCGACAATTACTTACTTAACTCCAGAATTATTAAGAAATAAAGAATGGACTAAATATGAGTTAAAGGAATATAACGTCGAGGCGTTACCCCCATTTATTCCATTGGGAAAGAAGCACTATTTTAAGGAGTTTTTAGAACATGTTAAGGACGTTATGGTCTCTTTAGGCTTTAAAGAAGTTAAGAGTGACTTTGTAGAAATGGAATTTTACAATTTTGATATGTTATTCCAAGCTCAAGATCATCCTGCTAGGGAAATTCATGACAGCTTTAAGGTTAACGGAAAGGGAGAATTGCTAAACCAGAATTTAGTAAAGAGAGTAAAAGAAGTTCATGAAAAATGGTGGAAATATAGTTGGAACCAAGAGGTTGCAAAATCCTTAGTTTTAAGAAGCCAAACTACTGCAACTACGGCAAGAGTTCTTTCTACATCGCCTAATAAAGAGATTAAAGTATTCACTATAGGTAAAGTATTTAGACCAGACGCAATCGACGCTACGCATTTAATCGAATTTCATCAATTAGATGGTTTAGTTATAGAAGAGAATTTTAACTTTAGGGAACTTTTGTCAACTCTAAGGGCAATATTTTCTGGGATAGGAATTAAGGAAGTAAAATTTAAGCCAGCATATTTCCCGTTTACAGAACCTAGTGTAGAAGTTTATGGCTATATTCAAGGTTTAGGATGGGTAGAAATGGCCGGCGCAGGTTTATTAAGACCAGAAGTTACTGAGCCAGCAGGTGTTACAATGCCTGCAGGTGCTTGGGGTCTTGGATTGGATAGGCTAGCTATGTTATTTTTAGGTATTAAAGATATAAGGAACTTATATTCAGACGATATTGAGTACTTAAGGAATAGAAAGGTGGAATATTAAATGGTAAATATTGTATTAAAAGAATCAAGATTACTAAACCTTCTTGGATTAGAAGAGAAAGATTTGAATGACGTATTATTTAACTTAAAATCGGAAGTTGAGAAGAGAGGAGAAGACGAACTAGAGATAGAAATAAACTCTGATAGGTTAGATATGCTTAGTCCAGAAGGAATTAAGAGAGCAGTTGATGGAATTCTCGGAAGGAAATTGGGGGAAGCGAAATATGAAGTAGTTCCAACCAATTATCAGCTAATAATAGATGATGTAGAGAGTAGGCCTTATGCTCTTGCTGCTGTAGTTTATGATGTTAAACTCGATGATGATAGAATAAAGGAATTAATACAGTTTCAAGAGAAATTGCATTGTACCATAGGTAGGAAAAGGAAGAAAGTCGCTATAGGTATTCACGATTTAGATAAAATAGATGGGAAGGTAATAAGATATTCAAAAGTTCCTCTAGACTATAAGTTCGTTCCATTAAACTCAGATAAGGAGATGAGCGTTTCAGAAGTAATATCTTCTACAGAGCAAGGTAAACTCTACGGTAATATATCGATTAAGGATAATTACTCTCCTGCAATATTACAAGAGGACGGTCAAGTATTAAGCATACCACCTATAATAAATTCAAATAAAACTAAAATTAATTCTTCTACTAAGAACTTATTTATTGATGTAACAGGAACCAATTTTGACGCTGTCGCTCAGACTTTAGATTTGTTGGTTAGTAATTTTGCTGAAGGAGGAAGCAAGATTGGAACAGTAAAGGTATCAAGGTATACTTCTTCCTCTCCACTATTAATTCATAACAAATTAGTAGTGAAAACTTCGGATATAAACAAGAGATTAGGACTAAGCTTATCTACAGAGGAGATGGCTAAGTACGTTAGAATGATGAGAATGGATGCTAATATTAACAGTGATGAAATAGAAGTGATAGTTCCACAATACAGAATAGATATAATGACTTACGTGGACATAGCAGAGGACATAGCTATGGCTTACGGGTATAAAAGCTTCAGTTTACCTCAATATACTAGCAAAGGAATGGGAGAGCTTTTGCCAATAACCAAGCTTGAAAGAGCGTTTAGGGACTTAACAATAGGCGGAGGATTCCAGGAGATTTTCACTTTTGTGCTAAATAAGTCATCATACTTATTATACAATGACTTTGTTAAAATACAAAATCCTATAACTGTTGAATATGACGCTGTGAGAAACTCATTGATCTGGAATATGCTTAAGTTTTTAGCAAAGAATCAACACGCTAGATTTCCTATTAAAGTATTTGAAGTAGGAGATGTGGTTGTGAAAAGTGAAGAAAGTGATACTGGATATAAAAATGACACTAGAGCATGTCTTGCAATAATGAACAGTAGTGTCTCTTATGAGGAATTACAGTCTGTAGTTCATCAAATATTATATAATCTAAAAGGGAAGGAGCCTAGATACGTTAGGCAAGAGAAAGATTATTTTATTAAAGGTAGATCTGCCAAAATACTGTTTGATAATAACGTTGTTGGAGAGATAGGCGAGATATCACCAGAAATTTTAGAGAAATTTAATATTGAAAATCCTGTAGTTATAGCAGAAATTTACTTGGAAAAATTGTGTGAGTGACATGTTTGTAATCTTAGATGATGCTAAAATTTATTATGAAATAAGAGGCGAAGGTAAGCCAGTTATTTTAATTCACCATCTAGCAGGATCTTACAAAAGTTGGTCTGATATCGCTTATCAGTTGTCACAAAAATTTATGGTAATATCTTATGATCTTAGGGGTCATGGGAGATCTTCTATTTTGCCCTATGAGTATAGAATTGAAGATCATTCTAAAGATCTAAAAGGATTAATAGAATATCTTAGACTGGATAACCCAATTATTATCGGTCATTCCTTAGGAACTTTAGTTGCAATTGATTATGCCTTAAGAAACGCAGTTGATAAATTAATATTAATAGGAGCATTATATAAGGCTCCTAATCCAGAACCCTACGAGAAATACGTTTCAGTAGCTCTTAACTTTGGAATGGAAGCGTTAGCTGAATATAGGAAAACTATAGGAGATTTTGCTGATTCTTTAGTTCTGAATCCAGTAGCCTGGAGAAAGCTTTTAGAAGTGTATAATGAAAACAATCCGCTAGGATATAAATACGCAGTAGAAGGATTATTACATGCCAGAGACTATTCTAAAGATCTTAACAAGATTGATGTAAAAGGCGGAACTTTACTGATTTATGGCAGTGAAGATAAATTGAAACAGAATTTAAATACAATGTTAACTATTCCTAACTCTAGCTATAGAATTCTTAATGGATATGGTCATTTCTTAAATTTTGAAGCTCCAGATGAGCTATACGCATCAATTATTGATTTTCTTGTTGGGAATTCTTAATAACTCCTCCAAGATTTTTTATGTACTCTTCAAGTTCTTTTATACACTCGTTTATCCTTTTTCTTATCTCTTCCTCGTCTTTGCTACTTCCCGCTATCTGAATTTCAAGTGACGGATTACTTAGTTCGTATCCTTTAGGATGAGTTTTTATATATAGATTGTACTTCTTTACTAATTGCTTAACATAAGGAGCTAATGCTGACTCCATGACCTTATCTGCGTAAATTGTTTCCTCTACGTATTTTACTTCTGGTCTTGTCTTCAAATATTTTTTTATAAACGTCTCTAATATGTCTTCCATTTCTCTTGGTACACCTGGAGTAGCTAATATTTCTATACCGTTATATTCTATATATATGCCTGGCGCTATACCCTTAGAGTTTTCTATAGCAATTGAACCTTCTGGCATCATGGCCATTTTTCTTCTCTCTTCGGTTATTTGCAATCCAAGTTGTCTATATTTATTTTCTATTTCCTCTAAAGCTTTCTGATTTATTACCAATTTTCTTCCTAACGCTAAGCTTAATCCTTCTGCAGTCTTATCGTCATAGGTTGGCCCCAATCCTCCAGTTGATATTATTACTTTTGGACTCCTCTGTATAGCCTCCTTAAAACCTTGAGATATTTCATCAAGTTCATCCATTACTACTGTTATCCTCCTTACTGTAAAACCGAGTGAAGTTAATCTCCTTGCAATATGCGATGCATTAGTATTAACTGTTCTTCCGCTAAGTATTTCATTGCCTATGGTTAAGATTTCTGCCAGATACGTTCTCATAAAATAATAAATACCAATCCCTCTAATTATGCTTATGGCTAAATGGTCGAAGTTTCTTTCTAAAGATACAACATTATTAAAAACTTCTGAGATAAGAGATTTATTGAAACTTACTGAAGGAAAGAACGTAATTAGCTTAGCAGGAGGTTTACCAGATCCATCAACTTTCCCTGCAGAAGATATAAAGAATATAACTGACTATGTACTACAAAATTATGCTTCTCGTGCTCTACAATATTCCGCAACTGCTGGAATACCAGAATTAAGAAAGGAACTTGTAAACCTTTCATCTCAAAGAGGAATTACGGGAATAAATGAGAATAATATATTTGTGACAGTAGGTAGTCAAGAAGCTTTATTTATGTTATTTAACATCTTTGTTGACCCTGGAGATCACGTATTTGTAGAAATGCCAAGTTATTTGGCAGCTTTAAACATTTTAAGAGCCAGAAATCCTCAATTTCACGGAATTCCGTTAACGGAAAAAGGTCCAGATTTAGATAAGTTTGAAGAAGAATTAAGGAGACTTAAATCCGAAGGTAAATCCCCAAAATTGCTTTATATAATTCCTACGGCACAAAATCCTGGAGGTACAACGTTAGACATGGAAGGTAGAAAAAGAGTATTAGAATTGGCTTCTCAATATGATTTTCTAATAGTAGAAGATGACGCTTATGGATTTTTAGTGTTTGAAGGCGAAAGCCCTGCACCTATTAAAGCCTTAGATAAAGAGGGTAGAGTAATCTATACTGGGACTTTTAGTAAAATTTTAGCCCCAGGCTTTAGATTGGGTTGGATAGTAGCTGATGAGGAAATAATACAGAACGTTGAGTTATATAAGCAAAATGTAGATTTGCATACTCCAAGTTTCACTCAATTTATAGCAGCTGAGGCTATAAAGAGGAATGTCATCCAGAACAATATTCCAAGAGTTAGACAACTTTATAGAGAGAAGAGAGACGTTATGCTACAAGCTATAGAGGAATACTTCCCTAAGGATGCTAGGTGGTCTAAGCCAGTGGGTGGAATGTTTGTATTCGCATGGTTACCTGAAAAGATAGATGCACTAAATATGTTGCCTAAAGCTTTAGAAAGAGGAGTAGCTTACGTTCCTGGCTCAAGTTTCTATTATGACTATAGTGGAAGAAATACTATGAGGCTTAATTTTAGCTTCCCGCCTAAAGAGAAACTAGTTGAAGGAATTAGAATCCTAGGTCAAGTTATCAAAGAGGAATTAGCGTAACTAGCTAAAGCTTTTTTAACGTTTACTATAACACCGTTTTTTGAAGTTGGAATACTAGATAAAATATCGTCAGAATACGCTATGTTTTCGCTAAAGAATTTATCCGAAATTTTCTCAGTTTTTTGAAGCAATCCATCCATTTTCTTAGGATATATTCTAATTGATCTAGAAGGCAAAGTTGGTGGCCAAGTGTTCATAAAAACTGGGACTATAATTCTTCCGTCTTCAGTAATTAACCTTTCAGCAATATATCTTGCCCAACCTCTCATAGTTGATAATATTACTATATCCCATTTTCCCTCCTCTAGATTTTTAACCTCCTTTACTCCTTGAATTTTTTTACCTGGAATATCGGTGTATATGCTCACATCGATTGAACTATCTAATAAATATTGATAAGTTAATAATCCTAGTAAACCAGAACCTATTATTAGTACTTTTTCTCCCTTTACTAGATCTACTATTTGTGTTGCTATTGAGACAAAAGGATAAAGAAGAACTTTATCACTAGTATTCTCAGGTAAAGTAACTATTGCGTCGTCTGGAATTACCGCTTTTTCAGTTAATAGCCCATCAATTTCCGTTCCTATTCCACCATATTTTTTAGAATAAGGTAAAATTAGGACATTCTTACCTTGTAAAGTCGGGTCTACATCTACTCCTACTGCTTCTATTTTACCTATTCCAATACTACCCAGTATTGTCCAAGGTCTTACCCATAATAATCCTAGATATACAGAATTTTCAATAAACGTTAGCAATACTTTATCCGGTGATACCAGTACAAAATCGTTATTTATAGGCCTTTCAACAACGTCCTTAGGAATAATACCTTGGTTAAATATAATTGATATCATGTGAAAGCAATTATAAACTTCTCTTTTAAGTTTTAGCACTAAACCTCCATTA
The DNA here is from genome assembly GCA_003086435.1 of Acidianus hospitalis. Classification (GTDB taxonomy): domain Archaea; phylum Thermoproteota; class Thermoprotei_A; order Sulfolobales; family Sulfolobaceae; genus Acidianus; species Acidianus hospitalis. The sequence goes on from QEFD01000192.1 coordinate 21,357, forward strand.
AATGAAGGCTATACATAATCTAAGTAAAGAAGCTAGGCAGGAAATAATTAATATATTGCTAGAAAAAAGATCTAGAAAAGAACTTGCAGAGGAATTAGGAATAACTCCTGCTGCAATAGTTAAGTTTACTAAGGGTTTAACTCATCCAAGTGATGATACTATTTTAAAAGCTCTTGAAATAGCAAGTGACGATGAAAAAGAGAAAATAGTTAATATAATATTAAACGACCTTGTGAATAGTGTGATAGAAGTATTTTCCGAATATCCTAACGTAACCACAGAAAAAATTGATGAACTTAAAAAAATTTTAGATGAAATAGAAGGCAGAAAATTATTGGCTTCTTCTGGGTTCATATAGAGGACAAGTTATGCATATTTGATAAAATTTAGCAACTACTACTCTTTTTGTACCGTCTTGGTTTACTGAAATTACTTCTTGAGGTATTCCTAATTTGCCCGGATCGCTTATATTCCACGCTTCACAAACACCGTCAATTGCATGTCTGCATGTTTTTGTTTTCCAAACTCCTTGAGATTCTGCAATCTTTAACCATGACAACGTACTCCATATTTTATCTAGCTCTTCTTGAATTTTCTTTTGAAAGTCTATATCTATCTGTTCATGTGATTTTATTTCTTCTTCAATTTTCTTTACGCTTTCCTCTATATCAGATGGAGAAATCAAAACCACGCTTGATTTTAAACTTTCTTCTAAACTCATGGTTTGTAGCTTAAATGCTATCCTTTTTAAGCAAAATTACACAATATTCAACGGGTTAATTATGGTTAAAGAGATTTACAAGGGCAGGATAAAAGTAATTACTGATCTATGGGGAAAAATACTTGATGAGTGGGAAAGTTTAAATAGAGATTCGCTGATTTCTCTAGTTCAGAAAATTTATGAAGACAACGGAATAAAGCCTTTCAGGGGATTTAAATCTACTAATCTTTACGAAAAAGAATTAATATCAGTTTATGTAGTTGGAAAAGAAGGACTAGGTTTATTTGACGACTATAAACAAGTTTTTGATAAACTATTCTCTACGGAAGAAAATTATGAGAATATAGCTAATTTAATATTAAATTCCCCAGACGAAGCTTTCAAGAAAGCCAATGAAGATAAAGATTTATTAGCGAGGGCGTTAAGGCTAATTTTTGTTGAAGTTGTCTTCTCATTTGCAGACGAAAGCAAACTTATAGATGCTTTAAGGAGACTTGACGCTAGTACAAATGATGCAATAAAACATACTGCTAAAAGCTTTTCTAGATTTTATACAGCGTTCAAATTAGCTGAAGGTATAGCAGAAGGCAGCATTAGAGATAAAATGAATTATATTGCAATGAAGAAGGCAATATCAATAAATATAGGAATTGAGTATCCTTTACCTAAGGCTAATTATGTAGCACTAATCTCTCAAGAAGTTTTCAATGTTAAACCTAGGCTAATTAAGAAAATTCTAGAAGTTTCAGCTAAAACATAGAAGTTTTTAAGCAAATACTTAAATTATAATTTAGTATGCAGAATTTATCATCTACTCAAAGGGAAATCTTGCTAGCATTAATAGAATTATACAATAAAGGAAAGAAGATGATAAAAAGCAAGGAAGTTGCTGACATGATAGGTAAAGATGAAGGCACTGTCAGAAATATAATTTTAGGCCTTAAAGTACTTGGACTTGTTGAATCAAAACCCGGTCCAAATGGAGGATATATTCCAACGCTAAAAGCTTATGAATTTATTAAAAATCCATCAATTTCTCCTATTCTTGATAAATTAAGTTTATATAGAGGAAATGTCGAAACTGATATTAAAATTGAGAATATTGAGCTTCTTGACGTTACTAATCCTTCTGGCAATAAAGTGATTCTTAAAGTCACTGGAGACTTAAGGAAAATTAGGCCAGGAGACCCAGTTAGATTAGGCCCAACACCATATAG
>QEFD01000193.1 GCA_003086435.1 Acidianus hospitalis
TATTTAATATCAATCCTCAGCCCTTGGGCTTCACCAGAGTCACTTCCGTTACCCCTCCCCCTTTAGCGGTATAACCCCAACCCACATCCGCGGATGTGGGGAAACTCGCACATCTTGAGGTATATGTTGAGGGATGCATTCAATTACCTATCCAGGGTGAACCCGCACCTCCCACACCTAAAAGTCCTGCCGACCTTTCGGGAAACCCGTCCACATCTGGGGCAGGACTTGGATGTGAGGTGCGGGCTCACCTCCTTAACGAAAGAACCGTATAAGGGAGCTTGTATTTAAGCACACGGTGAATTGTCCTCCACACAGTCCTCGAAACCTTCTTAGACAGTTTGTCGTTGGCATCTCTAAACATCTCTTGCTTATTCAATTTTTCAACAGCAAAAGTCGTCACAGGATAAATTTCGATAGTGTCGTCGTTAAGCTACAAATTCTGGGATTAACCTTCTCTCCCATAAGACTAGGGCTATGGAGTACATCATGGTGCGAATGCTCCTATTTATTGCCTTCGTTGCTCTCTTGAATCTAATTAGCCTATCTCTTAATGAGGAATGACTCGTTCGGGTTAACTGGCGAGACAGTGGTCTTTCAACCAGAAGTACAAGTTATAATCATCGCTCACCCATCTACCCTCGTCAGGCAAATACTTTTTGACCTCAAAGTACTCTCATCCCTATCCCCCAAAATGAGGTAAACTCCCAGCTTCGTGTACACGTAACAAGTGAAAACCCACTTGTAAAAAGCCCTAGTACAAGTAAGTCCACATCTCATCAACAACCTTAGCAACACCACCCTTAACTAAATCCTTAGCCCTACCCCACTACTCAGCTAACTTCTCATACTTCTGCCCACCATAACGCTGTGAAAACAGTACCCAGAGGTACGTTAAGCCTAAAAATAGACCTCATACCATTAGCATACATTCTCAAAGCCTCCTCCCTCAACTTCCTAGAATGGTAAGTAGCATCACCCAAGAAGTACTTACCACAATCCCTACACAAAAACTTCTGCCTACCCAAAGGCCTACCACACTTAACAACATGATGACTACCACAAGAGGGACAAGAAACGTCTTGCCTAAATACAGGCTTCCTACCCATAAGTAATACTCATAATACAAATATAAATAACTTAACGACGACACTATCATCAAATTTCACCATATCAAGTTACTATAGTCCACTCCCACCAACACCTCAATTCACTATATCAAATGCTAAATATGTTAATATAATTATTGTAAATGCCTCAGTAAATGGAGAATTCAATGGTACCTTTGAAGGGTATATAAATGGTGAGTATAAAGTGTTAAAGGGAAATGACACAAAAATATCTGGATTTATTAATAATGGAACATTAGTAGGCAATATTACTACAATGTCATTTAGCCAGATTTCTATCAGTCAACTATTCAACCTAGAGTATTTAGGAGGGTATATGAGCGGAAATATATTGAAAGCAGAAGAAATTCAGTTAAACTCAGTTATAGTAGATTCAAGCATTAGCAGTTCTGAAATAAGCTATCTAAATGCCTCAACGCAATTAATTCCATCGCTGTTCTTCTTCTCACCAACATATACTTATAACGTTAGTGTCAATGAGCTAAACGGTAAGGCAGTTGTTAATGGTGCTAGTGGTAGTATCACAACTAATGAAAATACTGGGATAGTCTTTAATCAAAATACTAATTTACTATTTAACACGGGTCTTTCGGTTCAAGTTTTTAATGGCGTTATAGACAGTACTCTCTATTTCAATGCTCCTAAAGAATATATACAATTAGGAGGAGCTTTTTCATATGACATATTATCTATTAATCCAGGTCAGATCGTGAATAATAATAGGGTATATAACTACTTCTCCATTTTTCTCCATTTTCTTTAGGTATCTCAATCGTTACTCCAATAGTCCTGAAATTCCAATTTGAAGTTGAAAACCCGACTAATGTAACTAATTTATATAATTTTATAAAATAAGATAAAAACTTAATTAAAAAAGAAATTACCTTAGAGTTGAAGCTGGAATAAATTAAGCCCTTGTATGAGGCCTCTTATTAGATCTTCTAATAGTAATAATATTGACTGCAATAGTTGTACTACTAGACTTAATAATTCAGCTAGTGGATTCATGTTTTATGCACCCATAAATACACGTAGTAGTGCTTGTAGGAGGCTTTCTAAGAGGCCTAATATTAGGTTTAGTAGTTGTTCTACTAGTTGTAGTATTAAGCCAAGGCTTGATTCTGCCATATTTTCTCACTATTCTCAATAAAGTAAATATGGTAAAAAAATATAACTCTATGCATATTCGTAAATATCTCCTCGTCAATTTTTTGAAACACGCGTATTTTATGGATGAAAAGATTAAAATAGAAAAGGATCAATTCTATTTGATTGATTGATAACTATACTCGAAATATAACAATAAATAATAATTCTTACGTTACTAGCTTATACCTTAAAAGCATTTACCTATGGGTTTATCTAACCTTTGTAAAGTTACTTTTTCCTAAGAAAGTCTAAAGGTTATAGGGGTTCGATAATCTTAGTTCAATGAACACTGCTTAACTTCTAGTAAAAGAGTATCTCTAAATTTAATCTCGGAGATATTATATCTAAAAATAAAAAATATCTTATGAAGTAGAGCTTGGATATGTGTAAACTGCATAAGGAGTTACTACTATTTCTGCTGTTCTGCTAAATGCCTAATGCTGAAATCTTATGAGATTATAAAAATTGGGAGCTAAGGAAGCGGAAAACTCATTCTTCCAGAAAGAGGAAGAATCAAAATCTCTGGGAAAAACAACAAACTTCAGAGATTAATCAAGTCATCTTTTTTACCACAGCTTTTAGGACATGGATTTTTCTCGTTAGTTAGTTAATGAGAAAAGAGAAATTTATAAAATAACTTAAATTATTTAGCTTACCTATTTTATTTGAAATTATTTAAACTAAACAAGGAAAAAAGAAAGAAAAATGTCTTTCTCTTTATCCTGAGAACACTTGCAACAAGGTTTGTAGGAGGCTTTCTAAGAGGCCTAATATTAGGTTTAGTAGTTGTTCTACTAGTTGTAGTATTAAGCCAAGGCTTGATTCTGCCATATATACCCACTGTTCTTAATATATGTAATGTTACTAAATAAAAATATCTCTATGCTATTTACTATTTACCACCTTATCTATGTTTTGGAAATTACTTATAATGTACCCAAAAGATATAAATAGAATTAAATGAATTTTGCTTTGTAACAAAAATTTACAAAGTAGTAAACCCTTTACTCAGCATATTGGTATTTAGGATTTAAATACGTCTTTTCTGGAAATTATAGC
>QEFD01000194.1 GCA_003086435.1 Acidianus hospitalis
TTGTATCTTATGGGGATTTATTCTTCTTCTTCCTCTGATTCTTCTTCCTCTTCTTCTATTTCTTCGTTAGTTACTTCGTAGTATGGTTGTGTTATTGATGATGAGCATTCTATTACTCCCCACATTCCGCTTTCTGCGTGGTCTTCAAAGCCGCATGCGAACCAGTAGTAGCCTGGTGATAGTACTATTGAGCCAGTTGCTGATGCTCCTGAGGCTATCCCTGAATCGAAGTAGTTACTGCTCGATACTCCAACGTATAATATAATGTTTGAGGAGGGTATTATACTACACTTTGGTACTGCAGTAGTATTCTTTACAATAATGAAATTATGATCAATTGCCTCAAAATTAGTATAAATTACGCAAACCTTCCAACCTGCAGGAATAAAGATATGCAACTCACCGTCTGAAGTACCATTAAAATTATACAGAGTAGCATTATCCCAAGTAGAAATATACAAGTAAACAGTCTTAGTAGAAGGATTATAAGGCAATAAATTGTGGGTAATTTGAGTTGGTGGTACAGTAGTCGTTACCGGAGTAGTCGTTGTTGTAGGGTGGTAGCAATAAACAACTGGGTAAGTCACTTTTACAAAGTTGTATGCTAAAAAGCCTGCCATTACAGCAGTCCCGCCGAAAATGAGTATTAGTATTACAGCTCCTATTTTACTTAGGGCTCTCATGTCTATCAAGATATTTTAGAAAATACGAAAGTATTTATTTTTTATCTTAGTAAACTAACGAAGCTTTATATCATTTATAAAATGATTTTCATAATAATAATTGATAAAGAAAAAGCTTTATATATTACTAGAGCGAGTTGATGACTTGTGGTAAATATGATTGTCCTCCTACCCGCAGCTACGTCAGCATCTCCTTCAAGTATTCCATTCGAGAACTTTTTTGGTTTCTTGTTAGCTGGTTTAGCCACATTGGCAGGGATAGGATACTATCTCTTAATGAGGAAAAAAGCAATCTAACTTTTTAATCGCATATATTTTTTATATTTTATAAGAAAGAAAAGCTTTTAAACTTTCTAAAAATAAGAAAGTTTGAGAACATGAGTGCAAAACATAGGGATTGGGAGAAAATATGGTTCGGTGTAATGCTAATACTCGTAATAATTTTCGTGGCATGGTCTTACGAGTCAATATTAACTGGCTCAACTGCGACGTATAGATACGGCTTACCTTTAAAGTGTGGTCTCCCTTCAAAGTTACCTAATGGAACATTAGTGATTTATATGCTAGCTGTTCAGTGGGCTTGGATACCACAAAATGTATCTGAAATAATTTACCAAAACGGTACAATTCATCAAGTCTTAATTACAGACGCAATAATGTATGTTGACGGTTTCCCATATATCAAGGTTTATCCTAAGCAGCCAATAGAATTAATACTTTATAGTAACAACGTTGTCCACGCATTTTACATGCAATTACCTCACGGAGATCAGAACTGGAATATTGTGCCGGGAATAGATAGTTATGCCTTCTTCTACGCTCCAGCAACTCCCGGTAACTACTCATTCCATTGCGCCGAATACTGCGGTATTGGTCATTCATATATGTACGGATATTTTGACGTACAATAAATTAAAAATCTTTTTTATTTTTATCTCTCTTCTCTTTAATTTAAATTTTAGTTTTAACTTTTTATGTTTTAAAAGAAAGAAAAGCTTTTAAACTATGTTAATATAATTATCATGAGGAACAATGAAGCTCTATCCTAAGTCTACAGTAGGAGTAGCGTTAATGTACACAGGAGGAGCACTAGCTTGGCTAGCTGTTTTAGGAATTGCTGCACTATGGTTTAGAACGATATTATTATCTCCACACATATGCTGTCCGGGCATAGGAGAGAAGGTCATTTCGCCTCTATACTATTTCCTAGTAACAATGCATGGGCAAATAGCAATGTTTATTGTAGTACCAGACCTAACTTTAGCCGCTGCAGCTTACGGACTTTATAAGAGTAAGATGAGCATTTTACACTTTAAGATAATGACCATTGCCTTCTGGTTAATAAACTTACCTTTAATATTTGAATTTGCAGGAGGGCCTACAACTGGTTGGTATGAATATCCTCCCTTAGCATTACAAAAGGGGACTTGGGATATATATGGAGGATTACCTGATGCAAACTTAATGATAGGCTTAGCTTACTTCATGCAAGTACTTAATACACTTGGTGCAATAATTGGAGGCTTGACTTTATTCTTCGACGGATATAAGACAAGACCAAGGGAAGGTAAAATACCGATATTTGCAGCCTATGGGATGGCTTTTGGAGGAATGTTTATGCCAATAACAATTGTTGCACTTACAGGTGCTGCCTTGTGGTATTCATTATATTTCTGGTTCGGAGTTCCCGTAAACCCGTTAACTTGGGTAGTATTATTCTGGTTCTATGGGCATCCTGTAGTATATTACGTACCTTTCACGGTATTCGGAGGGCTTTACACTTTAATTCCTCAATACGCAGGGAGGCCTTTGTACAGTGAAAGGTGGGCCAGGTGGAACATCGCACTATTATTTACTTTTGGCATGTTAGCGTGGGTCCACCACTTGCAAACATGGCCTTTACCAATAGCTATTAGGGCTTTCATAACTCCAACTACATTAATACTTGCTGCGGGCTCTGGATTGACAGTCCTTAACTTAGGTTTAACAATATTTACAAGCAAAGGTTATAATTGGAAGGACCCAATAGGAATGGCTTCGCTCATTGCGTTAATAGGATTTATACTTGCAGGTTTACAAGCTCTAATGTTACCAGAAAATCCACTTAATGTTCTCGTTCACAACACATACTACATTGTAGGTCACTTCCACATGATGATATGGACTATAATAATAGTAGGATTTACTGCAATTCTCCTAGATATG
>QEFD01000195.1 GCA_003086435.1 Acidianus hospitalis
GTCAAGCTCTGCGTCAGTAAAACCAGAAGCAACCTTACATACAGTCTCGAAAACGTCCTTGTCTGGGTTATATGCAGCCATTAAGAAGGAACTATACTTGCCTCCTTTCCTTCCTTTACCGTGGAAAGCTCCTACCATTACCAGGTCTACAGTATCTGCCATTTCGCTCTGGTAATCTCTCTTAAACTTTATCCAAAGCCAGCCTCTTGATCCTGCTTGATATATTGCATCTGGTGCCAGAGATTTTACCATCACGCCTTCTGCGCCTTCAGAGATTGCTTGATAGAAGAATTCCTTTAGTTTTTCTACATTATCAGTTATGATATGAGTAGCTATATGCACATAATCGTTATCTTCAACAATTGATTCTAACTTCTTACGTCTTTCTGATAACGGCTTTACTGTATAATCTTCTCCTTCATAGTACATTAAATCAAACAAGAATACGTTAACTGGGTACTCTTTTATAGCCTCGTGAATGTCAGACTTCCTTTTCCTATGCATCAATTCTTGGAAAGGTCTCATTTCGCCAGTTTCTGGGTCTACTGGTATTATTTCTCCTTCAACTATGAACTCATTGCCTTTAACGTATTTTGAAATATACTCTGCTACGTCAGGATATTGATTTGTTATATTTTCTAATCTTCTAGAGAATATGAAAATTTTATCTCCTGCTTTATGAATTTGTCCTCTCTCTCCATCATACTTGTAATCAACCAATGCAAGATTGCCTACTTTACTTAACATCTCTGCAGGGTCTGATAATCTTTCGGCTAGCATTGGCCTTATTGGAATCCCTGGTTGAGGTTTAATGTTCTTCAGTTGCTCAATTCCACCATTTGCTAATATTTTTGCAATATTACCTAAATCAGCCCTTAAATTGTATGCTCTTTCGACTATAGGCCTAAAGTTCTGCCCGCCACCGAAAGTTATTGCTAGTGCGTCTAATATTGTAGCGTCTCCTATTCCGACTCTTAACCTACCGTCAACAAATCTAACTAAATATTTAGCTTCAAGTGGAGAAGCATCCTTAAGTAATCCTGCTAATAATCTGATTTTAATATCTCTACTACCTTCTCCAGTGCTTGTAGCAACTTTTGTTAAGTCATCATAAACTTTTTCTACAGTCAGTGGTTTTGAAGCCTTTTGTGCTCCTAAAAACGCTAAAATGCTTGCAGATTGTTGTTTTTGTTTTATATCAAAAGCTACTTGTCCTAGATCTCCTACCGATTTATACATTTTTTCTATTTCATCATCGCTTACACTCGTAGCTATTGATAATGCTCTTATAAGGAATTTTTCACCTATTCCTAATTCTGGCATTCCTAAGAAGTCTGGCCATAGTTTACCTTGAATTAAATATACAACTTTATCAATAACATTTTTATCAGTTTTCTTAAAAAGATCCGCAAGTAATGATGTAAGTTGAAGCCTAGAAGAGATCTTTTCTAGTCTATCAAAGTATTCAGCTATAATTTTAAACTCCATAAATAAAAGTTTGAATTACGATATAATATATTTGATGATGAAAACCGGCAAGCCGGAAGGATGAAGTATCAGAGTTACTCTGAAGCCATTTCCCTTATAAAATATATTCTTGCAAGAGGAAAAATAGTAGATATTTATGATTCTTGGAGATAGAGATTTAAAATACTACCTAGAAAAGGGTTGGATAGTAATTTCTCCTCTTACTCAAGATACTATAAGAGAGAACGGGGTCGATTTAAGAGTGGGCGGAGAGATAGCCCGCTTTAAGAAGACTGACGAAATATATGAAGATGGAAAAGATCCGCGTTCATTTTATGAGATAGAGAAAGGCGATGAATTCATCATTTACCCTAACGAACACGTACTGCTAGTTACTGAGGAATACGTTAAACTGCCGAACGACGTAATGGCTTTTGTCAACTTGAGGTCATCTTTTGCCAGGCTAGGTCTTTTTGTACCACCTACAATAGTAGATGCAGGCTTTGAAGGTCAGCTCACAATAGAAGTACTAGGTTCAGACTTTCCAGTAAAGATAAAGAGGGGGACTAGATTCCTTCACCTTATTTTCGCCAGGACATTAACACCAGTTGAGAACCCCTACCATGGCAAATACCAAGGACAACAAGGCGTAACTTTACCAAAATTTAAATTCCAGATAACTTCCATGCCTTAGTATTATTATCGAAGTATATTATTCCCAATTGTCTCAATTTTTGGAATAATTTATGTTCTTGCTTAGTGAGGTACTTTTGTGCCTCTACATCATCTGAAGTGTGAATATCTGAAAGTTTCTTTACGAAATTATTAAAGAAATCGACATCTACGGCTATTCTTTCTTTATCAGTATATAGAACTTTCCCACCTTGCTTTTCAATTTTTTCAAAGAATAAGTCAGGATTCTTAAGCTTTACCTCGCTCTCATATATTGCACCTTGTGACTTAAGAATATCCATGACAGTTTTCTTCTTTTCACCACTTGGTTGAGAATATTGACGTTGTTTTTCATATTTAGCTTCTGACTCTTCGCTTTTCTTGCTTTCTAATTCATCAATTTTTTCACTCAAATCAGCTATTTTTTGTTTTAAGTTCTCTACTTCAGCTGTAAATGGATTAACCATATCTTGAATTTTTCTTTCTAGCTTCTTTGTAATCTCATCTATAATTTGTGGAGTAATATTACTACTTGTCATTGTAGTAGAAGTATTTATTCCATCATTTGAAGGTGATGATAGTAACTTATACTTAACGTAATAACTAAGTATAGCAAAGCCTTGTTTACTAGCCTCTTCTTCCAATTGTTTATACTCTTCATCTGTAAGCTTAATAACAAGCGTCTTCATGATTTCAACTTTAAATGAGAATTCAAAAGATATAAGCTTAATTAAAAAATATGCTCATTTTGCCTTTTGCTTTTCTAAGATGGTATTTACAAAATTCTCTTCATTAGGAACTCCTATAAATTCAACTGATTCATTTATAGCTAACGTTGGCACTGACATTACTTGATACTTATCTGCAATGTCTTGATTCTCATACGCTTCAACTACTTCTGACAATATGTCACACTTATTGGCTTTACAAGCCTCATATGCTACCATATGTGATAGAAGTGCAGCGTAAGGACAGTAAGGGCAGGAAGGAGTAACTACAACTTCTACTTTTACTTCTCCGTTTAATTTATCTTTTATAGCCTGAATTGTTTCTTGGCTTAAGCCGCTTTCTCCTTGAGATAGTCTTACAATTGTCTCTACTAAAGCTCTTATTTCTTCGCCAACTGGAGCTCCAGTCCATCTTATGTATCCTTTGCAGAAGGCTACGGTTGGTACGTTGAATTTAAACATTTTCATGAGTTCAAAAATAGGGACTCTAAAT
>QEFD01000196.1 GCA_003086435.1 Acidianus hospitalis
TACTTTAAAGACGTTGCAGAAAAGGCTATTCCTACATCTATTACGTCATATAATGCTATGAAATATCCAAAGGCTAAAGATAAAACTACTGATAGAGGTAAAACCATTACGGGAAGTCTATCTATTCTTGCAGTTAATTGAGCTGCAATATTTTTATTTTGCTGAGGGGAATTTTTATCAGCCATATGTAATGAGAAAAATGTAGTGCTTAAAAAGTTTATGTTTTATACTAATGCTTATACATTTTATAATCGCCAGTAACTGAGAAAAATTCAGATCGAAGATAAAGAAGCAATTATAGCAATTATTAGGAGAATTATTGAAGAAATCCAATAAGCAAAGTAAGAAAGACCTCTAGATGCGTATTCGCCCATTATCTTCTTATTCCTACTTATTATTCCTAATATAATAATTGGACCAATTAACGCGTAAACAAAGAAGACTAAGAGATCTAAAACAATACAAACTAAATTTACTGAAGGAACTAATAACGTTAATACAACTGCCGGAACGCTTTCAGCTATATAAATAATATTTACGTTCTTTACGTTCAAGGCTTCTGCCACGCCCCAAGCGCTTCCCAACGAAATAACTACTAAGGCCAAAAATCCTGCGGAAATTAAACCCAGCCCAAAAATCACTGGAGATAAGCTACCGGCTAATGGAGTTAATACTGACGAAAGTTCTTGGGGCGAAGCAAAAGTAGAAGGATCTACGTTTATCCCTGCGAATGCCATCTCAACAACTACCATTAATATTTCAGTAAAAACTGCACCTAGTAAAGTCTCTTTTCTCATGTGTTTTATTGCAGTATCCTTACATTTACAATACCCTATTTCCTTCAACTTTATCGCAGTTGCAGATGCTTGGAAAAACAACATGAATGGCATAACGACTGCTCCTACTGTAGCTGCCATTAAGAATAGGAATTGAGGTGATGGCGAGAAGTAGAAAGGAGAATAAGGCTTAATACCTCTGAGGAAGAGCGTTGCAAACAAACTTATGATGAGAAAAGCAGAAATCAGTAGTAGAAACCTTTCGGCTTGTATATATTTTCTCTTTGTCACAATCATGATGTGAACTACATAAATTAAGGGAATTGAAAGAATTAAGGGAATTCCGATTACTTCTAAGCCTATACCTATTCCAAGGTATTCTATTGCATAAGTTACTGCGTCAGTCAAAGCCATTGGCAATGCCATGAGAATAGCAAGTTTTTTACTATAATTTTCCCTAATTACTTCTCCAAGGCCTTTTCCACTAGCTATGCCTATTCTTCCAGAGACTTCTTGGACAACATATAGAGGAATTACTAAAAGTAACATTATCCAAATAAATCCGTACTTAAACAATGCTCCAGTCTGAGCTGCACCTATTATGCTACTTGCGTCCATATCGGCCATCATAACTAACCAGGCGGGGCCAAAGAATTTTATAAATTTAAGTTCATTACGCCTCATCGTAAGAGAATTACGCCTCATCGTAATCATATATATTAAAATTAAGTATTAAAGAGTTTCCTAGGCAAATGCCTGTAAAAGAGTCGAATTAATTAAGACCCAGGTCTCTAATATAAATTCTCTAAATCGAATAAGGTTACAAGCAATTAACATAATATTGATAAAAACTGAATAAAGAAAAAGAAGTTATATATGAAGAAATCTATTACCACATTTCCTTTCAAAATCTTTTTTCTAGTAACTAGGAAGAACATAACGATTATAACTTTCCCACCATGCTCTTCAACTATAACTATTATTCTTATTACAGAATTTAAATCAAAACAAAAACTTTTTCCCAAATTTTCCTATGCATGAAGTAGCGCAATTTCCCGTGTCATAATCACCGTTAATATAGCATTGTAAACAAGAATACTTATCAATATTATTACACACAAAATTTAATGCACCGCATATTTTTCTTCATCTATAAGATTATTACGCAAAAGTTCTTTAATATTCGTTGTTCCAATAATTTCCTCTTATTCTCACTACTGATAAACTCGCAATCTATCCTGCAGTCGTCAATAAAATCCATGAGATATTCACACAAGGGTTTCCCAATTCATCTCTCAGATCAGTATAAACGTTTATGTTCGTAATTTTTAGTTTAAGCAAAAACTTCTTCTCATTCACTTTTATTACAGTACCTCCTTCATTAACTTCATTAATACTTGGAATAAATGCTCTATGAGAAACTATTTTAGCAGGATTACATAATTCTCCCAGCCTGGGTCTATCAGTATCTACAGCCATAACTACTTTAACTATTGGTGTTATATTGTTAGCATCCTGAGAATATATGGCTATTGAATTAAAAATATCCTAACAGTTATATTTTCATCTTCTACCCTAAAATTAATAACCATAGGTTCTATTTTTTCTATAATATAACTAACTCTAGGAATTTGGCTCATGCTTACTCATCTTTATATTCAACGTCTATGGCAGAAATTCTTCCATCTTTATCTCTATATATACTTACAATAGCTTCATGGGTTTCTACGGAAAAGGTTAACGGAGAGAATTTTATAGAGATCCAACTATCATTATCTATGATAATCTCGTATGATTGTGAATTTATTGTATTGCCTACGCACATCTGATCGTTCATTACGGAATAAACTTGCATATTATTACTCTATTTTAACAGCCAATAATAATTTATCTAAGCCTTTACCTTTCTACTCAAGGACAGCAAACCTATTATTCCCAGCATTTTTATCACGTCTCCAATTATTGATACATAACCGAAATTAACTAGATATAAAGGAAGTCCTGCAGTAAAGATTACAGCACCCCAGAAGAATAATGATGAGAATATCTTGTTTATCTTATTTGCTGTCAAGTATATGGAAATTCCGGCTATAGGTTCAAAGGTATATCCTGCAACAATTATTTCAATTCCAATAAACTCTCTAAGAAAAGTTGCTATAATAAGTCCTGCAAGAGTTACTATAATTGCCAGAATAGCAAAATAGTCCATTACCTTAGGTTTCTCCAACCTTGTTAAATGATAATATGTAAAAGAAGGCAAAGCCAAACCCCAAACGATCCACATGAGAAACAGAAAAGTCAACGAAAGAGCGTAACTTATTCCTTCAATTTCAAGGTAAATTAGTCCAATTAATATAATAAGCGATGCAATTAGGCTAACGTAATTACCTTGCTTCAAGAAACGTGGATTCATATATTTCACTACGCTTCAAATATAATAAAATTGTGAAAAAAGCATTTTAATAAACTAACTCTACTTTTCTCACCTCTTTATTTATCTTAACCTTACTTAAAGCTCCAAAGTCCTCAGTTTTAACCTCATTATCATCAATTATAACTTTCTCTGCCTTATCTGTAACTAGTATATTGACGAAGTATGGTTTTGAAAACGTAATAATATTTCCTTTTTTCTCTATTTCAATTTCGCATTTTAACTTACTATTTCCTAAAACTATTAAGTCATTCCCATCTAAGTTTACAACAGAATTTTCCCTTATATAGATAGGTAGATCTGCGTTAGTTTTAACCCAACCACTCCTCTCTTCTCCCGTTGAGTATTCGAACCATTTTCCAGGCAAATAAACTACTCTATTTTCTCCAAGTTGCGGTGCATATAGCACGTACTTCCCTAGCATGTACTCATCCTCAATTTTATAAGTATCCTCATCTTCTGAGAATTCGTAAAATAAAGGTCTAATAATTGGATGACCAGTCTCGTGGGCCTCCTTAGCTAAACAATAGATGTAAGGAAGGAATTTATACCTAGTATTTATGACATCCCTTACTTTTTCCTTATAATAATAAGGTAAATATATTGGCTCAACATCTATACCGTCTTTAGCCTTATGAGTCCTGAAAAACGGAAAGAACATGGCTAGCCTGAACATGTAAAGTAATATTTCGGGAGAGTTTTCAACCTTACTTAACCTTCCTTGAAATCCTCCAATATCTATCCCAACATATGGAATGCCAGAAATTGACAAGCCAAGCACAGTCTGAAGTTGTAAGATTAGTTGATCTCTGGCTGAAGTATTATCTCCTGTCCAAACGAAAGCATATTTTTGTATTCCTGCGTAACCAGACCTAGATAATATGAAGATTTCGTCCTTTCCTACCTTCTTAAATCCTTCAAATGTAGCCATTGCCTCATAATAAGGATAAGCGTTCCTCACTTGACTATGAAGGACTTTCTTACCTCTCAAGTAGTGAATAACGTTATCAGGAAAAGTATAATACGTCCTATCGTCCCTTAATTCTATAGGAGTAGATCCTAAAACTTCCCTAATCTGAAAAACTTTTGTAAAATCTGTTGGTTCGTTCATGTCCAGCCAAATGCCGTCAACTCCTTGGGAAAGCCATTTTGAAATAAGCTCACTCCACCAATCCCTCGTTTCCTCCCTAAAGAAGTCCGGGTAAACAGAATTACCGGGCCAAAGCTTACCAACAAACAAATCACCCTTATCTGTCTCACAATACTTACCCAAACCGGAAATAAAAACTTCGTAGTTCTGATCAACCCTAACACTATGATCAACAATAGTAATAACTTTAACACCGCGAGAATGAACCTCATCAATAAACTTCCTAGGATCAGGAAACCTATCCCTATTCCAAGTAAATAACTTAAAAGAATCCATATAATCAATATCCAAAAACACTCCCGTTACATTAAAACCTTCTTCTTTTAATTCATCTAATAATTTGACTATCTTATCCTGAGGAAAATAAGAATACCTAGAAATCATGTAACCAAAAGCCCAAATAGGAGGAAGAAAAGGCTTACCAGTAATCTCGCTGTATTGCTCTAAGACTTTTTCGATAGTGGGACCTTCAAAGTAGTAAATTTCTACCGAAGGTTCAGGAATTTTTATCTTTATCTTACCGTAATCTTCTACACCTATATCGAATATAACCTTTGAGGAAGAATTAATGAAGTATCCCCTAGCTACACCATTTTTTACCGTTATCATAAAGGGAACATTCAAGTAAAGGGGTTCGTCAAACTTGCCATATGCTCCCGCATCAACGTTATACATTATAAACCTGCCTCTTCTCCTGTCTAGTTCGAAAGCTTTTTCTCCTAAACCCAGTACGTGTTCTTTAATATCCAAATCTTTCTCTATTAATATATTGCCGTCTCTCTCTGTAATATTTAATGAAAAGAACGAAAGGTCCTTTTCTGAGTCCTTTCCTTCAAAAGGAAACTCTACTGGAGGAAAAGGATCATTAACTATTATCTTATATATTCCTTCCCCACTTTCTTTTATTACAACTTTCATATGATGAGCTCTTGCTATTTTTTATAAAATTTTCTAACAAAGAACAAAATGATAAAAAGAGGAAAAAGAAGAAAAATAATACTACTACAATTATTTCTTTTGAGTCGGTGCTAAGATACCCGCGATAAGTAACAATATGAAAGAAATTCCAAAGAATCCGAAAAATACTGGAATAGAAAGGACTGCAGATATAATTAACAGGATACCGCCTTACACTTTTCTTCTAATCCCCTAACAAACCTTTCCCAGCCCTCAATTTCTTGAGCCTCATCTATAGCTATGTAGGTTATTTTATCAGCGTTGCCCTTAACGTGAGTTAAGTAAAGCTCATATTTTTTTAACAAAAGATTATAAGTCAAGGTTTGTTAATCTCTCGTCGTCCAGTCTAATTATTAAAGTATCTTTAGGGTCTACTCCACTTTTTATCAGCTTATTTATAACTTGCCTTACAACATAAGATTTTCCCGCTCTCCTTATTCCTGAGATTGCAAACTATTTTTACACTATTCAATAGTTTAACTATGTAATCAACATAGTATTCCCTTTCTATACCGAGGTTTACATTACTTCCCCAAAAGTCCCATTCTGCCATTAATGATAGTAATTCACTCATTGAGAATAGTTTTACAAGACCGTATTTAAAGCTTTGTCATTTGTGACAAACTACAAGGACTAAAATTTGTCATTTGTGACAAACTAATACGTTCTCTATATAGTCTCTACAACTGACTTAAAATCATAAAATGCTGTTATTATTGATGTGTACTCAATGTCCTAAAAATTAATCAAGGCCATGATGCAAAGGAAATTATTAAATTCCCTTTTAAACAACTTGAGTAATTATTATAATATGAATAAAGTTCACGTTAGTGCTGTAGGAACTTCACTATTGAAGAAATCATTATCTGCAGATAACGTGAAAAAAGAGGTGGAAGACCTATGCCTTAAAGATTGGGATCAACTTAAGTTTGACGACGATAGGCAAAATAAGATTAGGGATAATTTTACAGCTCTTAAAGATCTCTTGCTTAATTTCTTAAAAAGTAAAGGAAAAGGAGCCTCAGCCGAACTAGATTCGCTACTTTCTGCCATTGAAAAATTGCAACATAAAAAGGAAGAGCTTTACGTGTTTCTTTACACTACTAACACGTGGAACTCTAAACTTGCAGGAGAGGTAATTAAAAATTATTTAGAAGAAGAAGGGATAAAGTCGGAGTTGGCTACCGTAAAGTCCATTTCCTCCGAAGAGACCTTCTATGAAGGCATAGAAGATCTATTCGATAAAGTGATATACAAAATCTTAAAATTTAAGGAAGAAGGAAAAGAAGTTTACATTAACGCAACCCCAGGCTTTAAAACCCGAGACTACATTCCTCACATTAGCAGGACTTTTGGCCGGAGCAGATTTGGTTTATTATAAATATCAAGAGTTTAAAGATGTAGTTATTCTTCCTTCACCTCCAATAACTATCAGTCCTAGATATCTGGAATGGTTAATTGAATTTGCTAACTACGGCTATACTCTATCAGAGAAGAAGGCAGAAGAATTGGGAATTCCAGTAAGGCTTCTCGAGGCAAGGAATCTTGTTGAAAGAAAAGGCGAAGATGCTTATAGACTGAAAGATTGGGTGAGAAAGATGTTAGGTATTTACTTACCCGCAGGAGTTACTAACATGTACTATAAGGTAATTGTGGAAAGTGAAGAAGAGAAAGTGTTCGATAACGAGACCGAAGCCTACAATTATATGGAGGAAAAGAGAAAGGAAGGAAAGAGGGTAAGAGTTGAAGTTCCAAATAAGGTGTATTTCCTTGGACTTTGAGTTAGAGATTGAAGGCGTGAAAATTAAGGCTAAAATAGACACTGGGTTCGATGGAGAAATAATAGTAAATAAAGAAGTTTTCGACAAGATTCCATACGATCAAGGGCCTAGAATATGCACAGCCTCTATGGAATGTTATTCCACGTATGTTAAATTGGCTAAGATAAAGTATTTAGGGAAAGAAGTTATATCAAATGTCCTTAACTCGCCGGTTATAGAATAGTGGGAGAAGGACTTTTAAGGAAAGTAGGAGCGATAATAAATTATAAAGACAACACGATAGAAGATATATAAAGAAGGAAGTATATTGTACAAATACGATTTTAGATTGCAAGTTATAACTGCTATCTAATCATTCTTTCTATGTAAAAAAGAAGCCCTATTTTTATCAGTAATTTGCAGACAGAAGAGTTAAGCGCGGTATCTTTATTATTCTAAAAGGAAAGTTAGCATGGATGTACTACGGCATTTAGGCATGCTTCCTTCTTAAGAACGTACCGTTAAAATTCAATCTACGAACTTTCAGTAATGTTATTTAAATTTGACTTCTAGTGTCATTTACTAAAAAGAGACTTAAACTAATATCGGACGCCTCACCTAACCTTGTAAGGTGAGAGCAAACTACGTGCTCTAATAACTTACCTTCAAATTCCTCGTTGCTTCTAATTCTACTCCTAAAGAAATAGCTAAATATCCCAGGGTCTATAACAAATCACTTCACTATTAGCTTCTCATTGAAGTACTAATATAAGATTTATCTGATTTATATATTATCAAATTCCATATTCTGCTAGATTTAGTAACTGATATATTATATTAAATGTTACCTCAATTGGAATATCTAAGCTAGCACTTGGAGTGTACCCGTACAGCGAGGTTAGTGCCCATGCAACTAACTCTACTTTTTTGCTTTTATCTTCCTTTAATACTTTTTCAAAGTGATAATAAATGCCCTTGAACGTATTTTCTATAGTGCCTGGAAAACCATAAACGCTCAGGATTTCTTGAATTTTTCCATCTTTTAATTCTTCTTCGTAGCTTTCTCGTACCATTTCTTAGCTCTATTAGGCTCTACACCCTTAAGCATCATCCTTAAATACGCACTTGTGGCTCTATCGGTCTTTGGCCGATAATAAGCTCTTGAACTTAAAGGCAAGTTAATAGGCTCATTAGCAGTATTAGGATCTCCTTTTAGTCTTAGTAATTTAAAGTAAAAAAATATTAAAAGAAGTTTAATACATATTCCATCATCGGCTACAGAGTATGACAATTTGTTACCATCAAAAGTTATTTTTATTTTACAGAAAGGTTCTACGAACTCATATTTTCGAATTACTCTTTCCTTAAAGATTCTTTCTATTTCATTTCTATACTTTTCTAAACGCTGTAATATTTTTTCTTGCTCACTCATCATAAACCACGTGCCACTTTATTGTTTTCACAAAATTATCAAATTCCTTGCTTTTATTTAAATACTTAACATCCTCGCTAAGAGTAAAAGGTAAACTAAAGGACTCTAATTGTTTACCTTCATTATTAATTATTGTCAAGATCAAATAATCATCATTACCGTTAGCCACAATTCCAAAATGTGATTTAAGGACTTTCATATATCTTTTTAGTTGCTCTTGTTGATTTTTGCTTACTTTTCCGTATCTCTTAACTTCGATAGGAATTAAATAGTCCCATAATTTAAGTACAAGATCGATCTTAGCAGGCATAACAAAATTGTATAACGCGTATAATCTATACTCGTATTCAATGGCAACATCGATTTTATTTTCAATTAATAATCTAGCCAACTCGTATTGATAGAACGCTTCATTATTTATACTATGAATATAGATGTTGTTATCAATCTTGTTTTTGGTCTTTATAGATATTAGATTAAATATTTTATTTACTTCCTCATTAAGTTCATTTAATGAGTTAAAATAGATTCTCCTATGAGAAGTGTATGCTAGTGGATTTTTGTATTTTAAGCATTTACTATCAAATTTATCATCGAAAATATATATATTAACTTGATAGGGCATTGGAGCGTTTTCTTTATAGAGCACACTAATATTAAACACGCCATAATACGCAGGTTGTGTGAGATACGAATATTCTATTACCTGCTCAAGCGCTGCAGCTGGCGTACTCCTTTCCTTAAATTCTAGTAATAAGCGCAAATTCAATTCAGCGTCAACAATTGCAAAATCAGCTCTCTTACTACCTATGGGCATCTCAAGTAAGGGATTAAGATATTTTATACCACTATAAGTAAAGTTGTTAGAAATCAATATATCCATTACTGCATAATAGAACATAAGCCTGCCGAAACTTTCTATGTTTTGCCTTGAGATATTATAAACGCCGGCCATATATCATTATCTATATGCCACAAAATAAATCCTTTAGTGACTATTATCTACAGCAATTTGTTACATCGAGTATTCTAATAACCTTTTACATTTTTCACTTTTAGATTCTTAAAAGGAAGCATTAGAAAAGACATATTAACTCTCATTATATATAATAATTTTATATATGAAATTTATGTAGTTTAAAATATTACTATACCAAGGAATTAGCTTATTCAGCCAAGCATTATTTAAGACCTAATTTCTGAACGTAATTAATTGGTTGCTCTCCAATGTAAGCTACTAACTTTACGTCACATTTTCGGCATAAAACAGCAGCTACTATAGCCCTATGATTGCCGTCTATTATCTCTAATTTATCATCAGATAATTTCTTTACAATTATTGGTAATGAAATAATATTTTTTATATCATTAAAATGGTTAATAAGACATTTGATCTCGTTCTTTATATTTTCTTTAGACTCACAGTTCTTAACTAATTCCTCGATTTTCTTATCTTTGTCAGAAGAAGTCATTAGAATTTTTAAAGTATCTGCCGCATTTATTGGTGTATTTTCCTTTTTGACATTATTTGCGTTAAATCCTCTTGATAGCACTTTCGTCCAGTAACTAATTAGACATATATTACCTAAATGTTTACAAGATAACTCTCTCTTCCCATTTACTCGGTAATTCCATTACATAATTCCTAACTTTCCTTAGACATTTAAGAAGAGCCTTAAGTACTTCTTCGTCATTGCATCTAATATCCTTTAACTCTTTTATACAACAAGTGTACTGATTTCTCGTTTTATTCTCATTTTTAATCCATTCATATAATACTATTTCTGTGCAAATTTCATCCATTAGCTTTTCTCCTCATAAAAGTAATTACTCCTTTATCTAAATAAAGTAGATTTCTAGACTTTCGGTTTCATATCAAAAAACTAAAATAAATTTATTAATATATTTACGTATTTTATATAATTTTATACATTTATAACTAGAGGAATTAATAATAATAAAATCTTTTCTGTCGAAAAAGGTAAATAGCATATATTGAGCAATACTTAACTATGTGCTAAACTGCAAAATTAAAAGCCATTATTCCTCTAGATTTTACTTTCTTCTCTTAAAAAATAATAAAGTGGAATTCCTAATTAATAAAGCGATTCTGGAGAGCGAGCACAATCTTATACGACAATCTCATTTCCCGTCATTTTTTAGCCATTAATTCACTCTTTGTTCTTGAGGAAGTCATTATGCCTAATTTTCCATTACAGAATAGTTTTATTTATTTTTAATATTCAGAAATTTTAATGCCAGAATGTAAGTGTTCTTACTGTACTGATTATAACGATTATCTTAAGTGCCCTGCAAAACACTCACAGAGTTTATTGAATAGCATAAAAAGTTTACTACACAATATTAATATAGATTATGATATTAAGAGTTTTAAAGTAGTAGATAGAAACACAATTGCAAATAACATTAAACTAGACGGAGAGAGGTTCTTAGGTATTTATGATGGTAAAGATATAATAATATGCCCTTACGCTGAAGATAACGGAATTCATGTAAGAGCTCTATTGCATGAATCCTTGCATAGCATCTTTCCTCAGGAGTTCGAGAATTCTACTTTAGATAATATATTAAGGTTAATATATGAGGGAGCTATAGACGCTTTATCCCTTTTTGCATTATGTAGAGATGAACAAGGAAAGAAGGAATTCGAATATTTCGTTGAAAGATTCGAGAGTAGCGCGAAAAGTGTAATTTACATTAATATTGCAAAAATTTGGGCTACTGCAGAAATACAAACAATAATAGATAAGTTGAAGAATTTCAATAATTTTAGAAATGAAGTAGAAAAGGAATTTAATTCTAATAAGATGACATACGAGTGCTACCCTGGAACTGAAGATTGTTATTACTCCTCGGTGGCTATCTTGGCAAAAATACTAAATACAGATGAGAGTATAATCAGCTTGAGTGCAAGATTACTTTTCTGTAAATAGAAATAAGAGTTATAAGCTTCTTATCAAACAGAATACCTTATTACCTTGTATGTGTAATATGTTACACATGATAGAAAAACAAGTGTTAGCAAAAGTTCTTTCAGTCTCTTTAAGCGACTCAGAGATACTTAACCTCTTAGGAAAACTTAAAGAAAATGACAGCGAATTAGAAAGAGAATGCGGAATAAGTAGAAAAACAATATATAATTGGAAGAAAGGAAAAGTAGGAGAAATTAGCAGAGAAACTAAAGAAAAACTCGTCTCCTTCATTCTAAACAAATACGATAAAGAAGGACTAATGACGATAGCTGAGGTAAAAAGGTACTCCTACATCCAAATCCTACTAGAACTAATGAGAGAGGGACTAAACGAAGAAGAAAAGAGAAAACTGGAAGTAATAATAAAAGACGATAAAGTATCAGGAGGAGAAGTAGTTATCCCAAACTCTACTCCAGCCTACTCGGATTATTCGTCCAATTATAACAAGACAACAAATAGCAGTCTTCTTTCACTAAGTCTCCATTAACGGTTATTAAGACAGAAAATTTTACATATAGTTGAAGAACATGTTAAATGTAAGTATCATAATAAAGGTACCTCATAAGAAAACTCACAATTTTAACCTTTGCAATTTCTACACTTATTGGAAGAAATCTGCCTATCAAGTACCTCTTTACTTCCACTGCTCATCTTCCTTAAAGAACTTATCGTCTATCAGTGGCCTCCACCACCACTCATTCTCCAAGTACCACTCATAGGTCTTCCTTAACCCATCCTTCAGAGGAGTCGTTTCGTAAGAAAGCCTAGTATTCATACAATACCTCCTATCATGCCCCGGCCTATCGGAAACAAACCTAATCCTAACCTCCCTTCCCATGACTTCCTCTAACAATTTAAGCAAATCAAGATTAGTCACCCTCTGTTTCCCAGGAATATTATAAACTTCCCCTTCAACTCAGCCTTCTCCATCAAGTCCGCAATAATCCTTGCGGTATCCTCAACGAATATTCAGTCCCTCTCAGCCTTTCCGTCACAATCACTGCCATAGTTGTTATAGATAATATTGATCAAAATTATCTAATACTTTCTACGTGCTTTGTGGAATGACTGAATTTTTAGGTCTTAAACTAGATCAGGATAAATTCTATATTAAACGTTTAATTAAAAGTAAGTTTAATGTAGTCTCTTAGAAAAATTGAACAGATCCACAAAGCA
>QEFD01000197.1 GCA_003086435.1 Acidianus hospitalis
TTAATAAATAGGAGAACGTTAAACGAGTGTTTTGATAATCTAGAAGATCATTACTTTGATACCATTATATTAACCAATCTAAATTTACATACAAAAAGGTACAAATTAAAATTTCATTTCGTAGAGCTAAATGAAAATTTTGAAATACCAGTTGCAATAGCCGATTTCGGCGTTTATGAAGGAGTTTTTCCAAGCCTTATTTTAGGTAGGGAAGATTTCTTTTCAAGAACGATGATATGCTTCGACAAGAACGCTAAATTGATTATAAAGGCGGATAATTCTTAACTAAATATTTACAAATTTTCTTTAAATGCACAAAGAGTTCTATATACTATCTTCTTACGTGTAAATTTTGTTTTATACTTAACTAATTAATTTTTTATTAATACAACTAAGATTTAAACATAGCTTATCCTCTTAACCCTCTTATTACTGGGTATCTGTCAAGGCTGTTAGCATCTCTACGTTAAGTTAAGGAATTCTTCTGTTGCATCCAGTTTCAAAAGACAATTGTGCACACTTTCAAACTGTAACCTAGTTAGGTTAGAAGCAAAATAAGTGATGAATAATATTAATTAAGATACTCCATCCATTATAGTTAACTTTTTTTTTTAGGTTCTCAATTATTTCATGCCTCAGGGTTTAAAGTCTAAGAGCATTAAATTGTTACATTATGAAGAGAAGAAAGATAATAATCAAGTTTTTAGACAAGGAGTGACATTAATAGAATATGAAGGACAACCGTCAAAGATAATTCAGTGGAGTCAGTTAATAGAGGGTGATCCTTTCGGTGATCACGAGATAACTTATAGGATAAACTACGGTTCTGAAAGTATACTCAGAAGTTTTAAAGTGAAGTACATAGGAAAGGAGGGTGATAAGCACAGAATTTTGATTAAGGAAGGTGTGTCTGGATGCGGAACCAAGACTAAGAGGATAGAGAATAAGGAAGTGCTAATACCAGATAAGCTATCTACAAATTGGTATCCAAACGGCTTGTACGGTAGGTGGTGAATACGTATGTGAAAAAGGTGGATTTTGTTGCTAATTTTGTTTAAAAAATAAAAAGGTAAAGGCAATAAATATTTAGTACCGTAATTACTATGGTGAGTAAGATGAAAAAGCATGAAACAAAGAAAGTTATCTTTGGTCCTACAAAAGAGATATCAACTTTAAAATATGTCTTGCTCATCCTATTACTTGTGGCATTACCATCAACTATAGTATTTATTTTAGCCTATGATATTATTCATAACTTTTTGCATAGCTTCATATTATCCGCTACCTTAAGCGCTCTAATATTTTCGACATTAAGTGCTACATTATCCACTTATCTTAACAGATATCTTATGAGGCGCGGGATAAGACCTCCTGGAATAAGGAGAAAAGAAGCTAGAACTAAGTTTATGATTTCTCCGGAGAGCGGACAACCTATTGATGAAAAAGTGATTAAGAGGTATGAGAAAGCATTAGAGTTTTCAGATAGGGGGTCAGAAAATTATGTTGCAGAGTTAGCAATGTTGGGTATGATGTATTTGCAGAATGCTGTGGCTTATGATAATAAAGACCTCTACTTGAGGGCTAAGGAGTACTTAGCGAAGGCTGAGGAGGCTATGGAGGGGAAGAGTGTAAGCTTTGAGACTAAAATGTTGGTTGACAATTTGAGGAGTAAGATAGAGACATATAAGTATCGTTTCGGGGAAAGATAAAAGCTTAAACATGCACGATTGTATTAATTATTGTTACCAAATCCTTACTCTTTTGGCAGTTATTCTTATCGAGAAAACTGTCCGAAATTATTCACAAATTTAGACAAGGTGCCGCCGCGGGGATTTGAACCCCGGACACAGGCTCGAAAGGCCTTTATAGACTAGTCTCACCGGGTTGTTGACGCTAAGCTCAAGTTCTAAGCTTACGCTTGGGCGATGAACTCTGCTAATTCCGTAGTAGATAGGGCTACAAGTAAGGGTTGGAGCTAGAGAATAACGTTGAAGTA
>QEFD01000198.1 GCA_003086435.1 Acidianus hospitalis
TGTGGGTTGGGGTTATCCCGCTAAAGGGGCGGAGGGGTAACGGGTTTCCCCGTGACTCTGGTGAAGCCCAAGGGCTGAGGATTGATATTAAATACTATGAAATCCTATGAAGCCCAAACCCCTTCATAATCTACAAGGTAGAATTTATCCTTCTCTGGGTCTTTTAAATTAAATATTGTATCTCGTCGTTCTCTACGAGAATTTTGTGCTTAGAAATGTATTCCTTTATGGACTCCTCAACTACCTTACTTAACTTGCCTCTTCTATAACCGTCAAGAGCTATAAACGTCCTTAATTCCTTTTCAACTTCATCTGAAATTTCTATTGTAAGCTTTCCCATATTTACTTATTTACTCTTTTACGTATTTAAGTATTATTAGCTTTTAACAAGGTTAATTAGAAATCTATAAATGAATATACGTAGGAAATTTTAATCTCGGTTTCAAAAGTAATGTATGTCATTAGATCCTCTTTTTAGACCAAAATCAATAGCAGTAGTTGGAGCTTCAAGGAATAGAGAAAAGATAGGTAATATAATTTTGAGGAACTTAATTGCTACCTATAGAGGGAAAATTTATCCCGTAAATAATAAGGCTGAAGAAATAGAGGGAATGAAATCTTATAAAACATTGAAGGAAATTCCCGGAGACGTAGATTTAGCTATTATTTCAGTACCAAGACAGTTTGCTGTAGAGGTAATGGAGGACGCCGTTGAGAAAGGAGTAAAAGCTTCAATTGTTATAACTTCTGGCTTCAGAGAAGTGGGAGATGAAGGAGCTAAGCTTGAGGAGGAATTAATATCTACAGCAAAAAAGGGAGGAATAAGAGTTTTAGGACCAAATACAATGGGTTTAATTTCTCCGGACTTTAACGGTACCTTTGCTTATGCAAATGTTCAAAGGGGAGAAATAGCTTTAGTAGTTCAAAGCGGTGGAATAGGAGCTTACATGTTAGATTGGGCTCAAAGAACAAGAACTGGGATAAGCTTTTTAGTAAGCATGGGTAATCAAGCAGACGTAAAAGAGTACGAAGTAATCGATTACTTATCCAGAGATCCGGAAACTAGAGCGATATTTGTTTACCTTGAGGGCGTTGCAGACGGTGAAAAGTTCCTAGACGTAGTCCCTGACGCAGCCTCTAGAAAGCCTGTAGTTTTTATAAAAGGAGGGGCTACAGCAAAAGGTGCTGAGGCAGTTAAGACTCACACTGGTAGTTTAGCAGGCTCATATGAAGTCTTTAAGGCTGCAATAAAGACTGTCGGAGGAATATTTGTAGAGGACTTAAGCGACTTCCTTAATCTAACAAGGTTTGTAACTTCTCCGGAACCAATAAAAGGAGATATTCTAGTAGTAACGAACAGTGGGGGTCACGGAGTGCTAACTTCCGATGCGATTTCAAGGAACGGGTTAAATATGGTTGATATACCGGATAGAATAAAGGACGAACTTAGGAAAATACTACCTGTAACCAGTTTGCCGAAGAATCCTTTGGATTTATCTGGCGATGCAGGAAGAGATAGATATGCAGAGGCGATGAAAATTGTGCAAGACCTCGATTGTACAAAGCTTGTAATTGTTCAATCTTTACCGGTAGTAAGCTGTAGTGAAGTTGCCAAGGTTTTGCTGAATTATAAAGGTAAAGGAGTAGTCGGAGTAATGATGGGTGTTGATGAAGATTCTGCATTAAGGATACTAGAGTCTGCATCCATTCCGGCTTTTAATTTCCCAGAGGCCGCAGTTAGGGCAATAAGGTACTTAACCTCAAAGCCTAATCCTAGAAAGAAAATAAGGGTTGCACAACCAATTTCCTCTGCAGTAGAACTTACTAAAGGCAAAGAGTATCTAGCAGACTATGAGGCACTGAAGTTAATGGAAATATATGGAATAAAAACTCCTAAATGGGGTATTGTGCAGTCGGAAGAAGAGGCGCAAAGAGTTGCTGACAGTATTGGTTACCCTGTTGTAATGAAGATTTCCGCAGATAAGCCCTTGCATAAGACTGAAATGAAAGGCGTTGTAATGAACGTTGAGAAGGACATGGTAAAGAGCGTATATAAACAACTTTCACAAATAACTAAGAGAGTAATGATTCAAGAGCAATTAACCGGACTAGAAGTGTTTGTAGGAGGTTTAAAGGATCCAGTATTCGGTCATACAGTTCTTGTAGGCAGTGGAGGAATCTACGTCGAAGTTTTAAAGAACGTTAGTTACGGAATTTCTCCGGTCTATGAGGACGAGGCTTTGGAAATGCTTAAAGAAAGTAAGGTTCATGATATGTTAACTGCAAGGAAAAGAGGATACGATGAAGGTTCGTTAATAAGGACAATAGTTACTGTGTCTAGAATGATAGTAGATCTCAATATCAAGGAAATGGATATTAATCCGTTAATTGTTAATGAGAACGGAGCGTTCGCAGTCGATGTAAGAATTTTATTTTAATAGTCTCTTTTTATATTGATGTACTCATTAAATTTTACGAGAGAGTGGGATTCTGCCCTTTTCGAGTTTACAAAATCTTTGAAAGAAAGGTTAGGGAATAACCTTGTTATGATCATTGGTTTAGATGAGAACGAGAAAGTTTACGATAGTAATGTTCTTGTTGTTGTTAGGAGTAAGACTGATGATGTTATTATGAGCATAGCTGATGTAGCTTTAGATGTTAATTCTAAGTACAACTGTTCAATAAACTTTTACGTTTGCACTGAAAAAGACGTAGAAATTATAGACGCATTTTCTCATTCAGGAAAATATGACGATTGCGAAAAATCTTTCAATGAATTTAAAAATAGAGTCTTAAAAATAAGCGGTGTAATTGACGTGCAAAGGACTGAAGGCTATGATAGTAATGTTCTTGTTGTTGTTAGGAGTAAGACTGATGATGTTATTATGAGCATAGCTGATGTAGCTTTAGATGTTAATTCTAAGTACAACTGTTCAATAAACTTTCATGTAGTCCAGAATGGATAAAGTTGACATACTATTAAAGGAAGCAGAAATAGATATAAAAAACGGTTGCTATAATAAGGCAGTTTCAGCCTCATATTTTGCAGTGAGGATGGAAATTGAGAAATTAGCTAAAAAGCTTAGAACACCTATTCCTAAAAGAGATGATAAATTAATCAACATTTTAAAGCATATGGGTAAAGATGAATTAGCAAAGGAATCCTTATATTTATATGAGAGAAGAAAGGACGCAGATTATAGCTATGAAAGCTTAAAAGAAGATCTTGCAATAAAATGCTTAGAACTTTCGAAATATTTAGTTCAAGAAATTAAGAAATTAACTCAATCTTTATGAACTTTCTTAAGTTCTCTTTCATATACACTAAACAGATCGTCCAAAGTTATTACTCCTATTAGTTTACCTTTTTCTACAACTGCAACCCATCTGGATTTCGTTCTTGTTATTATTTCCCACGCATTTTCAATATTAGAGCTTGGAGTAACATAAGGAATTCCTCTCACTGTATATTCAATAACTTTCCCCTTCTTATTAGCAATGTCTTTATAAAACACTGCTCCTACAAAGTTTCCTTCATTATTAACTACAGGAAGAGAAAAATAACCATCTTCCTCCATTAGCTTTCTTGCGCTCATTACGTCTTCATTTTCATTTATCCTTAGCTCAGTAAATGGTACTTCATTAACTCTTATGTTCTCCATTATTGGAACCTCGTACTCGCTCCTATGAGCTGGAGAATCTCTTCTAGTAGGGTATTGTGCAGGGTATAATGTGTACTTCCCAGAAATTACGTAAGCTAACGCAATAGCTATCATTTCTCCGGGCAATAATTGGAGAGATGAAGTCATTTCAGTTATTATTACCATTACAGAAAGTGGAGCCTTTGCGGGAGCGCCGAACATTGTAAGCATTCCTATTACTACAAATGGAGCTATTACTGGAACAATGTTGGGAAACAGATCATGTACTATTAAACCGTAAGATGCGCCTATGAATGCACCTATTTCAAAAGCTGGAGCCTCTATTCCTCCTGAACCACCACTACCTATAGTAAGTGATGAGGCAAGCATTTTAACTAAACCTACCAAAAGGAGGAAAATACAAGGCAAAGAAGAGAAAGGTATAACTCCAAATTCAAGCAAGTTATCCCATCCATATCCCGTACCCATTACTTCTGGGAAGATCAGGATTAGTAAGCCTACTAGAACTCCACCTATTGCGGGCTTTATTTCATCTCTTATTTTCATTTTCTTAAATACCAACGTAATCGTAGAATAAATTTTTACAAATAATATTGAAAATAACCC
>QEFD01000199.1 GCA_003086435.1 Acidianus hospitalis
TTTATCGTTAGGGTCAATTTTCTCGCATATTTCGCTCGTGCATTTAGAGTTGTAGAATTCTTTAATTATCTCTTGCAGTTTGTCAATATCGACCTCTCCTCCCTTTTCTCTCAGTGTTAATAGAATTATTTCTGACGTGCTCAATTTATCATACATTATCCTTCACCTCCTGCTGTCAGATTATCATAACCTTTGTCAGCTATCCTTATAATGTGAGCATTCATATCATAATATCCTCTTAACTGTCTAATAAGTATTCCATCATTATTTTTTCTGCACCATATGATTATAATCAGCGGATCTTGAACATCAGTAACGTTAAGGCCAAAGTGTTTTGCAATATCCTTTTTATACCTCTGAAAAGGGCAAATTGATAAAATGGGTATTATGACGTAACATTTTAAAATTCTACAATTTAACTTACTTATATCCAAATCTATATTATTTAAATCATTCAATTCCCACGCCGTATATATTCTTTTGCAGTTACTGCAATATTCAGCTTTGAAGGAGAGTAAATGCGAAGTCTCTCTTAATAAGTTTGTTGAAACGCCAAAAGATAGAAGACTAAATCCTAGGTTTATATTGCGTCTATTAGTGCTCTGCCCCACATTTAAGTCTATCAAGTACTTAAATCCGCAAAAAGGGCATTCCATACTGTGGAAAATTTGAAGCTGGTTAAAAATTCTTCCATTTGGCACGTATAAAGAATAAGATTTTATTAACTATTTGATTCGTAATACCATGAGTAAATATTCTAGGCTGAGAAAATTAATTATTGATTTATTTAATAACTTATGTCTTTTAAAGAGAGCATGCTTGCAAATTTTAAATGAGAAGGCTTACTTTACATATTAAAATATCGATCTTACATAATGCTCAAGATCTTCAGTTTCTTTTATCTCTCTCATTTTTAGCTAATGATTTCTAATATGATAGTTAAAAGAATAAAAGGAATGACCATAATATTCCCCTCCGAGGATGTAATGAAAGAGGTATTAGGAGACACCGAGATGGAAAATATAACCGATGCTAATAAGGAGTAGATATAAAATTAAAATAAATATATGTTTTATATTAACTATTTAATATAGAATAAAATTTCAGATATTAAAAATTCGGTCTAATAGCTTAGAGATCTAAATAGTAGATGTAATTATTTTCCATTTAATTCGGTATTAAATATATAATAAGAATATTATTTAAATTCACATAAATAGGGATACGGTTTCATTTTTTTTTATTCTTAACTAGGCAAAGAGAAAAGGATAATACCTTGTTTTTCAAATAGTTTTTATGCGAAAACTTGCGGTTCTTACTTATATCATGAATTATTCTACTCCAGTAAATAATAAAGAATTAAAATTTAGAGTCCTCTGCTTAAATGGCGGGTGATGTTATATGAGTAATAATTATTTGGATCCTTCTGAACTTCTCAAATGCCTTAATTCTATGAAGAAAGATGCGTTAAGAGATGCTCAAAGATTTCCTGCAGATTGTGTTGTCTTAGACTATAATTATCCTAACTTAATAGTAGAGTGTAATGGTAGTGAATTTGAGGACGGAGACTATGTCGGAACTTTCGACCAAAAAGATTACTCTACTATAGGAATCGTAATTCATGGATCTTCTTCAACTTCAACCACTCAAGTTATAGTAATAGAAGTAACTAGATATGACATAAATTTAGTTCCTGGACAAGTTATTCAACTAATTTCAGATCCTGGACTGCTAATATATAGAGCGTTGATTAATTTTCTCAAGGTTAGGCTTATTCCTTTAGAAGGTATTCGTCTTTTTAACGGATGTAAAAAAGCTGCTAAACCAGTGAAAAATCCTGCTCAATATAGCTTAAGAAGTTATGGGAACAACGTTACTCTAAAACTTAACTTATGCCAAAACGTTGCAGTGGACACTGCACTTAATATGAATAAGGATGAAGTTTTACTTATTACTGGCCCTCCAGGGACGGGAAAGACTAGAGTTATAGCTACCATAGCTAATGAATTACAAAAAAGAGGTGAGAAGGTTCTAATAGTTTCGCATAGCAATACTGCAGTTGATAATGCAATAGAACTCTTAGATCCGAATAATGCATTGAGAGTAGGAGTGCCGCTTAAGATAAGAAATCCTATTTATTCAATGTGGACCACTATAAAGACGTCGTCTAATACTAATAAGATTCCTAATAATATACTGCAACAACTTAATTCATTGAAGAATAATATTGAAAAAGCTAAATCGGAGCTTAGTTGGTACCTACAGCGTCAAAAGCTCAATCTGCAAAGTAGCCAATATAGTCAATTTACTTCATCTCAAATTCAAAGATTAATCGATCAGATTTCAAGTCTTCAGAGAAAATATTCATTACTGCTTAATAGTGCAATGAACATGGCTATTAGTAATAGTAAAATAATAGGTTCAACTGCAGCTTATCTTATTATTTCAGAATATTATCGTAAGCTAGATTTTAGCTTTCATTTTGACACTATTATAGTAGACGAGAGCAGTCAATTAGATACTATTATGGGAATGCTACTTGCAAAGTACGGCGATAAATGGATCTTTGTTGGTGATGATAAACAATTGCCTCCAGTAGCTAAATGTCATTTAAATCGTGACGACTTGAGTACTTATAAAAGACTTAAACAATTTTATATACCTATTATGTTAAAAACTCATTATAGATCTCATCCTCATATTATAGGTTTTTCTAACAAGTACGTTTATAATAATCAATTGATTATTAATCAAGCATGCTATAATAATATTTTAGTCCTAAATGGATCTAAATATTTTGGAACTAATGATCCTTTTATATTTGTAGACGTTCCAGGAGTTCATATATTTGATCCTAATACTAAAAGTTGCAAAAACATTTGTGAAGCTGAAGTAGTAGTAAAAATTATAGAAGATTACCTTAGCAGCGGAGGAATTAAAGATGAGCTAGGTGTAATAACTCCATATAGGTTACAGAAAAAGGAGATTAAGGACAAATTATCTAAATCCAAAGTTAATGGAGCTAAGGATGTAGAAGTTGATACTGTGGACGCCTATCAGGGGAGAGAAAAAGACGTAATAGTTATTAGTTTAGTAAGTACATATAATAGAATAGTTAATAACGCATCTACTATAGCTAATAATCCTTTCAAATTCTCGGCAGACCAGGACAGATTTAATGTAGCCATTACAAGGGCTAGGAAAAAGTTAATAATAGTAGGAAATCTAAACGACATTAAGAGATTTGCTACTCCTATTCTTAATAATTTAGTTCAATATATTAATCAAGGTTACGTTAAAGTTCTTCAAGACTCATGTAATTCGATTATTTAGTTTTTGTGCCCATATAATAATATAAAACTTCTTACCTATCTATACATAATAAGTATGAGGAAATATAATTTTTAATTTGCTTTAATTTTTATCAAAGTTGATAATTTAATTAAGATATTAAAAGACTGCAATATTTTTACTGCTTACTTTGTGTATTAAACCTTATTTTATCATTTTCGCTTAATCATCTTATGGAAGCCTATGAAAGTGTTTGTGAAAAACTTCCTAAGCTTTGTCCTAGATTAGTGCCAGTCCCCCTTTGGGGATATAGCTTAGCTAATTTTGCACGTATGGATCCTTTGATAGCAAAGGTTATATGCGAAGACTGTGACAAAGCGGTTGAGAT
>QEFD01000200.1 GCA_003086435.1 Acidianus hospitalis
CCTATGCCACTGGATAGATAACGAGCATGTGGTATTCAACTAATTTTTACCTTATTATTAGCCTTTATAATTTTTCTAAATCGAATTTTCATCTATTATTACTAATTTATGTCCAATGTGTCCAACTTATTTTTATCCTATTGCCGTAAAAAGTTAGCAAGTTACAAATTAATAATAGAAAAAGTTAGACATATTAGACATAAATAGTCTGTCTCATGATATCATTGCAGTGCTTTAGTTATAATTAAATGTAAAATTTTGAATTTATCTAGCGTCTTTCTCTTAATCAAACAGTGCTTTTGAAGTTTCTATCCGCAGTTATTTCCATGAAATTCAGTTTTTTGTACAACTGTGGAATAGTAGTCACCTTCTTTCAATTCTATGCTTAGTATGATAATTAACAGTCCTTAAATACTCTCATATGGCAAATATAAAGCGGAAAAGGTATGGGTAATAAAGTTTTCACTTTTGGTGATATAAGGATTCGTGATGTCAAGGGAAAGTATTATGTTTACTCCATAGAGAAGGACAAAGACAGTTAGAAAAGAGACCGTTACATAGGTCCATTAGATAAGGTCGTTAATACTTATTTAAAATTGGGGGTCTGGGGCATCCCCCAGAGTGCTCCGGCCGGGATTTGAACCCGGGTCACAGGCTCGAAAGGCCTGCATACTCTCGGCGCGCTTAGGCTTGACCGGGCTATACTACCGGAGCGAGATATAATTAGTAAGCTGAAATATTTAAAACTTTCTTACTTGTGTCTGGGTTAAATTTTTGGTTATAGGATATAAACTTTATGTCCACTCGAAGCGAATTATTAATCTAAGATAAGATATGTACTGATAATAACAAATTTAGACTAAGGGACTTTTATACAATCATAATAATAAATAGTGAAAAGGTATGCTGAAAGAAATTTACTATCTAATAAAGGATAGAACTTTGTTTTATTTTTCTTTATCCTCTGGTTTTTCAACTTTCGCATATTCATTATTAGTATACTATTTTCCTGTTATTATGAATTTATTTAATATTAGCACATTTATTATTGGAACAATATATAGTATAATAAATTTTTTATATGTGATCTTGAACATTCCTTTAGGTATTATAGTTGATAAAATAGGTAGTAAAAACGCTCTTGTCATCTCTGCGTTAATTGCTGTTCCTCTATTCCTTATAATGGGGTTGCATGATGTTTTATTATTTATAATTTCATTTCTAATTTTTGAATCAATAATTAGAATAATTAATTCGTTAGGTATTCACAAATTTATCCTTGATTATCAAAATGCAGGAAAGGCCTTTGGAGTATTCTCCCTTATAACTAGTATTTTAGCATCTATAGGAATTCTCACCGGTGGTTTTTTGTTGCAACATTTCGGTGTCTCGTCATCGTTATTTATATTAGTTTCAATTTTATTTGGTATTAGTAGTCTGATAAGATTTCTTAAATTACCTAAAAGTAAAAATTCAACGTATAATTCAAATAAAATAATACAATTAGGTTTTAAATATATTAAGGATAAAGGAATGCTATTATATATTTTAGTTTCTATGCTTAGTTCAGTATTAAATTTAGAGGCATTTTATGTGACTATTTATTTTGTAAAATACTTATCAATATCTTTGATATTAATAGGTATAATGTACTCTTCGTATGCAATAATAATGGCTTTTTACCATTATTATTTTCAATTATTTTGAGTAATCATAGTAAATTTAAAAATTTAGCAATTATACTATCTTTCGAATCATTTATCTTTTTCTTAATTCCTCTACTGTACAATATTTACATTGTGTTTATGCTTTTTTATTTTTGGGCATTTCTTGTTGCTATGCAAAATATAATAAGCTTTAATATTGGTAAAAACGTAACTAGGTCAGAAATCCGTGGATCTCAAATCGCATTAATTAATACTTTTACTAATATATTTCAGATATTTTACAATATAGTTGTAGGTTTATTATTTGATGTAAACCCTCTATACTCTTTTTATTTATCTGGTATTCTAGGAATTATATCGGTTAGTACTATAATATTATTTGTATTAATGTTTAAGGTATAGTATACATAAGATAAATCCACTCTATTTCATATTTATTTTGAGTCATTTCAAAGAATCCGTCTGATAGTGTAGTAATATATCTCATCATGATGTTACTCCTTTTATTGGTTACAAGAACTATACTTTATATCCGCATCAAACTATTTGGTTTAGGGACGTACTTTTATACATTTGTCCCCCCGGAATTGGAAGGCGTTGGTACTGTAATTGAACTGTTTTATTGCCAGGAAAGTATGAGCTAGTAGTTTGTTCGTCCCTTAATGGTTCTAGTCCTTTAATTATAACAAAACAATTCAACGCTAAATATCCGATAGGTAATTATCTAATATACCATGATGGAGTATTATACGTTGTCCTTCCTCAGAATGCTAGTGAAATAAAGATAGGTAACGCTACTGGATATTTGAAAGAAGTGTCCAATTACGTGTACGAAATTACTAACTCTCAACAAGTATTGCAAGAATGCAGTAATTTTAAATATATTTGCCCTGCATTTCCTATAAGAGTGACAGTTTTAATTGATAGTGAGAATTATAGTGCCGAGGTTCTGGGAATTAAATATTTCCCATTAATGAGTTAGTATTTCTACTTTATTCTTAAAATTTTCTTGGCGATATTTTACTTTTGCTTATGTCTCCTTATTTATTATTTTTGCCTTCGATACATGCAGAAGTTAAGCATTAGTTTGTTAGATGCAATAGAAAGGGTTAGGAAATTAAAAGAAAACCACGAAGTTTTTCCTTTTATTGCGGGCAAAGTTGTGTCTTTCATGATTAAGTCTCCCTCTGGCCTAGAGGAAATAACGTTTGTTGAAAGAGGTGAAGAAGGAGTCGATGTTTTTTATACATCAGAGAAAGTATTTAAGGAGGTTATGGGCGAAAACAACCAGTAACCCTTTTTTACTTCTGTTCGGGAATTTAATAGATGTCAATCAAAGAATTAATTACCAGACCCCCTGTTACTATTTCTTCTTCTGCTTCTCTTAAGGATTGTGCAAAGCTAATGAGGAAAGAAAACGTAGGTTCTTTACTAGTTGTTGATGGAGATACTCCTAAGGGAATAATAACAGAGAGAGATATAATACAAGCAATAGCTGACGATTATCCTTTAGAAACTCCAGCAAGTAAGGTTATGTCGACTAATCTAATTACTGCAGATGCAAGCACTGAAGTGGGAGATGCTGCTCTTTTGATGACTAATCATAAAATAAGGCATTTAGTAGTTACTGAAGGCGGAAAAATAATTGGCGTAATATCTTTAAGGGACGTTGCTCGTTCTCTGGGCTTAATAACCACTGACGCAAGCTTTTGGTGACTAATCTGGAATTATTAAACTTCTAATTGCCTCTCCTTGGTTAAGTAATTTTATCGCTTCGTTTATTTCTTCTAATTTAAACCTTCCTGTTATTAGTTTAGATGGGTCATATTTACCAAGTCTCACTAGATCCAGAAGTCTGGGCATGTCTATTCTTGGTCTTCCTCCGTAGTTTCCTATTATTGTTATTCCGTTTCTAACAATTGACGCAACTCTGAAAGGTATCATTGCATTCACTGGAGGCAAACCAACTAATACTACTCTACCTCCTATTCTTACAGAATCCATTGCCATTTTTATGGTTTCTTCATTTCCGCCTGCCTCTATTACTACATCTGCTCCTCCGTTAGTTAATTCTTTTATTGCTTTTATTGGGTCAGTCTCCTTTGAGTTAACTACGTCTGTTGCTCCTAATTCTATTGCTCTATCTAATTTCCATTTTTTAGTACCTACTGCTATTATTCTTCCTGCTCCGCTTGCCTTAAGCAATTGAATTACTGATAATCCTACTCCTCCAACTCCTATTACTGCAACTGACTCTCCTGGCTCTATTTTTGCTGAGTTTACTGCTCCATAACCAGTAAGACCCGCACAACCTAGTACTGCAATTTTCTCTAAATCGACTTCTGGTGGAACTACAGTTAATGCGTTTTCTCCTACAACAGCATATTCGGCAAATCCTCCACCTAAGAAAGTCCTAACTTCTTTTCCGTCAAGCCTTACCCTAGTAGTGCCGTCCATCATTGTGCCCTTTAACCTTACTGCGGAGAACGTTTCGCATAAGTTTTCATGGCCAGAAATGCAATTTCTACATTTTCCGCATGGGTGTATAAATGCTGAGACTACTCTATCTCCAGGTTTAACTCTAGTAACACCTGGACCTACTTCTTCAACTATTCCCGCAATCTCGTGGCCGGCAATTACCGGAGGAGGTACTGGAGTTTTTCCTTCAAATACGTTAATATCTGAATGACACATTCCTGTAGCTACAATTTTGACTTTGACTTCTCCTTCTTTGGGAGACTGAATTTGTAGATTATCTTCAATTTTTAAAGGTTCATTATATTTATACAGAACAGCTCCTTTCATGGTATAAATTATTTAATGGAATTTAAACCTTATAAACTTCTCTGTTATTAGTAAAGTCATGAAATTTGCTGTAGTTGGATCTGGAACTATGGGTCATGGAATAGCTGAAGTTTTGGCAATATATGGGCACCAAGTTAAATTAATTGATATTTCTTGGGATATATTAAATAGAGCTAAGCAAAGAATGGAGGAGTCTTTAAGAAAATTTTATGAGAAAGGTACTGTTAAGGAGGATCCATCAGTAATCCTTTCCAGAATTGAAATGTCGACTTCTTATGACGTAGCAAAGGATATAGATTTTGCTATTGAAGCTGTTCCAGAAATCCTAGACTTAAAGAGGAAAGTTTTTCAAAGTTTGGACGAAATAGCTCCTAAGGAAGCAATACTTGCTACTAATACTAGCTCAATACCGATTTCTGAGATTGCAGAATTCACTTCAAGAAAAGATAAGGTTATAGGAATGCACTTTTTTAATCCTCCTCAAATAATGAAATTAGTTGAAGTCATTCCGTCTAAATATACTTCAGAGGATACTGCAAACAAAACTGTAGAGTTGGCAAGAAGCTTGGGAAAAGTTCCCGTAAAGCTTAGGATAGAAGTTCCTGGCTTTATAGGTAATAGAATATTCCTTAGACTTATGCAGGAAGCTTGTAGAGAAGTTGAAAGCGGAGAAGCTAGTATAGAAGAAGTAGATAGTTGCGCTAGGAATAAAATAGGTCTTCCCATGGGTATCTTTGAGCTTTCAGATTACGTTGGGCTTGATATAGATGTAGATCTTTGGGAAAACATAGTAAAAAGAGGTACTTCTGATGTGCCGTGTAAATTATTTAAGGAAAAAGTTGCGAGAAAAGAGCTAGGAGTCAAGTCTGGTAAGGGATTTTACGAGTATCCTGGTAATAAATATTTAAAGGTAAAGTTACCTGCCACATCAAAAGTGGATCCAGCTAGATTACTCTCTCTAGCAGTTAATGAAGCGGCTTGGCTTGTTGAAAATAATATAGTTAAGCCTAGCGAAGTTGATGACGTAATGAAGTATGGATATAATTTCCCTAAAGGTTTATTAGAAATTGCAGACGAATTAGGTATTGATAACATCCTAAGAAATTTGGAGGATATATATAACAAGGGTTATTCCGCATATAAACCTCAAGATTTGCTAGTTAAGATGGTTAAAGAAGGTAAGGTAGGTAAAAAATCTGGAGAAGGATTCTACAAATATGCTTAAATTTTTTAAATAGTATAAGTAGATGAGAGAAATGAGTTCAGTTCTCCAAGAATATGAAGCTATACACAAGGAGTTAAGAGATGAGGGATTTATTAGAACTGACTATATCCATTCAGATAAGTTATGGAACCCGAAAATAATGACAATGAAAAGAGAAGATTTAGAGAAATTAAAAACTTTTAGATTAAAAAGGATAGTTAAATGGGCTTGGGATCATTCAGAATTTTATAGGAGATTCTGGAAGTCAAAGGGCTTTGAGCCAGACATGATAAAAGATTGGAGGGATGTAGTTAAAATTCCGATTCTGAGAAAAGACGAGTTAAGGAAGGATTTGCAGTCTAATCCTCCTTTCGGTACAATCATGGTTCCGGAACTTGCTAGAAGAATAAGGTTTGTGGGTGCAACATCTGGTTCAACTGGAATGCCTACTTTTCAAGGTTGGGGTGCATTAGAGTTAGATTATTTTGAAGAAGGCCAAGCAAGGTATTTATGGACCTTCGCAGATGTGAAACCTACAACTGTTTATGCTAATTATCTAAATATGAGCGGTTTCTATAGTTGGGGTCCTCCGTTAGTAGAAACAGCAATGTGGAGATGCGGTGCTACAGCCATTGCTGGAGGCGGTGAGACATACTTTAGCTGGAAGAATAGACATAATCTAATATTTAAATTATGGAAAGTTGATGTTTTAGCTACTACTC
>QEFD01000201.1 GCA_003086435.1 Acidianus hospitalis
TACCCCGGAAAAAGACGTCAAAAACTCTGCCTAAAAATCTACACGAAAAAATTTCTCACATTGTAGATAATTCCTAATTCCCTTGTTTTTAGAGTAAATTGAAAGGGAATAAATTGACAAAATAGATAGAGAAATCCTAGAGAAGGGAAAGAAGAGAAAATTGAAAGGATGAGAAGTAAAAAGAAGGTGAATTGAAATATTACAAAAGTATTGCTACATATTATGAAAATCCTAATTCCCCTACTTTTCACGATCAATTGAATGAAGGAAATTTAGGAAAATGACTACAAGTAGATAGAGAAATTCATACCCTCACAAATCTACATGAAAAAGTATCAAGAATATAAGGAAAAATTATATGTAGTTACTTTAAGTTAATATTTTCTAT
This sequence comes from Acidianus hospitalis, assembly GCA_003086435.1. Lineage (GTDB taxonomy): Archaea > Thermoproteota > Thermoprotei_A > Sulfolobales > Sulfolobaceae > Acidianus > Acidianus hospitalis. The sequence continues at coordinate 389 of QEFD01000201.1, forward strand.
ATTATGCTCAAAAAAGTTATGAATAGGAAATGTAACATAACGATTACAAAAATTAGGGGTTAAGAGAGCAGAAAATCTCGCCAGGGGGTAGTCATTGACTTCTTTTTCTAATTTAGCGAAGACTCTCCCAGTTCAACTGTGGGAGGGGCAACTAGCTCAAAGGAACTAGACCTGGATGATCTCCTTGGGCTTTCTGGCTGCCTACTCTCGAATCGATGGTGGTAATTATAAGAGGGAAACCCTCGCCATTCCAGGGCGGAGTATGTAGAATTTAGTTTAGGAATTATTGAGTATTTAGGGCTCAATCATTTACAAGAAAAATATTATTCGGTTCATTAGATATCGCATCACTTAGTTAATCATTTACAGAAAAAATATTAGTGAAGACGAAACGTTATTCGTGGCAAACAAGTTAATCATTTACAGAAAAAATATAAGATGTACTTCATTGAATGAATGTAAGACAACTAGACTATATGAGTAAAAAGCACTCACGTTATATAATCACTTTCACAAGTTTTATCACTTTGTAATCTCACAATTGAAAGTGCATTATATAGCCTTTACAGCTAATAGTAAGTTAGAAGGATTCATATATATTCGTTCATAATATATAAATAATGTACGTGGTGGTAGCTTTTGACATATCATCAGAAAAAGTCAGAGGAAAAATCAGAAGGTACCTTAGACGTCTTGGACTTTCCATGGTCAACAGATCAGTATACGCGGGCGTTGGTGGATATAAAACAGCATCACTTATCTCCGACATGGCTAAAAAACACCTTGAAGAAGGCGATAACTTATATATTGTCGTCATACGAGACAGCGAGTACGAATCTTCCGTCAACTGTACCAAAGGAGATTGTAGAAAGTTATCAGAAAGAAAATATGAGGTATTGTAAGCTAACTGCTACGGAATTAAGCTGGGCAAAATTATGCCCGATGATGAAATACCAAATCCTAGAAAATTGTGGGCAAATAAATTATACTACTCCACTTTCTGTAAAGCACCTTAAGCCGGTGCACGATAAGATAAATGAAATGGTTATAAACTCGTTAAGAGAGGCCCTAAAGGATAGAATCCTAGTAGATAAAAAGGAGCCTGAGTTCACCTTATCTTACGTTAGGGATAAAGTTTTCGTAATCAGAGGAAAACCGGATTATTTTGCAATTATAAAAACTAGGAAAGATTACGTTAGCATAATAGCCGAGGTGACGATTTCCGACACAGTAAGGCACTTGGAAGGAGAAATGAGATTTTACATGGCTTCTGCAATTTATTATACTTCTCATCCAGTAATAGGTCTTATAATATATAATAAAGGAATAAGGTGGTTGAAGTACTCCTCCTCAGACTTTCCAAGGAAAATAAGATCATTATTTACTACACCTAAGAATCCTGAAGATGCTGCAGAACGAATATATAATAAAATTAAATGGGCCTGCAGCAACTGTGACCTGATGAATACGTGCCCAGTATATTCTGTACATAGATAATTGCTATCTGCCACGAAATAACAATAGGCTTGATAAGTTTACTCTGATGGTGACGAATCCTTTAGTTTTATGATAGATAAGTCACGAGATCGATAAATCTACTCCCTACAAGGTGAGGCGGTAAGATGACTCCATATTGCATTTTGAACAAATAACATAGCTGTTCATTTCTACCTAAGACTTCCTATTTAAAAAGTCGGCTACCCGTATCTTGTATATAATACCATGATTGCATTTGTAAGTCCAATATGATCTCGCCAGCTCGTATCTTGTATATAATACCATAATAATAATTTCTGCTTTGTTATTAGATGAAATTTCTTAACTAGAAAAACCAAAATAAATTCCAAATCTTGCGTTGAGTTAAAAGTTATACGTCCCAATTGAATTTCACAAACTGAAGAGGCATTATCATAATAATTTCAACGCATATTTTATATTCTGAGTAGCTCTACTAGGAGCTTAGTTCCCGTGATAGTCAACAGTTTTCAATAAACCGTGAAGTTTATATACTTTAATGGTTAATATGAGTACAGTCACACCAGA
>QEFD01000202.1 GCA_003086435.1 Acidianus hospitalis
AGACTACTTTAAGCTTTAAGCCATAGGTGTCACACTAAGTAGTGGGGAGGATTTAAACTCGTAATGACGAAATAATGAGAATTAGTTTCAGTAATGGCTTCAAAATAATATTATACTTGCTGTTCTCAAGTACTGATTCGATTTCCTTAATTTCAATAGCAGAGATTGTTTTTGAAAATGCTATCAATATTATATATTGAGTTATAAAAGTTAGCAGAGAAAGTGGAAGGTTGTAAGGATAAGGGATCTTGAACTCTATGGCAGTAGGTAATATGAGCGAGATCAGTGCTATAATTTCAATCCTAATAAGGGTGAAAATTGATTCCTTCAATTTTAATCCTATTAATTTACTTAACTGTATATCCTCATAGATTGTGGATACAATTGATGAAGCCCAACTTGAAAATATCATGCCCACAATACCGTAGCGTAAGAGGAGAAAATATGTTAGAGGTATAAATACAGAAATATTAATTATATTTTCTACAACTGGAATCTTGTACATTCTCTTTATATAGAAGATAGTATTCCTTCCGTAAAGAGAAAGAAACGAGGTCAAGATCGAGAGGATCAAGGAAAGTTGCAACAAATAGGGAGCTAATGAGTACTTCTCCCCATAAAGTAAGTAAACAAGGGGAAATGAAACGGAAAATATCATCCCTTGCGCTCCCAACGTTATTAGTAAAGCGTATCTGGAATACTTCATAACTGCTTCGGCATACTGTCTTTCGTCAGTTATCCTAGAGAAGGTAGGTAAAGTTATCTGAGCTAAGGGAGAAGTAAAAATGGCTATAATACTAGTTAAGTTGTTAGCGGCAGCATAATTACCTATATCTGAGGCAATTATTAGCCGGGAAAGTAAGATATATTGGACTTCACCAGAAATTAACCCTATTATGCCCAAAATCGTAAACGGTATATTATAAGAGAAAATACTCTTTAATGATATATCTCCTTCAGCTTTTATCCCCCTAAAAATGTAGAGCAAATAAGTGATCCCAACTAGCCCGGCAACAGCATATCCCGCTAATACACCAAAGATCGCCCCGGCTATCCCAAAACCTAGAATTATTAATAGCGGTGCTAGAATAAATCTCAATAACGCATGTAAGAAATCTATAAATGAACTTACGTGAGATTTTCCCAATGCTAGTAACTGATTATAACTAATGTACCTAAATATTGTTTCTAAAAGAATTACTAAGGCTGAAATCCTTAAATAAATAGCTAATTCTGGTCTATTTAGTATTGAACTCGCAATGTAATTACTTAGGATTAAGAAGAGAACCGTGAAAACCAAGGATAATGTAAGCATGTAAGATGTAGTAATTTGAAATACCTTTTTTGCACCTGCTAATTTTCCTTTAGCCATGAATTCCGAAATGTATCTTTGCGCTGCAGTAGTCATTCCTAAATCTATGAAGCCTAAAAGAAAGTAAGGAATACCAAATGAAAGAGTATATAAACCGTAATCTATTGGTCCTAACAGCCTAGCGATAATGATTGTGTTTAAGCCTAGTAAAACCATTGCCGAGAATGTGCCTACTAAGATGTGGAGGTACGACGTGATAGCGTATTTAGATATATCACCCATTAAGTTAATAACCTTGTGTGCATATAAAAATTTAGTACAGTATATTATGAAGCTTTTTGTTCCTTTTCGTACCACTTCCTTGCAACGTATAGTTGAATGAACTTAGGCATAAAGATTAATGATGCTAATAAAATTCCTCTAAGGTTTTTATAATCCAGACTAACATATTTCAGGTAATCACTAAAATTTGCTTTATACAGTCCGTCTTTAGATAGTCTAGTTACAGTTATTTTGTCACTTAAAGCTTGAGCTAACAGTGCTTTAACTACGGTACCGCGTATTCCTTCTGATTTACAAGAACTTATAAGTTCTAGTAACAGCTCATATCGATTAGAATAAAAGGTTATTTTCTTCTCTACCCAATCTTGAAAGCTTTTCTCTTTTAAAGCAGTAGAATTATTGTAATGCTGTCTATATAAAGTTAATATAACGGGGTCAAACTTAATCTTGCAGTTTTTAAGTAGTGCAAAATAGTAATAAAAGTTATCAATAAAGTATCTTACCTTTTTTAGCTGTGAAATACATTTTATTAGAGTATCTTTCTTAATACAAGTAGAACTTGAATTAACTGGGCTTAAATCAATGAACCTATTTCTTATAAATTCTTTGTTATTTTCTTTCAACTTGTCTATAAGTTCACTTATATTCTCCCCTTGCCTAAAAGCTAAAAGAGCGTGATGGTAATAGCCTAAGCTTTCTTCCTTAAATGCCTCCTTAACTTTTTCTAGTTTCCATGGAACCCATATATCATCATCGTCGAGAAAACAAATAACTTTACCTTCTGTATACGACAAAGCGTTGACAATATCTGCACCTTGATTCTCTTCATTAGAAAATACAGTTTTTACACCTAGGTTCTTTAAAATGTCATCATATTCTGAGAAATTCTTTACAACAATTATTTCATACTCATCTTTAGGCAACGTTTGGTTTAATGCAGAGTTAACAGCCTCTAACAAAAACTCCCTCCTATTATGAGCAGTAATAATAACTGAAATAAAAGGCACAAAAAGAATAAGAAAAAAGAAGAATAAAAGGTTTGATAATAATTTTTAACCTTATTTTCGCTCATTACATTCCGTGGCTAATATAACTTTTGTAATGTGGGGATTAGGAGGAACTGGGTTTGAATTAGTAATTTATAGGATCGCAGATCAACTAGCTAAAGAAGGGCATACTGTAAATTTAGTTAGTTTAGTGGGGTGGAATTATTCTGGTTATAATCCTACAAGATATGCTAATGTACTTACACAAAGGAAATTTTTACGTCCTCTCTTTTCAATACAGTTTCTTTTAGAATCTAATAGGCGCTTTAAGAGGTTTAGCTGGGCTACAACCTTGTTTTATGAGACTAATATGAGAATACTAGCAAATCTTGTTAAGAAAGTAAAGAATGATATAATAATTGCTACATCATGGTATACTATATTACCAACTGTAAGAGCTGGTGGAAAATATGTATTTGTACAAGATACAATTGACACTTATTTCATTTATGATCAATGGAAGGGAGTCAAAAAATATATATCAAAAGCGTATTCCTCTGATCTTACCTTTCTAAGCATTTCGAATTACACGGATAATATAATTAAGCAATTTAATAGTAAAGGAAAAATATTGCGAGTAGGAATATTTATTCGTGATGAGTTCTTTAGAACTCAGTTAATTAAACCATCACAGAGGGAAAAAATAGTAATGGCCATAGCCCGTACGGCTCCACCAAAAGGTTTTGATACATTTGTAAAAGCTATGAATGAAATTTATAGAAAGAGAAAAGATTTTGAAATTCACATAGTTAACTCAGACAACGTTAGTTTAGGAGATCTAGGCTTTAAATACATAGAACATCCCAGACTTTCATGGGAAGAGCTGGCAAATTTATACGCATCCTCTTATGTTTTCGTTTATACATCAAGGTTAGAAAGTTTCGGGCTCCCACCAGTAGAGGCTATGGCTTCCGGAACTCCAGTAGTAATGACGAGGACTGAGGGGTCTAAAGATTACGGAATACACAATTACAATTCCCTAATAGCTGAAGTAGATGATTACAAAAAGATTGCCGAATACGTGGAGTACTTACTAGATAATCCGTCGGAGGCTGATAGGCTTTCATTAGGTGCAATAGAGACTGCTAAGAAATTTAAGTTTGAAGAGTTTATGAAGCGATTTAAAAAGGCGATAGGTTTATAATAATTTAAATACTGTGTGACAACAAATTATTTGATTAAATTGAGGGTTAGAATTTTATTAGAGACGAGACAGAGGGGAGTTTACGCTACTACTTTGCTAATGTACGAGTTCCTAAAGGAGAAAGGTATAGACGTGGAGATGTACACTTCTTTTCCCTCTAACTTTAATGTATTATCTCCTCCTCCTAAAAGTAAGATATTCGGAGAAGAGACGATGCTTAATAGTACATCTTACTCAAAGAGGGTTCTCAACGAGATTAACCCAGAAAAAGGTTCAATACTTCACATAGCTAACGCTTGGCACGGTATAATACCTTTAGCCGAAAAGAGAGGAGTTAAGACCGTAATAACAATACAGTACTGGTGGCCAACTTGTTACTTTAATTCAATGACTTGTAATGACTGTGATTGCAAAACCGTGAGTAAGGTGAGTAAAGCTATAAGAAGTAAGAAAAGCAAATCTTTGTTTACGTCAACGCTTGAGGCATTTTACGCAATAAGGAAAATGGAAAGGATAAAGAAAAACGTGTCTTCTGCCTCAGTAATTTTAGCTGTAAGTAAGGTAGTAAAGGATGTCCTAATATCTAGAGGTTTTCCCGAAGAGAAGATAAAAGTTATTAACATTAATGCACTTACAAAAAACATAGATTATGTACCTTATAATCCAAATGATAAGTTTTTCACTTTTGCATACCTTAGTTACCCAGATAGGGAGAAGGGTATATTCAACTTGTTAGAGGCTTTTGCAATAGCCTTGAAGAAAAATAGCAATTTAAGACTTAAAGTCCCTGGAGGCCTAGAATCGAAACAAGTGGTTGAGATTGTTAAGGATCTAGAACTAACTGAACATGTAATCCTAACAGAAAGAGTTCCTTATGAAGAGTATGTAAAGAAAATGAGAGAAATTTTAAGTGACGTTGATGTCGTTATAGTACCGAGTTTATACATTGATACATGGGCTAGAGTTGTAACAGAATCAATGCTTTCTGGTAGACCAGTGCTTGTAACTAAGGGTAACGGAGGGTTAGTTGAACAAGTCACTGACGGTGTTGATGGTTTCCACGTTAATACTTATGATGTTAGGGAATTTGCTGAAGCTCTCTATAAAATATCATTGATTCCCAGAGAAGAGATTAAGAAGATGGGAGAAAGGGCCAGAGCAAATGCCTTGGTAAAATTTAATCCAG
>QEFD01000203.1 GCA_003086435.1 Acidianus hospitalis
GAAGTTTATATACTTTAATGGTTAATATGAGTAAAGTCACACCAGATGTGGATGGTTTTTCCCGAAAGGTGTGGCTAGAAGATGTGCGGGTTTCCCCACATCCACGGGTGTGGGTTGAGGTTATCCCGCTAAAGGGGCGGAGGGATAACGGGTTTCCCCGTGACTCTGTTGAAGCCCAAGGGCTGAGAATTGGATAAAAATTCATGAAAATTCAATGAAGCCCAAACCCAAATACGGATCTCAAAACATCTATGTAAAAACTTTTTATAATTCGCATTAAAATTGTAAGATAATGGAATGTATTTCTTTAAAGAACGTTGTTAAGAGATTTGGATCGGTGATTGCTCTAAACGACTTATCGTTCTCTATTCCATGCGGTGGAAGATTTGCACTACTTGGTCCCAATGGTGCAGGAAAGTCAACAACTATGAAAATTCTTGCTGGGCTATTAAAGCCAGACTACGGAGAAGTTGAGATAATGGGAATGAAACCCGGGATGAAAGAAGTTAAGAAAATTCTTGGTTATTTACCTGAAGATCCTATGCCATATAGAATCTTAACTGTAAGAGAGAACTTAGACTACATAGCCTCGTTAAGAGGTGTTCCTAAGGAAAAAGTTGAAGAAATGTTAGATATATTAGATTTGAGGCAGTACGAGAAAATCCAGGCGGGAAAACTATCTAGGGGAAATCAGCAGAAGTTATCGTTAGCTTTAGTTCTTATTCATAATCCCGAAATAGTACTACTAGATGAACCGTTAAACTATCTAGATATTCCTACGCAGGAGAAAGTTATAGGAATCTTAAAAGGAATGAAATCCACTTTCCTTATCTCAACTCATATAATGTCAATAGCAACAAGACTTACAGACCACGTTATCATGATTTCTAAAGGTACTGTAATATGGCAAGGAAGTATAGAGGAACTTAAAGCCCTAGGAAAAGAGGATGAACCAATTGAAAGCGTTGTAGCAAGGATGATGAATAATGCTTGAGCTTATAAAATTTGTAATTTTCTCTCGTGTCCCTAAGAGGAGCATAATATTTTACATAAGTTTCGCTATATTATTTGGCTACATAGGCTATATTAGTTATTATGAAGCTCCATATTATGTAAATGAAGAATTCAGATATTTGTCGGTGTTTTACCTTACTATGATGATAGCTGTTTCACCGTTTAATACTAGGTTTGGTTTAGCTAGTAAATCCGATAGTGACTTCCTGGCTTTATTGCCTTTTGATGACGATAAAATAATAGCTTCATTAATACTAGGTAGTTTTATAGTTAACGTGATCTTCCTTTCGATTTTTATGTATTGGTTTATTGAGGCTTTAGGTATAGCAGGGGCTACTATTATTCCAGCTTTTGCTTTACTTTCCTCATCATTACCTGCGGTGCTTTATAATCTTAATAATAGAAGGAAAATCCTAATAGACCTAGTAATAGTTACTTGGTTCATTTCCGCTATATTTAATTTCCAATTAAGTCCTCTATCTTTGTTGGCTAAAATTAGAGCAAAGAAAGTAATTGAGAGAAAAGATGAATTCCTAAATTTTCTATTGAGCAAAGAGGGAGAATTTAATATATGGGGCGAAATAAAAGGAAAAGGAATTATACTAGATGAAATGAAGGACAAAAATGTCACAGTTCTATTAACTTCCTCACAAGAATTAGAGATCAACATAGGAGGAATTAAAAGGAAGATTTTAGTTCCTAAACCGTCAATTCTATTTATAAAGAAGGGCTCTGCTTATTTCGAAATAGCTAGGTAACTGAAGTAACAATTTTTTCTATAGTTGACTCCCAGTAAGACTTAGAAAATATAAACGGTAAAGATATCGTAAGGTAAAATACAATAAAGGAGAACATTATTGGCAAACATAAAATCAAATATGCAGGCAAGAAGGATAAAATTATTAGAGGAATTAGGGGAATTGAAGTTAATAAGGAAACCAAAAGCCTTATTGGAGAAACGTTAATTGGCATATTATATCTTTGTTGATAGTATCTAGCATATAAGGACATAATGAATATTGAACTTAACGGGATGAAAACGATGAACCCCAATGCGTCTCCTAAATAACCAAGAATTAATGATAATATTGCAAATGGAGATAAAATAATTGCAATAGATAAAGCTTTACTAGTTAAATAATACCTAGCGAATTCTTCTGGAGTCATAACATTCATATCTAACCATATGGGTTCTGTAATAAATGCAGCACTTGCAATCATTATCATAAAGAACCAACCCCCTAATAAAACGTAAAAAACGAGAAAGCTTCCATCGTTAATACGAGATAAGATAAAATATAGGATTATTGCAGAAATGGACGAACCTAACATAACTTTCCATAGCTCTACTCTCCTTGAGACAAACGTACTTACACCCATCCAGTTTACTCTTCCTCCTACTTCTAGGATTCTTAAATTTCTAGTTAAAGTTAGAACTAATGGATTAGAAGATTTAAAGGATATCTCTTCTTTCACCTCTCCTTTTTCTGACGATACAGTAAAATTCGAGTAAGAAGAAAAGTTAAACTTTTTCAAAGCAATAGAAAATGTTACAAAAGCGAAG
>QEFD01000204.1 GCA_003086435.1 Acidianus hospitalis
GTACTGAAGGATATTCCCTCATAACGTCGGCGCTCTTTATTTTGAGTTCATTAGTTGGTTTAACTATTTTTATCCTGGAGAGTAATCTTATCATTTCTTTTTGATAATTTACTTCCTCATCAATTACCTTAATTGTATATTCTCCCGGTGAAAGCGGAAAATCTAGAGTAATAGAAAAAAGGGGTGACGTATCTAGTGGTGGCTTTACTTGCATTTAGTCTAACCTCGTCTCGAATACTTCCCTCATTTCTAGGTTAGTCTTTTTATTCCTCAGTTTCTCGTCTGGTCTTTGGAGGACTTGTGTTTCTTGCATAAATAGCTATAGCAGTTGTAAATTATAAGCTTTAAAGCCATTATGAGCTACTAGTAGATGCTCTGTGACTAGTTTATTAAATTCTAAATCAGCAGGAGAATTAAAAGTGAGATATTGGAAGAGATCCACAGCAACTAGTAGAAAAAGCCTTCATTATTGGTAACAGCAGATATACGGCCTCTATCTATCAGTTCATTTTCGGCAAATAATCGAATCGCTTCTCCTTATTTTTTATATCATCACTTCTGAGCTTTTCTTTGCTCCTTTATTTATTAAATCTTTATCGTCGCTAACTAATGTGGCGTTGTATTTCCTGCTTAAGAATAAATATGTAGCGTCGTAATATGTTAATTTTTCTTTTATCGCTATCGCAAGCACTTCTTCATTTAGGTTTACATTCTCTACATGAATGAACTTTAGGACGTTTAGGAAGTGTGTAATTAGGTCTTCTCTCCCGATCTTCCAAAGGAAATTTCCTATTTCATAATACGCGAGGTCTGTCGTTAGGCTCTCTTTGAATAAATCAATTGATTTATTTCCCAATCTGGAGATTAAATTGATGATTGCTGAAGTGTCTAACACGTATTTCATCTCTTCCTATCCTCCTCTATTAGCCTTGCTACTTCCTCCTCTGGCAATTTTAATTCCTTAGCTATTTTTTCGGCAGATTTTCTTGCCTCTTCTTCTTCCCTTTTTTTAACTTCCTCCTCTAAGGCTTTTCTTAGTACTTCGGAGACGTTAATATTATATTTCTTCGCTTTTTCCAACAATTCTCTCCTAACTTTGGTGGATATTGTAACCCACTCCACGATCATTACTACTATTCATGTAGTAATAAATTTTACTACTTATTTCTTCTTTTGTAGGGAACTATTAAATTTCTTGTCAAGATTATTACTGTAACAATTAGTAAATACGATTAAGTATTCCAAGTTTTCTTTCATAACTTACGGAAAAATATTTGCCTTTGGCGTGAAATGTGTTTGAATGAGTTGTTGGAAATGCAAGGGCTAAGACAATTGCTGCGCTGTATTACGGGAATAACGTGACATATTACCTAAAATACTTTTCCTTCCTAAATTAGGTTCTGGCTGTTACGTGGAAGTAGGGAGAAATTATTAGCTTGAAATCTTAAATGGTAATATGAAGTAACTGGTATTATTGCAATGAATGTGATATTCGAGCCTCCAAATGCGGAGAAAGAGTATTTCAGAATCCAGTTGGAATTTGACGAACCTTTACCACCTGGAGATTATACGGTGAAGGTGATAGATAAGGAGGTTAAGTATCAGAAGGACATGATAAGGGTGTTAGCTAGGTTTAAAGTTAATTCCCCCACTAAGGAAATCGTTGTAACTGAGGCCGAGGTGGTCAGACCTTATCCTACCATTTTCAGTGAGGAGTGGAAGGCTGAAGTTGTAGTAGATGGAGAGAACTTTCACCAGGCTAAGGAAATAAGCTTTTGGGTTCCGGGCAGAATGGAAGATGAGGACGAGGTAATAGAGGAAGTAGAGAGGGAAGTAGGCCAAATGGATTTTCAATCCAGAAGGCTGTTCTCTGAAATCTTAAAATGGGATATAAAGATGGCTTATTATTATCATAACGGGAAAAGGAAGAAAATCCTAGTGACTAACTTAGTTAAGATGATGAAGGAAGTCACCGAGGATAAGTACTTAATTCTCGTCCCTAACGTATCAAGGCGTAGGGATGTTGTAAGGTATGTGTTTGAACAATCCCTCATGCCTCCTGAAGAACTGAGAAGAAAACTTATGGTTGTCCCTGAACTTACTGAAGACTGTTGTGGTAATGGTAGAAATTACGTATCTAACGTTTTAGAGACACAATCCCTAGGTTATGTGGCTATGATAGGTAGGAGTGATGAGAGGGACCACGTAATTTTCGTTAGGTTAATTCCATCAAGGAGTAAGATAAGTAAAAGGAGCCCAATAAAGGAAGTCAAACTTAAAAAACCCACAAAACTCCTCCTAACCCAAGGAGATTTAATAATAAAACTCCTAGATAGGGGAGTCGACTTTAATGTGTTGAAAAGGAACGCTTTGAAATGCTTATTACTTACTGCTCAAGTCTACCCCGATGCTTATCCTTTTTTAAGTAGTAAGAAAGTTATGGAAATGATGAAGGAGGAATTAAAGGACAGCGACGATTTAATAACAGTTATTAACGCTTTAAACGGTGTGGAGAGGGTCGATTTTTTGGATACTCATTCTCACACTTTATATTTGCACGACGGAATTATTTATATGGCACCGAAGTATGGGGAGGTAGACGGGATATTCGTGGAGAATGAGAACAGAATTAGACAGGAGCACGTCATTGGGATAATTTATTTGAAAAAAGGAGGTAAGGTGGAAATCGAGCACCACGGAGAATATGCGCATAAGCCAATTACGATAACTGCAGAGGAAGAAGTTTACCAGCCATTTGAAGCAAGGTTAGAAAGTCAGTTTGTACTTAGGGGGGTTTAAGGTGTCGCTCGCATATTTAGAAGAATTGGAGAAAAATGGACTTGTATCCGATGTAGAGGTCCACTTTAGGATTGGCAAAACTTCGGTTCAAGTTAATAACCCAAGTAAAAACCTTTTGCTCGCGTTAAATCTGGCATATCGGTACTCTCCATCGAGAGTATGGGTAGGCGACTGGTTGGTGTTAGAATTTGAAGAAAGAGTTAAGATTGGAATATGGAATTACGCTTATAGACCTATCAGTGTAGATGAAATAGTTGCAATTTCTAGGGAATTGAAAGGAGCAAGCATTGAGATAAACGCTTTGGAGTTTGATAAAGCAGTGGAGGACTTTTTGAGGGATATAGTTAACTATGCTAAGACTCATAGTGGTCGTGAGCAAATTGGATACATTAATATTGGCCATCCGAAATACGATGAGTTTGATATTTCAACTAATATATGTGATATAACCCTAAAGAGGTGTAAACAACCGAAAATATTACCCAACGTGGAAGGAGAACTGGATTGTAGCGTGATATCGCCTTCTATTTTCGAAGGCCTAGAATTTACACATATGACGTTTACTGACGATGGAGTATACATCAGTGACGGCGGAAAAGACTTGATAATATCTCCTTTAACCGCGATAAACAGGGAAGGGCTAGAGAAATTTAAGAAGCTTAAAATGAAGCGCGTGAAAATTATTGTAGTGGATTCGGTCGTTCCGTTGGATAAAATAATGGACTACGTTAGTAAAATGAAGTACCGTGGGGATATATACATTTATGCTAGAGAGGATAAGTTATATGTAATGAACATGAAATCTCTAGGGGAGAAGTTAATAAAAGTTGTTAAAGTGAAAGGTCAGGATTCTTCACATTAATAGAATGAGTAAAAGTTGATTGAGGAGGTTATAAGTAGAGACATGAGTTCAACTGAGCTCAAAGTGGTTAAGGTATATGTACACTAGGTCAAAAGTGAGGTACAAACGGTAGAATGAAATAGAGTGACTTTAAGCTCTAACCTTTCAGCCTCTCTCCTAACGTAGAGAGTGTGATAAACTACCTTAAGGAGTGATTTTCTTTTTCTAGTTCTTCCTTATTTCAACTGCATAATATTCTTGAGATAATTGTAAAGATTAGCTTTCAGTTCTTCCTTATTTCAACTAAATAAACCTGGAGCTGCATTCTATGGTGGTCTAAACTTTCAGTTCTTCCTTATTTCAACAAAAGAGCGTTCGACTATTTATACTCCTATTTC
>QEFD01000205.1 GCA_003086435.1 Acidianus hospitalis
AAGTAGGTTATGTGGCTATGATAGGTAGGAGTGATGAGAGGGATCACGTAATTTTCGTTAGGTTAATTCCATCAAGGAGTAAGATAAGTAAAAGGAGCCCAATAAAGGAAGTCAAACTTAAAAAACCCACAAAACTCCTCCTAACCCAAGGAGATTTAATAATAAAACTCCTAAAGGAAGGAATAAACTTTGAGACCCTCAAGGAAAACGCTTTCAAGTCCCTCTTGAACAGCATAAAGTATTTCACAGAACATTACCCGCTCTTCCGCGATTGGAGCGTAATAGACGATTTTAAGGAAGAACTCAATAACGAAGACCTCATTACCGTTATTAATGCACTAAACAAACCTGCATCCGTAGACTTCCTTAACACTCACAGCCATTTCCTAAACATACAAGGAGGAATAATTTACTTGTCCCCCAAGCTAGGAGAGACAGACGGCATATTTAGGAGGCAAGGTCATAGACGTTATATAGTGAGGCAGGAACACGTAATAGGAATAATTTACCTCAAGAAGGGAGGGAAAATAAGGCTAATTCACATGGGAGAATATCCTCACAGGGAAATATCAATAACTGCAGAAGAGGAAGTTTACCAACCTTTTGAAGCAAGGTTGGAAAGTCAAGTTGATATTCAAGATCACAATGTCATAATTAGGTGATTGACTGTGGATAAATTCGCCAAAATCCTGGATAAGATCAACTATCTAGAGGTGAAATTTACCTACAATGGCTGCCTAGTTGAGGTTGACGATAAAAATTACCTGGATTTAGCAATAGACCTCGTCGAAAAGTATAACCCCCTCTTTTTCTCATTAAGATATGGAAGAGTTAAAGTCCTCATAGGTAGTACGGAAATAGAAACAAACGTCGATTTTCTTAACGCGCTAGACGACATTGTTAAACGTATTAGGAACGTAAATAACTTTTACTTAGAAATTGAAAAGTACGGGGAAAGGGAAAGGAGGATAATAGATAAAGTAGTTAACTCAGTAAAAGGAAAACAATTATTAACTTACCTTGGGATCTTCAAAAATTACGTAGAAGTTGGAGCAAGCAGAATTATAGGCGAAATATCGAGGACTTCAGAACTGCCAAGGTTAGAATTGTCTCCACTAATTTCAGAACCGCCAAGGTTGGTTTCGGGAGTAGGGTTTGAAGAAGTTACCAAGCTAAATCAGAACGTTAGATTTTACAACTGTGACGACGTTGAAGTAATAGAAGATGCCTACGGAGAGATCGACTGTAATGAAATATCTCCAAGAGTATTAAAAGGTATTCCGCTCTCTTACGTTCATGCAGGGAAAAAGGGAACAAAGTTAATTTCCCAATCTAAAACTCTAGTAGTTTCCCCTACAAGTTTATTAAATGAGGAAGCCTTGGCAGAGTTTAACGAATTGCCACCACCATACTTCACGATAACAGTCATAGTTGACCCATCGAGGGATTTAAAGGAAGTCTTCAAAAAGATGGAGGAAATTAACCCTGGAAACTCTACAGAGACTTACGTTTATAAGGATAGGATATACATGTACACTTCTAACGATAGAAAGCAGTTAACGCTAAATAAGGTAAAAATTACTAACCACTAATTCTTTAGCATGAATTGGAGGTTATAATAAATTTCCTTTAAAAACTTTCATTTAAAATTCACATTTTAACGCTGTTTCCTAAAAACCATTCAACTTAAACGTTCTATATATTTCTTTTGTTAAATTTTTTGGTTAATGTATTACCGGTATTACGTATTACAACATTTTTATAGAAGTGGTTAAAATCTACACTTACCTAGGCTTTCACTAACACGGTAAAGTCCCACTCAACACCGCAATACATATAATATACAAATCTATTTAAAGAGTTATGGAATTTGGAGAGGCAATAAAGTCGCTCTTCAGCTTACTCTCTTCCATAGACCAACCTTATCTCGGCGTTTCTCCTACAACCAGCTTTGAAGATTCCACCCCCGTGGAGGTAGAAGAAGAACTAGGAGTATGCGACAGCTTGGAAGAATTTTCCTTCCTCGACTCTTCCTCCAGGATGATTAACGTAAGGGGAGCTAACGTGTACTTTGCCTCACTTTACGCAAACCTAGTTAAAGACCACATTATGATACCGCTCCAAGTTGACGTGCCTTTCATTGCAATAAAAGCCTCAGACGAAGTGAGGAAATTAATAGAAGGAGATCAAATGCTCTCAAAAATTGTTGCAATAAATAACGTCAACGGAGAACCTTATTCCCCAGATTATAAGGACGACAACATACTGGACGAGTTGAGGATTTCCCTCGAGAACTATGCAATAGGAAAGTCAAATTATGTAACTATAGTCGACGGCCCTATAATACCGGGGCCTTATATACAAATGGTGGGAGAGCCTTACAAATCCGCTTTCATAACTTTAGCAAACCAACGCAAGAAGGACAGATTGATAGGAATAGTAAAGAGGTTAAATTACAGCAGAAAATTAAGGAGATCCGGAATAATAAAAGACCCCAGGTTAATGAACGCAACTGACGACGTAATTGTTGAATACCTAGGGAGGGGAAAGGAATTCTACACAACGCCGATATTGAAGGAGGAAATAGACGTGGGTAACTCTCACTACACTAGATATATGGTTTACGTGAAGGTAAGAGAAGGAGTCTTCAGAGTTGAAAGTCTCTCCAAGGATCTACTCTGCAAAGGAGTTTACACCGCAAGAAAATACTCCTCCTACCGCGGTATACCGGAATTTATAGAAGTTGCCGATAGAATATCAAAGAGGTTGAGTGCATCAGCTTTCATTTTTGCCTTCAACATTGCGAGAGCTACTACTGGAGTAAATTACGAAGATTGGGAAAACTTGAGAACTGCAGAACTTGACGCAGGTGAATAATATGGACCAACAAACTGAAATTCAAACGCCGGCTCCCTTATCTGAGCTAATAGACGAAGCTAGGAAGAAGGCAAAAGGGAAAATAATAGGCATGGTATCCAGAGTTTATCCAGCAGAGTACGGAGAAGATGAAAGGGAAGTTAAAATTGAGGTATCTTTTGACACTTACTTGAACAGTAGAATACTCATAGGCTCTTACCTAGGCATCTCCTTACCGGTTTCAAGGACTTTAATGCTATCTAGGGTTAAGGCAGTTACAAGGCAGGACATACTTTCAATATCAAAAGTACCTTCCTTGTTCCCTCAAGAGAACGCCAGCGGTATAATGACACCCCTGGTAATTACAGTAGAGTTACTCTCTGAGGAAGTTAACGGTGAGGTCGTAC
>QEFD01000206.1 GCA_003086435.1 Acidianus hospitalis
ATACCCTCCCATCCACACTTTTATCACTCCCACCCTCGTGAGCAGTCCCCGTCATCAGTTAGGGGGATCATCGATAAAAATTACTTCGGTAATACTATATAAACATTACTTAATCAAAACGATATTTAGGAGTAATTAAAAATAACGAGTAGTTACGTAGAAGCGTTACAGTCTTTAAATATTCCATTAAGTACTGTGGAGAGGTTCACTTCTTGCCTTTTAGATTCTATGTTAATTTATTTTGTACCTCCTCTATCTCCGTCCTTGAAGGAAATGGTGAAAGGAGAAAAGAAGGTTTATTCTGTAGACCAAGGTTTATCAAATGTTGTAGGCTATAAATTGAACGAGAGTCTCGGTTCTCTCCTTGAAAATGCTGTATATCTAGAGCTAAGGAGGAGGTATGGAGGAGATTCAATTTTTTACTATCACGGTAAGAATGAAGTTGATTTCATAATAAAGATAAATAATGAGGTTCGTTACGCTTATCAAGTAACTTTTACGCTTAACGATGAAAGGGAAATTAAAGGATTAAAGGAGTTAGAAAAGAAAGCGGGTAAGAAAAGAGTAGAAAAGTTCATTATAACCTTTGACGACGAGGAAAAGGAAATTGATGAAATAAGAGTAATGAAAGCGTGGAAATGGATGATCCATTTTATTAATGAGAGTTTATAGCCATATTTTATGCAAGTTGAAATTCCAGACGTAATTTACGCTTTTATTACGGAAAGCTTAGGGAAAGATGCTTCTGACGTATTAGTTGATGCTTTCTTGTCAACCTTAGATAAGGGAAATAGGCTAAAACTTTACGTTAAGTTGAGCGAGGAATATGAAAGGAAGGAGATCGATGGAGAGGCATGCTGGAAGGCCCTATCTTACATATTTAAAGCAATAGCCGAAATAGAAGGGATGGAAATTTCTTCTTATCAAGATTATTATAGCCTTGCGGACTATTTATCATTTAAGTTGAATAATACCGAAATTATAAAATATTTTCTAAATGCAGAAAAACTTCATGCGGAATATCATCCAAGACCTCAAGATAAAGATTCACTTAGAGTAAGAATGGACCACTGCAAAAAATTGATAGAAGTTGCAAAGGAATACTTACGAAAATCAAAAAGTCTTCCCGAGGAAATTTAAGTACTTACAACTGCGCTTGCTGACGAAGTTTTAGTGCTAAATGAATTCAGTATTTCTTTTAGTTTCTCCTCTAGAATTTCGGAATCTCCTTGTAATATTCTAATTGCTTCCATTGTAGTTAACTCTACCTTTGTTACAGTGCTGTCTACATTGAGCTTTTGAGAATTAGTTATTATGAACCTCTTTTCAACTGGATATTCCTTCTTCTCATGTTCAACTTTTTCTAACATTGAAAGTAATTTCACTTCGTCGTCATCAGTCCTATCATCATTCAATAATTTCACTAAACCTACGTAAGCGTTACCGTCTTTAATAAAGAATATTCCTAAGGTTATATACTTACCTTTTACTTCAACTCTTTTTCCTCTGGGATGAACGTAAGTTACCTGGAATTCCTTGGTCAACGATGATAATAAATCCCTTATCATTTTCTCTAATTGCTTTGACTCTTCTTCAGGGTTTTTAAGACTGTGAGATTCCTTCAACTTCTCTTTTACACAGTTTACGACATCTTGGGAGTTAGAGCACTCTTTTTCAAATTTTTCTACTTCGGATTTCATAAACTGAAGTATAGAGCTTACGGTGTTAAGCTCTCTTCCGTTCCATAATGAAAGAACTATCGGGAAGAGATCGTCAGATATTTCGTGACAATACGCATCAACTATTTCCTTAATGTCCTCTGAAGTTAATGCATTATCGAGGGAAATTCTACTTTCGTCCAGCCTTCTTCTTATAGCCAAATCCGTAATTTTACTATAAACTTCAGTAGGTACTGCCATTAATATTGGGACTCCCAAACCTGAGTTTATTAGTCTATGAATTTTCGGAATATGATTTTCTCTTACTTCGTCTATGAGTAAAGAGAGATGTTCAATCTCCTTTAAGTCGCTTATTGCTTTTATCATTCCGTCAAAGTCCTTTTGGTAATCAAAACAGTATAACCTAAGGAGAGGGTCATTGTATTTACCACAAACTCTCATTAGCCAATCCTCAAATTTTACTCCAAGTAATCTCTTCCAAAAGGAATAGCCGTATTTTTTCTTATCAAGCCTAGGTAAGACCTTCTGCCTAATTTCGTTCTTGTCTATTTTACTCCAGAATTCGTCCTCTATTTCATTTTTACTTGCCAGATCCATATATAGCGCGTCTTTTACAATCTCCTGGACTTTTTTCAATATTGTAGTTTTACCCATCCCTGGCTGGCCTATAATTGAAGCAATGTCGTTGTTTCTTATTGAATTCAGTGCTTTATCTAAGTATTGTTTATACGTAGGCCCTACTAGGATTACATTATTTGAATTCCAAGTTGTTACAGTTACTTTTGGAATATTACATATCATTTTTCATCACTTCTTCCTCTTTATTATTATACCGTAAACAGAACCTTTTTTGACGAATCCTTCTTCTCCTCCCGCAATTAACTCATAATTTTCCTCAATGTGCCTCTTTAACTTAGAATAAAACTCCTCTTTAGTTAATCCCATTTCTATTCTAATGTCCTTCAAGTGTGCATAGCCCAGGTTATCCTTGACTTCATTGTAAATCTCGTCAAAGTAATTTTCGCTCAGTTTCTTCTTTTCTAATACCGCCTCTTGTAGTTTCTTAATCTCGTCCTTAATCTCTGTAATTTCCTTTAACAATAAATCAAATTTGTTATCACCATTGTTTGATGAAGTTAATTCAAAGGATTTACCGCTCCCGCTTTCTATTTTCTTGATTTTTCCTTCTTTTTCCAATTTTTCAAGTACTAAAGACAATTCTTCTCCATCTGCTTTTAATTTCCTCTTAATTTTAGAAAATGCAACTGGTCTACCATCATAAAGTTCCTTAAGGGCAGAAATAACTACTTCTTCACTTAACATGAATTAACTCTTATTATGATTATTTTAAACCACTAGTTCTAAGTATTACCTCATATAATATTCGTCTAAACTTCTCCTTACGTTCCAACCTTCTTCGGATAACTCTTGAAGTCCTTTTTCTATTAAATCCTTATAACTCCTCAAGTTGTCTTGTATAGCGAAGTCGAAATTATTTACAAATATTTCTCCACCTTCAACGTTCTCTGAAATTTCTGACGGATCTTTCTTGAATATTCCTCCAAAGAATCCTTTTTTACCCCCTTTATATATCTGAGGAGGTAATACAACTTTTCTAGAGTCAATCTGAACTATCAAAAGAGGAACTATTATCTCAGCTTTATCTTCTGCCAATATTGATATAAATTTAGGCAATTTTTGCAATTTATCCAGGATTGCTTTTTCAGAACTTTCTACATTATTTAACTTGGATATTATTGATTGTTGCAATTCGTCCAATTTTTTAATTTCTTCATTTATTTTGTTTATATCCTTTTGTTTCATAGAATTTAATTCATTTAACTCACCTCTTAATCTTCTAATTTCGACCTTGTGCTTCTCCTTTATTTCGTTAAGTTTCTCAGAAATCTCATTAAGATATTTCACCTTTATACTATTTACAGACGAGGTGCTATCTATGAAGCCAGCCTCCTTATCTAGTTCAGCCTTTGCTATTAAGACTTCAATATCTGGAAGCTTAGAGTAAAGTTGAGAAGAATATTGTTTAATTTCTTCTTCAATCTTAGTCTTTTCGTCTTTAACTATCTTCTTTAATTCCTCATTCTTTGCCATAATTTTTGCGTCATATTCGCTCTCTATTTGTCTTCTTTTTTCAACTTTCTTTCCTTTTATTATTGCTATTATTTCAGAAATTTTTTCTTTAGTCTTCTCTATTAGATCAATTTCCGAAGCTATTTTATTTGCTGCTCCTTGTATATCTGAAACTATAAACTGAACGTCTATATCTTTCAATTTTCTCTCCAGAACTTGTAGTGGTAACTGTGAGCTTCCCAGCTTTAATAGATTTTTAAAGTCCTGGTCCATTATAAAGTCAAAGTGAAGGATTGAAGAACCTCTAGTTTCATCCCATCTAACGGAATTCAATATTTCAAATATTTGTAATTCGTCAGAGGTTTGTTGTATTATTGAAATTATTTTATTATAATCTTGTAATATAAAAGAATTAATTGATGTAGAAAATTTTCCAGTCTCATCAAAAATATAATATCCGCCAACCTCAGACTTTATAGCGAGTAAAGGCCATCCAACTAGGGAAGCGAAAGAAATTTTATTATTCTTACCTCCGATTTTTGCAATTGATATTGCTAATTGCTTATAAGTTGGTAACGGATTAAGATTTTCATCCACTACAAGGCTTAAGTTAATACTTTTCATATGAGAATTTATGTTCAAATAAATTAATATTTTACCTTTCCTCACTGAGTTATGTAAACATATTTAAATAGGTTCAGTATGAAATTTTTTAATTTATAAAATATATTTATGATGAAATATAAATAAGAAAAGTTTTTAAGGGGATATGATTAACAAAACAATGATAAAAATGGTTAAATACTGTCCCAGATGTGGGTATCCTAACCCGGATGATGCATTATTTTGTGTAAAATGCGGATACCAATTTCCTCAACAACCTTCAAATCCATCTAATATCCCAAATTATCAGCCTCCAAAAAGTCATATAATGGCAATAATTGGAGGAATTATAGCGGTAGTAATAATATTGATAGCATTTGTAGTAATTTTACCATTACTTTCAACTCATGCTTCAGCATTATATTCTCCTAGTCAAGCCTCATCAAACTTTGGAGGCTCTTGGACATTATGTAAAAATAAGACCGGGGTAATATGTCATACGAGTTCCCAGTATTGTATAAAATATTGTAACGGAACTACTATAAAGGAAAGCTATCCGAATCTATTTGGTAGTTCCTTCTCAAGTAGTAGTATTCAAATGCAATGTGTTGCGTATTTCACTAGTGCTAATTTTGAAATTTTGAACTCCTCAAATAACGGCCAACCGGTAAGTTTAGAAATTGGCATATTACATTATGACAATAATACAATACCATCCGCTATATTTAATAAGTTGAGGACTTTTATAAGTTTCTTTGGTGCATTGGCTAACGCTTCAGTAGTCTGTGCTAAATATAACGGATTTAATATAGTCTATGTAGGAACTAGTTCCTCCACATCGCCTAACGTTGAAGAAAAACCTGGGGCAATGTTAATAGCATGCGGGAATAACGAATTAGTAATTATAGTACTTAATGGCGAATATGCCAGCCAATATCAAATGGAGAACGTTTTATCAGCTATAACTTAAACTTTTTTATTAACACCAGTTAAACTAGATTATGATAGATAGAGTAGGCAAAAATTATATCTTGAAAGAACATGAAATTCATTACCCAGAAAATTATGATTTCAAGATTTCACATTATATGTACTATCTAGAAATTTATCCAGAAGAAGGAAAAGTAAAGGGGAGAGCTATAGTAAAATTTCTTGGAAGAAATTTAATTTTACATGCTAGGCATTTTCAAATTAATAAGGTTAAACTAGACGGGAGAGAAGCAAATTATTCTTACGATGGCGAGAAAATAAGCATACAAGGAGAAGGAAAAGAGGCCGAAATAGAATATGAAACAAAACCAATCTTAGGGCTTATTTTCAAGAAATTAAAGGACTATATAGAAGTAGCAACTACTGGGGAAGTAGATCAAGCAAGGAATTGGATTCCTATCCTAGACGACCCCAGAGTAAAAACTACTACCGAATTTTATATCAAAGTAAGAAAGCCATATATTGCATTATCTAATGGTAGATTAATAGATAAAGAAGAGGACGGAGACTTTATCACTTTTCACTGGCTAATGGATAAACCCCACTCTCCTTACCTTAATAGTATAGCTGTAGGAATGTTCTCTAAAGAAGAGGACGAATGGGAAGGAGTAAAATTAGAAAATTACTTACCCAAGGGATATGAAGAATTCTTTTGGAATTTATCCTCAGTAAAGAAGGCAATTGAATTCTTTTCATCTTATACTGGAGTAAAATATCCTTATTGCAGATACGCGCAAGTAGTACTTTTTTCAATGAACGGAGGAATGGAATACATTACCTCAACTCACCTTACTTGGAGAGTAATCCATGATAAGGTCGCGGAGAAGAATTATTCCTCAGAAAATCTCATTGCTCATGAATTAGCTCACCAATGGTTCGGAGACTTAATAACAACAAAGGATTGGCCAAACATTTGGCTTAACGAAGGTTTTGCAAGTTATTTTGAGGCACTTTACGTCGAACACGAGAAAGGAAGGGAAGAATTCCTTTATAACCTCTATAATAAGTGGAAAGGTTATGAGGAAGAGAAGGAAAAATATACCAGACCAATTGTCTGCCGTTATTATAAGTGGGGAGACGAACTTTTCGACAGACACACTTACAACAAGGGGGCATTATTCCTTCATAAATTAAGGAATTTTCTAGGAGATGAGACATTTAGGAAGGGGATTAAAGAATACCTAGAGAGATTTAAATACCGTTCAGTTGATACCGAGGATTTTAAGAAAGTAATGGAAGAAGTCTCCGGGAAAGATTTGACTTTCCTCTTTGATCAATTTGTATACTCTGCCTTTAATCCTTTAGTGGAAGTAACTTCAATTGACGGAGGAGTTAGGATAAAGAATGAGGTTGAAGTAGACGTAAAGATAGGTAAGGAGATAAGAAAAGTCAAGCCTGGAGAAAGTCTATTATCAGGAGAATACGTTTGCGTAGACCCTAATTTTACTTCCTTGGCAGAGGTTGAGGATAAGCAAGGAGAAGAAGCTTTAATAAAAGAAAGTAAGGACGAAGAATTAATCTGCAGAATTAGGGCAGTTACTTCGCTCTCAAGGTTTTCCGATTTTAAGGCAATACAAGCATTAAAGGAAAGGTTAGAGAACGACTTTTGGGGAGTATCTTACGAGTCTGCAATCTCATTAGGTAAAATAAAGAACGACGATGCATTAAACGCGTTAATGTTGAATCACGAAAATCCTAAGGTAATGGTAGGTATTGCAAAGGCATTAGGAGAATTCAAATTTAATCAAAAGGCCAAGAATTTTCTCTTAGAGGTAATGGATAAAGCTGAGAGTTATCACGTAAGGGCAGAGGCAATTGTTAGCCTAGGTAAGATAGGATTTACAGACGTTAAGGAGAAAATTATAAGTCATTTTGAAGACGAAAGTTACGCTGATGTAGTACCTTCTGCAGTGATAGAGGCTTTAAGCTATTTTGGGGACGACGAATCCTTTAGGTTTGTGATAGACCGCGGGTTTAAGAACGAAAAGGAAACTATTAGGGCAGCAGTCGCAAGGAATTTGTGGAGATTTGGAGATAAAAGTAGGGAATACTTATACTACTTGGTCAAGGATCCTTCACCTATTGTAAGAGGTGCAACAATTAAATCTCTTGAGGAATTAAAAATGAAGGATTTACTCAGGGCGATAGTGGATAACGAAGACGAGGAGCTAAGGAATAGGTCAAACGCTTTAAGAGTGTTGTATAAGTTAGGACAGTAACGTTATTTCATTTTCTTCTTCTCTTCATATAATTTTTTAACATACTCTAGCACTTCTTGTGCCATTCTTAACGCTTCGTTTGCGTCATATTCAGAATACAAAAGTTCTGGCGGAGTTCCAGTTTCCTCTTCTCCATACATTGATAACTCTCTTTCCTTTCTTAATGACCTTGAGTAAGAAGCAAAAAGGTCAATCTTATGACCGAACCAATCTGGAAACTTACTAGAGTTAGTTTTTAACGTTGGACCTACATCGTGAAATTTAGGCACTTCTACTCCCACTAGTTTAAGGCTAGCTTTTAACAATAGTTCAACTGCCTCCTGACAGAACCTAACTACAATATGATAGTTCTTCTTATTTAGCTCTGTTTTTGCTAATTCGATTCTCTCTTCTGCCTGTCTTATGTAAGATAAGGCAATATCGTCAAAGTTCAATTACATCACCAAATTTATAATCCTTTTTTAAAACCCAGTACCACATTTTACCTTGCCTTACCCTTTCTGCGCCAAGTTCCTTTAATTTCTCCTTTAATTTTTCTAGGATATTTAGGAAAAAGTTGTCCTTATCATATAATATAATTCCGTCATATACTAAATCTAGATAGAGGGGAGAAAATCTTACTGCCTCCTCAGGAGTTTTGAGTACAGGGGATAGTGTAATATAATATCCTTCCTTCCAATATTCCTCCAGATTAAGTTTATCCTCTACTTTAGTTTCAAATAACCTTATCCTTTTTAGCATACTATCCTTAGGTAAATCCTTTATTACGACGATTAAATCCACGTCGCTATCTTTCCTATTATCTCCCCTCGCTACGCTACCGTATAAAACTACTGAAATCAAAGAGTCCTTAAATTCCTCCTTCATGATCGAGACCATCTTGTTCAAGAGAGAAGCGTAAGGTTCTGAAACCACATGTATATAATGGAAAGAGAAAATATAAAAACGTCACTTAATGATTACGTTTGCCCCAAATTTTTCTCATTAATTCTAGTATTTCCTTTGCAGTATTTAAACAAACTTCTGCGTCCTCCTTAGTTAATCCCACATACAAGTACTGTCCTCTAGTTCTAGCGTTGTCCAAAAGAATTCTCCTCTCCTTCTCTTTGTAAAATCTTGGATTTCTTCTTTCATAGCTAGAGAAGATAGGAGAGAAAGTATTTTCCTTAATTCGTGAGTTTCAGGAAAAGAAAAACCAGGGAAGAAATTGTTGCCTTTATTGAAAGTTCTGCAGATATTTGAGATAAAACGCCGCTTACGTCATAAAGATCTTTGCTCAGCTAATCTTCTGCGGCCTTTAAATACTCCAACGACCTCCTACAGAAAGTGAAAGGCAATTCATGCATTCTTATTGCCTACCTTCCCACTTTTTCTTCCACATAGTAAACATCGCTATTATTTCAGCAAAGAACATTAATGGGAAGGCCGCTAAACCCATGATAAATCCCCTAATGCTTTTCCTAAAGTGGACAAAAACTATTAGGAGCATTATACTACTAACAAGGGAGGACAGTTCAGCAAATACGTTATGTAACATAAATATTTCAAAATAGAATGGGTCAACGTGCCTATATATAAATGAAGGATCAACATAAAACGAGTGCATGAAATTTTCTATTCTCCTTACTACGATAAAGTAGAATACATGTATTGGATCTTCTATGATTCTGTCTAGCAATTTCGGATGAGATAGTATATGTCTAAGCATAATTTCAATGAAAGTTAAGTTGGAAATAATAATAAGGATAGGCAAAGTATTCCAGTATACTAGACTAAAACTGTAAAAAGCACCTTTTTTGAAGATGGAGCCGTCAAAAAATTCCTTAATCATAAAGAAATTGTTAGCCCTATACCACCTTATCAATTGCTTAAAGAAAGCTGAGATGCTGTCAGGAGCCTTAGTTTTTACTATTACATCATCAACTATTTCAGCTTTAAAACCCAGTTTATATACGTAGTTAGTTAGTTGCCTATCGTCTCCAAGAATTGTGGAAAAGCGAAATAATCTCACTTCGTCATATTCCTTAGATAAGATAAAAGGTTTAATTACTTCGGTTTTTGCTAATATGCATTGCCCATTAAGTGTCAAAACGCTTCCAAAAATTGATAAGGCTTTATAACTTAACCTCCTCAAAAAGTGTACAACTTCGGAGGAATAGTAAGCTAACCTACTCTTTCCTCTAACTAATCTAATTTCTGGAGAGACTGCAACAACTTTACCTTGAAGTCTGGAAATTAGCCTTTTAATTTCTCCTTGAGGTAAAATAGTATCGCTGTCCAAGAGTAGCACGTATGGAGTATTCACAAGTTTAATCCCTTCTTTTATTGCCTTCCTTTTACCTCCCTTCTTTATACTTATAAATATTCCACCTTCACCTTCAACTATAGATTTGTAAGGTTCAGTGACTCCATCCCCTACAACTATGAATGAAATTTTCTCCCTTTTCACGGATTGTATAACCTTTCTAAATAGTTTAACATCCTCCTTGTAGACTGGAATGACTGCGGTAACGTTCTCGGAAACTTCCAGAGGGGGAGAACTTTTACTCTTTTTTATCGAAGAAAACAAGAGTGTAGAAGTAATGTAAATAAAGGTAAATGCTGAAACGAGTGTAGAAGTAATTAAATAAATTTCGATATCGAATCTCATCTAGTAAATCTTACATATTCAATATATAAAGGTTACTTTAATTTCTAACATTCAATATTACACGATTAGTCTCCAATCCATCCATGTATATATCCGAAATACTGGTAGAACGGATCTATGTTTAGAGGTAGTGCAATAATAACCCATATTGCAAAGCCCAACAACAAAAGTAGAGACATTCTAGCTAATTCCTTGTTTTCCTTTCTCGTCATATAATACATTAAAACGGAACCTACTGGACCTATTAAGTAAAGTAAACCTAACCACCTATATTCATCTCTCCTAAAGAATATCATATAGAAAGTACCTATTATATAACCGACTCCTCCAGCTATTCCACTTATCAACCATCCTAAATCTTTTTTATTCATATACTACCATCTCATTTTAAGAATTTAAGTTCTTTGAAGATTGAATGGTAAAAAATGTTATTTTTATTAACTAATGCCATAAAGGAATAGAGACATGCCCAAAATCTGGGATAAATAGAGAGCTAGAATAAATCCGCTTGCAGAAAGCATTCCTCCAAAGCCAAGTATGACTATTGCTAAAATAGTAGAGATCATCTTTGCTTTATTACCCTTGAATAGTAAAGCCCTAGCTGCTAAGAATAATATTAGTCCAGACGCAGGAATTGTTACCATTGATGAAGCCCCTGCAGGTAACGCAGGAAAATTTGTAGGTGCATAATCTACTACGATGGTAAACGGTTTATACACTATGGTAATTATTAATACTGCTGTGGCAAAGGCAGAGTAATAATAGTATATTCTCTTCCACTTTTCCGGAACTTGTTGCACAGATCCCAGCGATAAAACTAACACAAGCTCTGCAACAATAAAAATGTAAATTGCGGCCAAGGGGTAGTTACAGTATCCTATGGCAAATATTTCCTGTTCTAGAGCAGCAATAAAATAAAAAACGAAGCCTAAAAACCAGAAAAACCACATTAGGCTTTTGCTTCTCTCATATCTTCTCCAAGATAAGTAAACTAGGGTGACGCTTAGCACTAAACTAATTGAAGAGAAAATTAAAGCTTCTTCTTGATTCATAATTTAACATTATACATAGAATTTATAAAATCTTCTAAAAAATCGTTATTTTAATTATAATCTATATTAATCAATATATTAAGGGTAAAATTATTATATAACAAAAGAAAAAAGATAAATGACTTTTATGCATTTATTTCTTGGAATATTCTGTGGTAAGGCCTTCCTTCTATTATCTGCTTTCCGTAATCGGTAGTGTTCTTAAATTCCCTGCTTAGCATGAACTTTCTGAAGGAATCTAAGTCCTTCCACTCGCTGTAGATCATGTATTCCCTCGGATTATCAACGTTCTTGTAAAGTTTACCATCTATGAAACCTACGTTTGCCAACTTTAACGTTTCGACTACTTTCTTAAATATTTCCTCGAATTCTTTCTCGTGACCTTCCTTTACCCTGTAATAAAGACCGACGTTAATCATTTAACTGTCGCCTTTTTAGTCTCAACTCTCTCTGTGGCAACTTTATACAACACCTTGTAAGATACAGCAGTAATTCCTCCTAAGACTAATAATCCTGCCATTCCTAGGACTATCGCTCCAGCAGTTAACGTCGCAGCATTTGTTAGTAAAAGTGACGCAGGAACTCCTGGTAGAGGTCCTACAGTCCCTGCAGGTACAATGTCCTCAAGTATTCTACCTTGGGTAAAAGCTCCGAACATCATAGCTCCTATGAAAGTTAATAGGAATATCCAAGCCTGTCTGAATGGAACATTCCTAGTTGTTGCAATGTAAAGATATGCGTAGAGGATAACTATGTATATCCAGAAGCCAGCGTTATTTACTGCACTATTGAATACCACAGGTAGCCACTCGTAAGTGCTCACAAGGAACAATATATTTGCTAACGTTAATCCTAAAGCTCCCACCAGCAGTCTTTCCTTAATTCCGTAGAATACTACAGTGAAATACACGACGTACATCACTACTCCTATGAAGAATACCCAATTGAAGGCATTGAATATCATCTGAGTGTAGTTAGGAGTTATGTCCAGTGTCAGCAAGTTATGTACACAGAAACCGTAACCGCTGAAAACTGAAGTAAATAGCGTATTTCCAAGGAATGCTACTATTAGTGCAAAAGGTAGTGCAAGAACTAGGAAGGTCCTCTCCATGGAGTGCTTACCTAAAGTTGACGAGCCTTCTGCTACTCCTATACTAAAGTGGTGGAAAGCTAGCATTATTATTAAGACCATTAATGGCGCGTAAAGCACTGAGCCCGTTACGAACATTACTGGAGCGAATATTGTATCTAAAGATACTACTAGGTAAACTAAGGAAGTTGCTATGATTGCCCATAGTGAACCTATAACTATTAGCATTTTCTCCCTATAGTTCTCATACCTGCACACTGGAATCATAACTACTGATCCTGCCTCAATCATAAAAGCTGTTACAAACCACGCTAAAGGTATAAAGAAGAACAGGACGTATTCATTCATTTTGACTCACCTCCACGAGAGAGAGGAATCACTTCCTTTTGATATTTAATGAGCTACTCCCTCCTGCATTGGTTGCCATTATAAGTCTTGCAGAGCTAACATCTGCAGAGACTTCCTTACCGGTAAATAACTTCTTTAGCATGTATATAGTTCCTGCAACTGCTAAAGCTAAGGCTACCATTATTGATATTCCTATAGGTAACACTTCTGGACTATTATTAAATCCGTCAGCCGTTAACATTACTGCTTGTATCTCATAAAGTCCAGAAGCAGTCTGTACCATCGGTCCCCATATTACGAAAGGCTGTCTTCCTGTCTCTGCCCCAACCCAACCTGCTTCCCAGGCTACTACCTGTAACCATCCTAAGAAGAACATTGCATAAAGTGGGATCTTATTTTCAGCAGGATTATCCAATCCGAAGGCCTTAAATAATGCGTTCTTTGGCTGCTTCCAGAAGGAATAAGCTAATATCCATACAGCTATTGCTCCTATTATTCCTAGGGTAGCGTGCAAGTCATACGCTGTGTGGGAAATATACCATATTGGATCCCAATCTGCTTGAACGAAACTTGAATATCCCAAGACTGTCGCGTGTGGATTAGGAGGCCATGTTGCTAATAAACTAAGCATGTTAGGTATACTTATTGGTCCTACTTGCATTGGAGCACCTGCTGCTGTCTGCATTACTCCTTCTAAAGTGGCCAACTTTAATGGTTGATATAGATATAACGTCTTACCTGCATTATCTCCAGCCCAACCTAAGAATATTGCGT
This sequence comes from Acidianus hospitalis, assembly GCA_003086435.1. Taxonomy (GTDB): domain Archaea; phylum Thermoproteota; class Thermoprotei_A; order Sulfolobales; family Sulfolobaceae; genus Acidianus; species Acidianus hospitalis. The sequence continues at coordinate 13,497 of QEFD01000206.1, forward strand.
CTAAAGCTCCTAGATAAGTTGCTAATTTTAATCCTCTGTTATAATATTCCTTCTCATCAGTAGTCATGTCCTTCTTAGTTAATTTCCTGAAAGCGAAGTACCCAGCTATAGATCCGAAGCCAACGAACCATGCTCCAGCTAATCCCATTGGTACCTCTGCAAGTGCAGCAATAGGTAATGCTGCACTTAATGGGTCTACGCCAGTTAATTGTCCAGATTGTAAATAAGCTTCTATATTAAATCCTGTTGGAGTGTTCATCCAAGAGTTTACTAAGATTATGAGCACTCCAGAAGCAGAAGAACCTAAGCCGATTAGTCCTCCAACTATCATATGAGCAGTCCTGCTCATTCTGTCCCAGCCGTACAGATATAACGCTAAGAATATTACTTCGGAGAAGAACGCCAGAACCTCTATATCGAAGGGCAATATGTCTATTTGGTTAACTAAGTACATCCATTTATACCACACTGTTATGAATTCTACAGCTATTGCTGCGCCTGCCGCAGAACCTACTGCAAACAGAACTGCCATTACTACAGACCATCTTTTTGCTATTGCTAAATAGTAAGGATCATTTTTCTTGTATGCCAAGTATTCGGCAGATATTATAAAGAATGGGAGAGCTATTGCCCAGTATGTAAATAGTACGTGTGTTGCCATTGTATATCCTGCGAGTACTCTATCAAATATTTCCAAACTCACTTCAATCCACCATGATAAATTATAACTGAGAAATATTTAAATATTTCCATTTTTAACACACTTTATCAGAGAAATTCTGGTTTATAATGGTAATTATATTAATTTAAGAATTAAATTCTAGAATATGATCTTGAGTCTAATATGAGAAATTCGAGAACACAATTTCTATAAAAGTCTTGCTTTGAAGGGGCTAAAATGTATTTAACAAGGTTAATTGTAAATATCGAAACAAAATTATAATGAGCTTTAAATAATTGTTAAGAATAATGAGAAGTATGGAAAGGAAAGTTAAATTCCCTGATGGCAGGGAAGTTGACGTACTTACAATTTTTAAATTCGTTTATGGTTTAAGTGACTCAGAGCTGGAGATACTTAAGTTGTTAGTCAATACAAAAGGTAAGCTTTCTGCAGAAGACATTGCATCTTCTCTAAATATATCAAGGAATACAGTAACTAAGCCTGTAAACTTATTGTTATCAAAGGGTTTAGTACTAAGGGATAAAGAAAAGGGAAAGACTAATGGCAGACCTAGGCTAGTTTATTTTGCAACTCCAGACATTTACTCTAAATTGCTTACCGATTTACAGAGCATAGTAAACAATTCATTAAAAGAAATATCTAAAATTAGGAAAAATACTTAATTTTCTTGATTTTACTGTTAAAGTCTCTTTTAAACTCTGTTAAAGAAAGATATGTAAGTTATTTATAATGACAATTTATAAATTTTAGAATCGAAATGTACTCATGGAGTTTAAAATTCAATTCCCAGACGGAAGACAAGTGGATTTCCACAAGCTTGTAGAATTTCTTTACGGCATAACCGACAGTGAAATGAACATTTTACATCTTCTTCTGTTTACAGATGAAAAACTCTCAGTAGAAGACATCTCAGAAAGATTAAAAATAGCTAAAACATCGATAAGTAAGCCAGTAAATATTTTACTATCTAAGGGTTTAATCATGAGGGATAAAACTGAGGGAGAAGGAAAGAGAAGGCCTAAGTATCTTTATTACACTGACAAGAATGCTGTTTATAATAAGATAATTAATGATCTAGAGGCTATTGCTAAAATCTTTTGTGAAAAGTATAAATCTCATGTAGAGTCAGTTGTGGCTAAATAAATTTTTTAAATTCTTTAAACAAGAGCATTTCATGCAAAAGATAAGACCTTTCTTTGTATCTTCTGCAGGATTTTTTCTAGATGGTTATGATTTATCTGTAATATCTTTTGCACTGTATTTTATAGCTCAAGAAATGAAGCTATCGTCATCACAAGAAGGGTTAGTTTCATCTGCTTCATTAATGGGAATGACTATTGGCGCGTTATTATTCGGTTTCCTAGCTGATAAAGTAGGCAGGAAAAAGTTAATGGGCATAGACCTAATATTCTTCATGACCTTTGGAATAACTTCAGCTCTTTCACAGAACTTTACGCAACTCTTCATATCTAGACTTTTGCTTGGAATAGGCATTGGAGGGGACTATCCAATATCCTCGACGATAATGAGTGAATTTTCTCCAGCAGTAAATAGAGGGAAATATCTTGTTGCATCAATATCTCTTTATTGGGTAGGAACTTTAGTAGCCTCGATAGTCAACTTGAGTTTCCTAAGTTTCTACGAATTTTGGAGATATACTTTCCTATTCGGTGCCTTAATTTTATTGCCAATTATTTTACTTAGGATAAAGCTTGACGAATCTCCTAGGTGGTTAGCATCAAAAGGTCTATTAGTTACCGAGAAATTTAACCCTCAAGTTGAGAACAAAGGAGTAAATGGAATTAAGGAACTTTTCGAAAATCCTTTATTACCTTACTTTTTAGCAGTTTCAACGGTCTGGTTCTTGTTTGATGTAGCATCTTACGGTATAGGGCTATATTATCCTCTAGTGCTAAGGGAGTTTGCTTTCCCTTCAAACGTTGAGGTTCTTTATAGCACAATGGCAATAGCTGGAGGAGCTTTATTAGGTTATTTAATTGCCGTGTCTGCAATTGATTCACTAGGTAGGAGGAAGGTCTTACTTACGGGATTAGGAGGAATGGCTTTCCTACTAATAATAGGCGGAATTACTAAAATTGAAGGATTTTTGCTAGTTCCCTATTTTATGACTTTTGTAGCATTAGAGCAATGGGATGGAGCAGTAACTCTATTTTATCCCACGGAGATCTTTCCAACGTCTGTGAGGTCTACTGCTCAAGGGTTTGCTACATCTTTTAGTAGGATAGGTGCAATACTTGGAGTGTACTTCTTTCCGT
>QEFD01000207.1 GCA_003086435.1 Acidianus hospitalis
GGGAGAGGAAATGAATGAGGAATATTTATCATTATTAAAATATTATAGAGATCCTAAGCTAGCAAAAGCAATAAAAATCAAGGTTGACGAATTATCAAGAAAAATTGAAGAAAATATTATGATAATGCACGTGTGTGGTAGTCATGAATGGACTATAACTCATTATGGAATAAGAACTCTGTTACCAGATAACGTCGAAGTTAGAGCGGGCCCTGGTTGTCCCGTGTGCATAACACCTGCAACGGACATAGATGATGCAGTGAAACTCGCATTAGATGGGGTGGTAGTGACAACATACGGAGATATGAGTAGAGCTAGAGGGACAAAAATGTCGTTACAAGACGCTAAAGCCTTTGGCGGAGATGTTAGAGTAATATATGGCGTGCAAGATGCTGTAAAGATGGCCAGAAAAGAGCCAGAAAAGGAGTTCCTCTTCTTTGCAGTAGGCATGGATACAACTGCACCTGCAACTGCTTTTGAATTATTAAAAGGAGTTCCTAATAACTTAAGCTTCTTAGTTTCATATAGATATACTCCTGCAATTCAAGGTTCAGTAATGGAATCTAATGTGCTGGGAATTGATGCTTTTATATCTGCAGGCCATTCAGCTACTATAACTGGGCTAAAACCCTATTATGAGTATTTCTTAAGATCTAAAAAGCCAATGGTGGCTACAGGGTTTGAACCTATTGATGTACTAATGGCAATATATATGATATTAAAGCAAATAGACGAGGGAAGACCAAAGATTGAAAACGAATATACAAGGTCGGTAACTTGGGAAGGTAATGTAAAAGCCCAAGAAGTTATGGAAAAAGTATTTGATTTAGAAGACGGTTACGTAAGAGGAGTTGCAATATTCCCTAAAGCCGGATTCAGATTAAAAGACGAATTCAGAAAGTATGATGCAAGAGAGCAATATGGATTAAAGGATAGAAGCAAAACTAGCGATGAATATGTTGCAGGAGCACGTTGTGGAGAAGTAGTTATGGGACTGATTGACCCGCCAGAATGCCCACTCTATATGAAGACTTGCAAACCAGACGATCCTAAAGGTGCTCCAATGGTATCTCAAGAAGGAACGTGTTGGATATGGGCGATGCATAAGATAGTAAACGTTACGCCTAGATGTAAAAGGTAGGTGGATGACAAATGGTGTACATGATAGGTAACACGTACTGTAAACTGTGCCAAACAGATGAAGAACAATTAAAAAGAGAGCTTGTGAATAGCGTAAAAACTCTATATTGGAAAGGAATGATAAGTAATGCGGGCGGAAATCAGAGTGCTAGATTACCCGGTCAAAATAAGATATGGATTACTCCATCTGGATATCCTAGAGTAAGTCTAGAGCCCGAGGATCTGATTGCAGTAGATCTAGATGGTAATGTGATAGAAGGAGATCTAAGACCATCAATAGAGACTAGAATGCACTTGGAAATTTATAAAAATAGACCAGACGTGAATGCTGTGATTCATGCTCACTCTCCTTATACCATGGGAGCAGCAATTTCTGGTTATTTGGATATTACTCATGGAGAAGCAGCAGCGATACTGGGTGAGATAAAAATAATTCCTTACTCCCATCCTGGAACCATTGAATTAGCTAAATCCGTAGGAGAGGCATTAAGAGGAGAAGGAGCTAAGGTACCTAGAATAGCAATTCTCATGAATCATGGCATTGTATCAGTAGGAGCGTGTATACACGAGGCCAGGGCTTTCGCTGAAATAATGGAGGAATGGGCAAGATTTAATATAGCTGCAAGAGCTCTTGGAGGTATAAAATATTCATTAAAACCTCAAGATCTTAGAAAACCTGGAGCTAGATATATAAGGGCGGTGAAATTTGGCGGAAGACCTGGAAGTTATTAACAAAGTCCTTGAACCGGAGACTGGACTTCCCGCAATAAAGCTTGGGCTACTAAGAGTTGAAAAGGATGAAATACATTATACTCCACCTTCGCCTTTTACTCCTCCAATTCTAGTTATATCTGTAGGTCTGCAACTCAAGAGTTTATTTAAAAGATATAAGATAGTTATAGAAAATTACTATATATCAGAAGAAATAAATGAGAGGTTAAATTACGATGCATAAAGAGTTGGCATTAGCATACTTGAAGCTCGCTATGGAAAGTAATGATGACGTAATCTCAGTTTCTTTCTTACTTAAAAGCTTAGAAGAATACGCTTTATATAAAATTGGTAAAGATTATTACAGTCCAAAAATACAAGAGGAAATTGTTAATTATATTAGATCAGATAAAAGTATTTATTCTATATATTCGACAATAATTGATGAAATGTTTTCAGTATTATTAGGGGATAAAATGAAAAGAGAACTGATAGAAAGAGTAATGCGAAAAATCATCGAAGATTAAAGATAAACTTAACGTAATTTAAATATATTTAAAAGCGTTTAAATAATGATAAAGAGATATCCATAATAAGCTAAAAAAATTTATACGGCATGATAAAGATCATAGATTAAGAAAATATTATTCATAATAACATCAACTTTTTAAAGAAATATTATTGAGAAAAACTATGACGGGCTGTTGTATTCGAGACGAGCAAGACCTTTGTATGGAATATTCTCCGAAAATATATCAGCTTATAACTCGAAAGTACACACTAGCTATCTTACTACTCCTAGATAAATATGATAAAATGAGATTTAATGAAATAATGAGAAAGATAGACGGGATAACTCAAAGAATATTATCTATGCGATTAAAGGAGTTAGAGAAAGCTTATCTAATAAGAAGAGAAGTTGATAAAGATAGAAAGGCAGTAATGTATTCTATTACAACACAAGGTAAGGCGGTAAAAAATGCCATGTTAATGCTTTTACAATTGACCAATTTATTATCTCCTACCAGTTCGGAGAAGGATTATTTTTGTTGAGACTTACCGTCATTTTCAACTATTGGAGTTGCAGCCTTGCCCAGCTCTTTTAACATGAATCTTAAATAAGCTAACGTCTTTTTAACGTCAGGATCGTCAAATGAGGCTAATAATTCCACTATATTAGACTGATCTCCTTCCTTTACCATAGCTTCTGCAGCCTTAGATAAACCAGACGTCATCACGTCTAAAACTCCATGTTGTTCTAACGTTGATAATATCTTGCCTATCTTATCGAGATGCTTAGCTATAGCTAATGTGCCATTAATGAAATCTTCTGAGCTAACTTGTCCTGAGTCTATCATTTCTTTCAGATCTCCTAACAATTCCACGAGTGCCCTAAAACTTTTAGACCTTAAGAAAGACATGATTTTACTCTCATCTTTAAGCAAATCTAAAATGCTGTCTAAGAGACCAGTAGAATTAAGGTAAATTACTATTTCCTTTAATTTTTTCATTCCTTCAATATAATCCTCATCTCTATCAATACTCATAAGTCTCTCAGATACTTTTGGACTTTATAATATAAAAGCTTTATTTACATTATAATTTTCTTTTATAGCTTTATGTAACGAAGATTTAGTCTTTGAACAAGTTTTATAAAAAACAAATTTAAACCTAAATTCTAAACTTATCTTATGAAAAATCTATTATGGTTACAAGGAGGAGCTTGTGGAGGAAATACACTATCTGTATTAAATGCATCAGATCCAGATTTATTCACATTTCTATCGACTCATAACGTTAAACTATTGTGGCATCCTTCAATATCCTTAGATAATAACATAACCCAAATATTAAATGACATTATTTCTGATAAGATACACTTGGATATACTAATCTTTGAAGGAACAGTAATTATGGGACCTAACGGTACTGGGTTATATAACATATTCGCTGGTAAACCAATGATGGAATGGTTAAGAAAAATATCCACAAAAGCAGATTACATTATTGCTGTAGGTAGTTGCGCGTCGTTTGGAGGAATTCCTGCCTCAGATCCTAACCCTACTGAATCCACCGGATTACAATTTCATAAAAAAGATTATGGAGGATTCCTTGGTAAAAATTTCAAGACAAGGAAAGGATTTCCAGTAATTAACCTTTCTGGCTGCCCAGTTCATCCAGAATGGCTTTTAACAACTTTATCGCTAATTATAGAAGGCAAATTAAGCCAAGAAGATCTGGATGAATTCAACAGGCCAAGATTATTTTATTCTACAACAACACAGTTCGGCTGTCCTAGGCAACCCTATTTTACTTATAAGGTCTCTACAAAAGAATTAGGACATAGAGAAGGTTGCCTATATTTCGAGCTAGGCTGTAGAGGTCCTTATACGAGAAGTTCCTGTAATAATATATTATGGAATAATCAAAGTAGTAAAACCAGAGTGGGCACACCGTGCATGGGATGTACAGAATTTGATTTTCCGAGTTTTAATTTCTTTAAAACTGAAAAGAATAGGTCAGGAATTCCTAAAAGACTTCCTCTAGGGGTAAGTAGAGGATCTTACGTTACTTTCTCTGCAGTGGCTAAAGGTTCTGCACCTCAATTCCTCCTAAAGCCTCTAATAAGAAAGGAAAAGGGCGATTGGATTGAATGAGAAAATTATAAGCCCTCTTAATAGGGTTGAAGGAGACCTAGATTTAAAAGTTGTAATCGAACATAATAGGGTAATTAAAGCCTATCCGATGTCTAGATTATTTAGAGGTATAGAAATAATATTAAGGAATAAATATCCAATGGATTCACTAGTAATTACACCTAGAATATGTGGAATTTGTGGCGCATCACATCTATACGCTACGGCACAAGCTTTAGACATGGCATATAACGCTCACGTACCTCCTAACGGCGTTAGATTAAGAAATGTGATGGCATTAGCTGAAATGGCACAAAACGATGTAAGGCATATTTATCTGATGTTCTTGATAGACACTGTTAATAAAAAATACGAGAATTTACCTTTCTATAAAGATATGGTATTAAGATGGGCTCCTTATATTGGAAGTTCTTATAAGGAAGCAGTAAAGTGGTCGAAAAAGTATACCGAAATTTACGCAATATTTGGCGGTCAATGGCCTCACGGATCAGCTATGGTTCCTGGAGGAGTTACAACGGAACCGTATTATAACGATATAATGAAAGCAAAAGGAATTCTAACTCATATAACGGAAGAGTTTCTAGAGAAGACCGTATTAGGAGGACCATTATATCAATTCCTTGAAATCAATTCTTTAAAAGGATTAGAGCAATGGTGTATTGATTATCCTAACGGAGACTTATGTAAAATCTGGAATTATGGAAAAGATATGGGATGGTTAGAATTAGGCAGAGGATCCAACTATCTCATGTCTTTCGGTCACGTGCCTTTAGCAGAGAAGTACGTTCCTGGAAAAAGCAAGTTGATTTTCGAAAAAGGTATAATAAATTTGGAAAATTGGGAAAAAATTGATCTAGATCAAAACAATATTCTAGAATTTGTGTCAAATTCTTATTATACTTATTATGAAGGTGAAAAGATAGGACTACATCCATTTGACGGTGAGACTAATCCGTTACCTCCAAATATAAATTCTAGTAAATACACATTCACAAAGGCCTGCAGATATAAACTGGGGAACTCGCTTATTGCTCCAGAAGTGGGAGTAATATCAATGCTTACCGTTGGAGGAAACAGTCTAATGGTGGATTTAGTAAGAAGATTCAAATCAAATGTATTATTAAGGGAAATTGCTAGAATAATTAGACTAGCTCTTATTCATAAGATTATTATGAACGAGTTAAACGACTTTGATGTAAATAAACCAGCATATAAAAAACCAGATGAAGTTAACAATACTAGAGGGTATGGAATGCTAGAAGCGCCTAGAGGTTCTCTAGGTCATTGGATAGTAATAAGGGATGGAAAGATATACAATTATCAGATAGTAACTCCAACGCAAATAAATATGGGACCAGAAGATCCTTTCGGTAACTTAAGTCATTTAAGCTTATCCCTTATTGGAACCGAAGTTAATGATGTGGATAACCCAATAGAAGTTGCTCACATAGTTAGATCTCATGATGCATGCATGGTGTGTAATGTCCACTTCTTCGATTCAGGAATGGAAAAACTGGTGATAAGGCTTTGAAAATAATAGGAATAGGTAGCGAGGATTTTGAAGAAGAAGGAAAAATTGCTAAAGATTTTGGAGGAGTTTACATAGGAAATAAATTAGCTCTACTTGAAGATCTAATGAAAAACGAAGATGAAGTAATAATTATAGATTCGTTAAGAGGAGAAGGAATCATAATCGTGACCGTAGAGAATATTTATCCAGGAATTTTCTCCTATAATGAGCTTGAAAATTACCTTCTAAACGCAAAAATAAAGGGGATTAATCCAAGAATTACAATAGTAGCATTCTCTAAAAATTATGAGGGATTAGTAAGATGCTTTCTGAATTGCAAGCTCTCGAAGAAATAAATACGGCACCTAGAAGGGTTAATGAGCTTAGATTAAAGGATATTGATATTAACGATCTAATAAAGAAAGGATTAGTCAAAGAAGAAAATGGTTGGCTTTACTTGACTGACGCTGGGATAAAAAGACTATCAGAGTTATATGGAATTCTAGACTCTCTGCAGGAGATTTATATCAATATGTCTAGTGGCATAAAGACCAAAATAAGCGAAATAGACGAGAGAGTTCTAAACTCTGGTCTAGTAGAAATAAAAGGTGATTACGTAGAATTAAACTTTGAGGGAATAAAACTAATTGCTCAAAGGATTGCAGAAAAAATGTCCAGAGCTCATTAACAGAAACCTCCTATTCTCTTTTTTGAAATTAGTTTACCTCCCTCATATATGATTACTTCTGTAACAAAGCAAGAATCTAAAGAACTTACAGCCAAGGAAATCTCCCAGGGATTTTTAGGATCTTTAACTGGAATTCCCTTAACAGCATATTCTAATGCTCCTCCAGGGGAAGCATTAAATGACGTTGGTTGTATTATAGCATAATCAATTACTTTGTCCTCGTTAATTGAAACTTTGTGCAAAAGGGATCCTCTTATAGATTCCACCATCCCTATTCCGCTTCCTAAAATCTCGTATCCATCAGTCTCTCCATCAAAGTCAGTTAATTCACTTAATAATTTGCAAGCTACTTTTATTCTACTAATTTCTCTAAGTAATGGAGATGGACCATATTTTTCATGTAGCTTTTTAACCATACTATCAAAGGTTAAGGCTTGAGCTAAGGGGCCAACTTCTACATGATCTCCATTATATGTCACATCTAATCCAGTGTCCTTTAACTTAGATAAATCAATAGTAGCTGAATACGGAAAACCTACTACCAAGTACTTACCCAGTCCAGCAGTCCAGTAAGGTACTTTTTTAAGTAAAGTTAGGTCTCCTCCTAATTCATCAATATTATCTATACTAAGAAAATCTTCAATTTTCATACCTATAACTTCATCTTCAACTACTTTTCTAAGAAATTCGATATCATCCTTACTTAACTTGACCTTAAATCCTTTATTTAGGTAATTAGTATAAGGCCATTTTCCTCCCATTTTTTCCATAATCTCCTTAACTTTTTTAGAAAAAGGAATTATTCTTTTAAACCTCTCTCCTGAAGGGAAATCATAATTCTTATCTCCTATATATGGAAACCAATATATGTAAGGATGCTTAATATGACTTTCTATTATTTCTAATGATACAGCAATTCTTGATAATATTTCACTATTATGATTAATAGTACCTACAGCTCGAGTAAATGCAGAAACGTGAGACTGACTACAAGTAGCTAGGACTCTTGGTATAATATCTCGGAGTTCTTTCACTTTCTTATTTAAAAATGCTTTCTCATACCCTCTTAATTTATTCCCAGAAGATTGAGCAGATACAACTACATTATTTTCAATATTTATTCTCAAACTAATAGCTTCAAGATCTAATGGATTCATTAAATAATTTTTGTAATCTTTCTTTTTAATGCTATCTAGTTAAATCTATATATAAACAATACTTTTAAACGTTGCCAATAATTCTTAATTATGTGCTTAAGTTTTCCAGCAAAAGTCATTAACGTTCAAGATAGCATAGTTTTCGTAGACTATGGTAATGGAATAATAGAACCGGTATTAGCTAATGGTTTTGAGGACCTTAAGCCAGGGGATTACGTAATAGTTAGTTATGGTATGATATATGAAAAAATTTCAAAAGAAGAGTTCGATGAAATTCTAAATTACGAGAAAGAGATTAACAGCGTGATCCGTAATGTATGATCCATACGATATGGCATACGTAGGTAAGGTAATCCAAATTAATAATGAAGGTTCTGCAATAGTTGACTTTAACGGAATAAGAAGGGAAGTTGAGCTTAGCCTAGTAAACGCCAAAATAGGAGACTATGTCTTAGTACATGCAGGTTATGCTATAAAGGTTATAAATGAAGAAGACGTTAAGAATGAGCTTAAAAACTTCATAAAATCATTAAAATAGGCAATGAGAGACTACTATTATGAAAGCTTATAGAATACTTATCTCCGGTATCGTGCAAGGCGTAGGTTTTAGACCATTCATATATAGAATAGCGGTAAAATCTAATGTTTATGGTTATGTAAAAAATTTGGGTGGAAGCGAAGTAGAAGTTAAGATAATAGGCAGGGAAGAAAACATAGGCAAGTTCTTTTCCTTGCTTTTCTCTAAAATTCCACCACCGGCTAAAATTGAAAAAATATTGATAGAGGAAGATAATATCCAAGACATTCACGAGTTTAAAATCTTGCCTAGTGGCAACGTAGTAAATGAACCTAGTCAAATACCTCCAGACCTATCAATATGCGACGATTGTTTAAGAGAGATTTTGGATCCTAAAGATAGACGATATAAATATCCCTTCAATAGTTGTGCCTATTGCGGACCAAGATATTCGATGCTTTATAAAATTCCTTATGATAGAGAGAACACTGCTATGAGAGATTTTCCCTTGTGTGATAAATGTAAGGCAGAATACGAAGATCCTGAAAACGAGAGACGATTCGACGCACAAGGAATAAGTTGTCCTATTTGTGGTCCCAAAGTTTTCCTTTCTACAACTGATGGAGAAATAATACAAGACAAAGATCCCATAGCTACTGCCGCGAAGCTTATTGAGGAAGGGTATATTTTGGCAATAAAAGGAATAGGAGGTTTTCACATTGCGGCTAACCCATTTGACGATGACGTTGTAATAAAACTAAGAGAAAGGAAAAACAGACCTCAACAACCTTTTGCACTAATGGCTTTATCCGTAAACGTTATTAAAAAATACGCTGAAGTAAGCCAATTGGAAGAGGAATTACTAAAATCCTTAGAGAGACCTATAGTATTGCTCAAGAAAAAGGAGGATTCAGAAATTTCCAAGTACGTTTCTCCTTACCTAGATAGAGAAGGATTCTTCTTATATTATACTGGATTACATTATTTACTACTCGATAATCTTAAGGAAAAAATATCAATAATGACGAGCGGAAATAAGCACGGCTTACCAATGTGTACTGATGAGGAATGCGTGAAAACTAAATTAAAGGGAGTTGTGGATTATGTTTTATATCATAATAGAAAAATTGTAAATAGAGTTGATGACAGCGTGATAAGAATATCTGCAGGGAGAATTATGTTCCTCAGGAGGAGCAGAGGATATGCCCCTACATGGATAAGAATAAAGAAAAAATTGAGAAAAGTTGCAGTAGCAGTTGGCGCCGAACTGCAAAACGTTGGTGCTGTAGCTTTCGACGATAAGGTCATTCTTACTCAATACATAGGTGACACCGACGAGCTAAACACTCTTGAAGACCTGGAAAAATATATAAAGTTCTTCTTAAATACCTACCACCTAACCCCTGAAGTTATAGTAGCAGATAAGAATCCAGCATACCAAAGCACTAGACTCGCATCAAAACTTTCAGAAGAATACTCAGCAGAACTGGTACAAGTGCAACATCACTTAGCTCACGGACTAAGCGCCATGGCTGAGTATGGTCTTCACGACGCTATAGGAATAATAATTGATGGCATAGGTTACGGAGACGACGGTAACGGATGGGGCGGAGAGGTAATCAACATAAAAGATCATGGAGAAAAATATTCAAGAGAATATCATTTAAAATATGTACCTTATACTGGCGGAGACATAAATTCGTTAAAACCTGATAGAATGCTAGCACTATTTCTCTCAACATTTATGGATTGGAACGAAATTCAAAATTATGTCAAATTAAATGATATAGAACTAAAAGTATTAGAGTATCAAACGAGGAAAAACAGATTATTTACCTCAAGTACAGGGAGATTTTTGGACTCAGTCTCGGCGTTACTAGATATTTGTCATTATAGAACTTACGAAGGAGAACCGGCAATAAAGCTTGAAGCCTTTGCAAGAAATGGTAAGTTACTAGATTTCGAATTTCCAATAACTAATAACGAAATAGACACAACGGCGGCATTTAAGTGGATTATTGAAAACGGAATTCAAGATAAGCCAAGTATTGCGTATACTATACAATACAAATTAGGAAAAGCGTTAGTTCAAGCTGCTTTGAAACTTAATCCAGAAAAAATAGTAGTATCTGGTGGAGCGTCAGTTAATGAATATATACTAAAAGGTATGATAGAAAATTCAGAAGGAGTCGAAATACTTACTCAATCTAAAGTACCGCCTGGAGATGGAGGAATAGCATTGGGACAAGTTTATTACATCAGTGAGGAAAAATGAAAGTCGTAATAGGAGTAGGAAATGTTTTTATGAAAGACGATGGTTGCGGAAGCTTTATAGCCCAAGCATTAGACGGGTTAATTCCAATAGATGTTAAAGACTTGGGAATGGGAAGTTTATCTATCATAGATGATATAAGGGATTATGATGAAATAATCATTATTGATGCAGCGGATATAGATAGTGACGTAGAAGTTTTTGAAATAAAAACTGAATTAGAAGATGAAATTCCTCAAGCAGTAATTTCAATGTCTTTAGGCGGCTCTCACTCCATGTCTATGAGAGATATACTCACAATCTTAAATTCTGATGGTAAAAATAGAAAAATAATTGTAATAGGCTGCAAGCCAAAGGAAATCAATGTAGGATATGGTTTAAGCGAAGAAATGATTAAAAACGGATTAAAAGTAATAGAAAAATTGAAAGAATTTATAGACTTTGACGTGGACGAGGCAAAGAAACGATTTCTTTCAATTATACGAGAAATCACAAGCCAATATTGAGGTAATAAACTTAGAGAAAGCGAATAACATTTATATTCTATTTGAAATTACTTTGATTATACTAGCCAAAGTCTTTACTTCACTTAGGTTCATTCTTTCCTCATGAAAGCAATCAGTATGCAATTTCCAAGCGGCCTTCCAGATATCTTTTAGCTCAACTTTCTTTTTAACGATTTTAAACAAAAGTTCAGATTCCCAATAGTTTTTTGCGTTTACCTGATTTAATATTTCACTCATATTATCTACAATAGCTATATACTTTAGAAAATCCTCTGTGGCTTTATAATATTTTTCACAAGCATCAACTAAATCTCCCTTATTCAAAAACTCATCAGCCTCCTCCAAATATTTAAGAATTAAATTTCTCATTTGCAAGGTTGACAAGCTCAACCACATCTTGCCTATACATTTTTATTAATTCTGCATCAAGCTCTTTCCTTGCAGTGTAAAGTAATGAAGCTCCCGCCCAATAAGAGATTATATTATCTCCTAAAATTTCAGCAAGCTTAGTTACTATATCCTCTATATTATCACCGTGAATGTTATATTTATATGCTAAGAGTATTATGGCCTCTCTTGCAGCTTTATAATATTTTTCACAAGCATCAACTAAATCTCCCTTATTCAAAAACTCATCAGCCTCCTCCAAATATATTTCTGCTGAAGTTCTAATTAACATCAAGTAGTATATTTGCCTACTTACCTTAAAATAAATAATGGAGATCGACAACCTAGGATTGCAAAAATAAGAGTTACCGTTAAGATGGACAATTCATGATATCGCAAAGCCTTTATGATTGATTTTCCTCGCTAGGCTGGATTACTCTAACCCCTACATTAAACATTTGTTTAATTACGTATTCAACTAGCCTGATATTTACACCTTTCTGACCTATGAAGCCACCGGACTCTTTCTTTAATCTCACTACGAGCTCGTTACCTTGAAAATCTACATCCTCAACGTGCTTAACTACCCAAGGTAAAGGATGCACCGCCCTTATTATATCCTTAAAGTCTAGTTTTAACTCCACTACTCTAACCTTCATCTTAGTATCGCTCTCTATTCCGTTAATCCTTTCTCCGCTTTTACCTATTAGTCTACCCGCGTTGCCTTCCTTTACTACTATCAATGCGTCTGGGACGTGCTCTGAGGTTATATTAAGCTTTTTCTTTTCTTCTGAGAATTCAACGACAGTTATTATATCTGCATCTGGAGCGCGAATTTTTGCAGAATCCATTACTTTCTTTTCAGCTTCACTGAGCTTTCTGGACCTTAATTTATACTCTAACAAAAGCCTTATTCCCCTCTTAGTCCCTGCCCTAACGATATCTTTTATTCCTAAGTCCACAACCTTTGCGTCTTTCTCATTTAGTAACACTTCCCTTATAATTTCAGAAGAATCTGCCTCATTACTTAAAGTCTGGAAAACGGGATCTCCGGCTATAATTAACCTCGAGTTCTTCCCTGCCCTTATGAACAGCTCTAGTACGCTTTCGGGCTTCATTAGCTGAACATCGTCTAAAAATATTATCGAGTCGTTGAAAGACCTCCCTCTTAAGTACCTTGAATCTAACACTTCTATTTTCCCAGAAGAGAACAGATCATCTATAGTTTTCTCTTCAGCAAAACCGCCAAGAACGTCCTTTATGTAATCCTTTACCATATCTTCATACTTGTCATATTCTTTTCTTGTTAATTCTTCCTGAGTTACTACGTCAACTATAGGCTTTGCTACAATTAATTTCCTAAATTTTCCAGTGGAGACTGAATCGATACTGTAAGCTAATGAAAATAAGCTTTTCCCAGTTCCTGTGGGGCCAAATATACCTATAATATTATAATTGGAGTTAGTAAGTGCGTTAAGTAATTCCTCTTGGCCTTTACTCATAGGTTTAATTGACTCAAGCATATGATAATTTTTGAGGAAGGATTTTTGAGGTTAACTCATAGTGCACGTATCCCCGTGCACTCGTGAGTTTTGATCATAGTGCACGTATCCCCGTGCACTCCCAATTAATAACTTGTGTGGAGAAATATTTAAGCTTACACGTGATCGATTTCTTTTTTACTCGTAGTTGAATTCTTTAAATAATGACTAAAAATGAGATTCACATAGCAATTGATGAGGCAGGAAATCCAAATGATGAAAAACCGTTTATAATTTCAGCAGTTTTAATTAACGATATAAACTGTTACCTAAATTTATACGAGGAAGCAATAAAGGATGCACAAAGGCTCACGGGTAAGAATATAAAATATTTTAAATGGTCGGAAGATTCACCTAAACAATTCAAGTTAGGAAAGGACGTTAAAGGAATTTTTGTAAACAAGGTATTAAAGAACCTGACGGGAATCTCATTAATTATAAGGAAGGTAAATGAAACAAAATTAAGTAATTACTCGGCGAAAATTTACGGAGAGATATTGGGCTTACATTTAAGGAAATACGTAGCAAGCAAGAACGTCGTTGTTCATTATGATAGAACTCCGATATTAAGAGAAAGTGATAAACAATACATTATCATTAATTTTCCTAAATGGACTTTAGCTAAAGTCCTTAGAGTCGATTTTACCGGACATGATAGATGCGAATTAATTCATTCGGCAGATTATATCTCAGGTATAGTAAGAGAGCATTTAATGAGGGATGAACTTAAAGAAGAATATAGACAAAAAGTGGAAGAATATTTTAATGTTGTAATCAAAAATTTCAAAATAAAGGAGGTAAACATTAAAGATTATGAGTAGTCAGAAAGTGACGTAGTATTTATCATAATTTATAAATTTAAGATATCATAATTAACTATGTCATCTATTTTTGACAGTATAAATTCCTGGAATTACAGACCTTTTAGAAGAATGGGAGTCACAATTTGCGAAGAGCTGAGGATAGGTAAACTCGTTTCATCAATAATAAAGAGGATCAATCCTAAAAAAGTCTTAGAAATAGGTTGCGGTAACTGTTTAGTTACGTTAAGCGTCGAGAAGGAAACTAAACTTCCTTCCCTAGTTTCCATAGAAGTATGGAACGAGGAAATTACAGACAAGGAAGTTAAGGATTATTTAAAAGGTGAGGATTACAATTTGGTGGAGAACTTATTTCCTTTACCTTTTAAAGAGAAAAGCTTCGATTTAGCTTATTCTGTCCTTTATTTTTATAATAAAATAAGAAAGGAAAGAAACGACTTAGCCAACGAGGTAAGCAAAGTAATAAAGGATAACGGATATTTTATACTTATTGAACCGGAGATTGTTAGAAACATGAGGAAAGATTTCTTTAATGCAGGGTTTTCTGAAGTCGAATATCATGTAGACCAAGGAATATTCTTCTCATTAATGAAGAAAGTCGATACTAGCATTCAAAGGAGCATTACGTGATCAGGTCTTGGTATTCCCCGCATTCACACATTAGGCAATAACCATAAATAGACTTGGAAAACGATATATCTTTTATTCTATGATATATCTTTATGAACAGAAGAACGCTTATCTATGCAGTTATAATAGTTATTATAACTTTCTCATTAAGGGCTTCAAATAATATGATAATTACGACTTTACCGCTCATTGCAAAGTACTATTTCCACTTTTCCAGTATTTTAATAGGGGTAATCTCTTCTTTAGCAATGCTCTCAGCTTTTATAGCTAGTGGGTTAATCAACTCAAGGCTTACGTCTTCTATAAGGAGAAAAGTGTTCATAACGTCTGCCATAATTTACTCAACGGTCTTCCCTTTATTTTACTTTTCAAATCCTTACAACGTTTGGTTGCTTACTTCTCTTGTAGGCTTCTCTTTAGGCATGATAATGCCTAACATAATCACCTCTGCTGGACTTTTTCAAGATCAAAGAACCAGGGAAAGGATGCTCTCACTTTATACACTAGCTTTAAGCACTTCACTCATCATAGGGCCTTTAATTGAGTCAGCAATACTTCTTAAGTTTACTTTATTCCAAGCTTTCATATTCTTCTCAATACTTCCGGCGTTAGTTGCAATATCTTCTTTACTAGTTAAATTTCCGGAAGAGGAAGAAAACGAAAGAGTAAAAGTAAAGGTTTGGAAGAACCCTGGCTTTAGAATATCAATATTCCTTAATTTAATGTATGCATTACCTTTCGGTACTCTTACTACTTTTGGAGGAATTTATGCGGTAGACTCGTTTCACGCATCTTATTCCTTGGCGACTGCATTATTCGGAATGTTCTTTGCGACTTCCTTTTTAGGTAGGTTGATGATGACTATATTGCCTCCAAGAGATCTAGGGTTGCCAATATGGATTTCGGCTAGTTTAACTATAATAGGCTTATCTGCAATTTTCTTATCAAATTCTCTCATCCTTTACATAATCGCGTTAATAATACTAGGAATACCTCACGGTCTAACTTACCCCACTTCACTAATTGCGCTAACAAGAAGCTTTCCTGAGGAAGAGAGGAATGTCGCCAATAGTTATTTTTCAGCTACGATGACTGCCTTTACTTCCTTCGTACCTATAATTATCTCAACTATAGTGAACTCTATAGGAATAAGGTATTCGTTTGCTTTGCTAATACCAGTATCTTTAGCATTCTTCATTGGAGTATTATGGAATGAAAGGTCTATCTGACGATTATCAGCTAAGATATTATCCTAATTAATGATTTTCTCTTATGATGCTTATTATTTTAGAGTTGATAGAAATACATAGAAAATTGATATCATTTTAAGAGATTTAATGCCTACAATAAGTTAAACAGTATAGAATTTATTGATTTCTTTCAAATTAACTCAATATAATGAGAAGTAAGCTAAACTCGAGAAATGCTAGAGGAAATTAAGCAACTTTATGAAACTTAGCCTTCAGCTTTCTAACTATCGCCTCTCTACGAATTTAAGAGATTATTTTAGAATTACTGTCAGCGAACTATTGATAAAATCTATTATCATTATTTCAGATATGTTCTTAAGAAAATTAATAGAAATCAAAGGAAATCTTCCATGATGAATAACATAAGAAATCTTGTATACTTTATCTCCTAAGCATAAGATTGCGTCGTTCCCTGCATGCAATGTCACAGATCCAATAACAGTAGAAAACTTTTCAACCTTAGAAGGACTTAAGGATAATTTACTTGCTATATTAGCAGGGATAGCTATATCATAGCCTATAAATCCAGAATCTATTTTAAAGCTAGTTTGAAATTTATTCTTATCTTTACATATGCTTCCATCTACTATCAGTTCATTGTTCTGCGATATTTTACCTTCAATTCTCACTTGTTTCTCCCTTATCTAATCTTGAGAGGGCGTATGCAATGAAGCCTATACCAGCTAACACGCCTGCTATTACGGATATTGGCTTCCAAGGAGTTAAAGTACTAGGAGGATTTAAAGTGACTAGATAATTACTTCTGACTTCTTTTATCCACTTCTTAGTTACATTATCAAAGATGTGTAGCTTGTCATAAGCAGTCCTATAAAACTCAAAAGGTTCGTAGATTGAAGGAATTGTTTCATAATTTATGTGTTCTAGATACTCTCTGCTTACTTCAAAGTGAGAGTCAATGAAACCATCAGAATATACCTTAACATGAAGATCCCAAATATCATAAAATTTCATTACAAGAGAATACTTCTCGCCCTTGTATACCTTTAGCTTTTCCTCATGGAACCCAGAGGTTTTCATAGTATTAACAACTTCCTCGATTTTAATCTTAGGCACAAACAGTCTCAAGTTACCCTCTTTTAATACATAATCTTCTGGAAGGATTGCTGAAGTTCCGTCAAAGTAGACTACCTCTCTAGGTAAATATGTTGCTATTGGATATTCTACTGTTTGTTGCACATATTTTACTATTTCACTACGTGCTTTAAATCTTACTATAAAGAACCTTGTAGGCTGTAAGTCTTTTATTAGATATTCATTCCTTCATATCGTTTTGATGTAGTTTATGTTTATATAGAATTACATTTATTAATGATCTCCCTAAATGATGATTGCTTACAAAGATGGAAAAGTAGTAGTGTTTTCATGTATAAGGGTGAAGGTTGTTGATCCCTTTAGAAGGGTGGTGCTCGTGGCTGAATTGAAAGTAATTAAAAGTAAGGATAAGTTACGCCACAAGTAAACACGATAGATGTGAATATTACAAGTGAGTGAAACTGATGTCGACACTCGATAAATACGTGAAAATATTTAAGCCTTAACTAATGATTTTCTCTTATGAAACTTATAGTTACCTATAAAGTTAACGGAAATATATATAGAGTTAATATCAATTCTAGTGAATTTAATGTTTACAACGAATTAAACAAGATATTAGAGACCATATGTGAAAAATTCAATGTAGAGGAATACTCAGTTACAAAAGTTAAAGAGGAAATTCAGCTAGATAAAATTACCCCAGAGATTATCAATGCAATAAATCGTTCTTCAGATTTTAGATTCTCAGAGGACGAAAAACTCAATTTTATCGTAAAAACAATATTTAATACACAAATAGGCCTAGTAATAAGTCGTTTAATGAACTCTACATTATCTAAGGAGGAGGAAGTAATTAAAGTGACTGATCCTTGCCATAATAAACTACCTAAAATGTCAATTATATATTATGCTATAGATGAAAATAGAAATATTGTAGCTAAAGGAAGCACAAAGGAGGAAATAGATGAAATTATGAAAAAGAAAGGATATGAAAAGGGAACTTATGATATAATTACTGTTATAGATGACTAATAGGTCAAAGAAATGGTCGTAGAAATACCCTATGTTGAAATTAACAATTATAAATTACCATTATTGAAAACAAAAATGGAGTGCCCGAAGCTTAACAAGGAATATTTAGTATATGCGTTGCCAGACACAGGTAGTAGATTTTCAATCTTAGATCGTGATATTTTTATGCAATGTTTTGATGAGAATTACTCTAAAAGGATAGATATAATATTCCTAGCTAATTTATCCAGATTTAGCGAGAGGTATAAAATAAGATTTAATTTTATAGAAATAAAATGGCAGAATTACCAGTAGCAATATTAGAGTTTAATAAGTTAAATCCTGGCATATATCCCGGACTTATTTTGGGTAGAGATGACTTCTTTTCAGGAGTAACAATATGTTTCGATAAAAATAATAAAATAATTATTAAAGAGTGCTAGCATTATTTTATAACCCTTTAGATGAATATTAACATGTGATAATCTGCACTACAGTTAACGATAGCATGAAATTTGAAATCTTCTCCAAAGCCAAATACCTAGTACTAATGAATGAAAATGGAGAAATTATAGAAAAAAGAAATAATCCTGCACTCAACTCTCCAATGAAGAGACCTGCTGTTGCTAAAGAATGCGTAGAGCTTAAAGCAAATGAAGTTATAGCTCCTCACGGCTCATTATGTTTTCCTTCATATAGGATATTAAAGAAGGCGGGAATAAAGATGTTAATAGCAAATCCAGGAGAGGACTTAAGAAGTAGCAACTTAAAAGAGGTAAATATGAAGGAAGTTATATACTCAAGCTTTTTAGCAATGAGGGAAAGAATAACAGAGCATTAAATCTCTCTCCCTTTTAATATTCTATGCATTTACTTTACTCTACTAGGGATGAAGTTTTTAATAAAATTTCTTTACTCCCTGTTGGCAGTATTGAACAACATGGGCCTCATTTACCAATGGGCACAGATGCCATTATTGCCGAGGAGATCGCTAAGAGAGTAGAGAGCGAATTTAAAGACGACGTGTTACTATTCCCTACAATTTATTATTCATGCTCTATCGAACATAGCGGCTTGCCTTATGTTGGAGTATCATATATTACATTCTATAACTACTTAGTAGAAGTAATAAAGAAGGCCTTAGAACTGTCGAAGGCAGTAATAATAGTTAATGCGCACGGAGGAAACCAGGCTATTCTAGAGGTAATAAAGAGAGAAATAAATCTAAATAGAGATGACAAAAAGGAGAGCAATAATAACAAAAAAGTATACGTATTTTACCCTGACTATAATTTCTTTCAAGGTGAGGACTTGCATGCAGGAACTGTTGAGTCTTCAGCTATAAAATATCTTTATCCATCCTTTGTCAAAGAAAGCAAGGTGGGCAAAGATTTTTCAGTAAAAGAAGGAGTATTTGATACAATAACAACAGCAGAAGCTAATTCTCAAGGAATCATAAATATTGGAGAATTTAAAATTGATATAAATATTGGAGAGTTGTTCATAAGGCATAATGTAAATAAATTAAAAGAATTAGTTCTTAAAATACTGAAATAAAATAAATAAAAGACATTTATTATTTTCTAATTATAGGAAATTTTTTCATTTCATCTAAACTGGAACGCATACTATTTTTAAGTATTAATAGTGGAATAGCACATAAAGATCTTGAGCAAAAATGGTAAAAAAATTAATTATACCTATAATACTAATATTGATATCAATAATATTAGTGGAACTGATTCAATCATTTTCTTTTACTACAGTAGAAAATTTAAATGCAAATATGACACACAGAACGAATAGATTATCTGACTGTAATTTTATACAACTGGTGCCCACTACGCAATATTATAACTACGTGGGATATAATAAAACTAGGCTAATATATTGTAATTTATGGTATTTCAATATAAGAGGCTTGGAAGTAAACGTAACAACTACTCCTAAGTGCATGATAATAATAAGTAATCAAAGTATATTAGCAATAGGTTACATAGTTCCGGGCTATTATAAGGAAATTTCAGTAGATTATTCCTATAATTTACAAGGAGCTTTTGGAGTCTTCTTAAAGATATTCTGTGATACTGGAGGATGTATGCAAGAGAATATGTTAAATTCTATAGTTATAGCATTTTATAAGCCGCCTACTGCCCATCCGCCTGATGCAGTATTTTGTTATAACGTTACTTTCCCAGTAATAATAAACGGTACGGAAACTAATGTTGAGTTTGGAGTTTATAAAAGTCCAGTACACTTATTTTACATACCTTATACGTCTCTTTTCGGTAACATAACATTATACGTTAATTACTTTACTGAAAATGCTGGATATAATAAACCTTACTTTATAGGAATATTTAACCATGCAGCAATTTCTACAGAAAAAGGTGCAGTAGCTAAGGCTATAGTATACAATTGGTTTATAATACAATGCCGTAAAGTTCCGACACCTCCTATGCCGATAGTTTTAAAGAATGGCATACTTCATGTCAAGAACGAAACTTACGTTGCTCAAAACTCTAGAATTATGAAACCTCAATCAATTAACTGTATTAAAGCTGTATCAAATTGTAGTAATTCATTGGCTTACGTTGAAAGTAACTTTAGTATAGTAAGAATGGAAT
>QEFD01000208.1 GCA_003086435.1 Acidianus hospitalis
CCTTTTTTAGCTACCTAGAAACTTGAGTAATAATGACGCTAGAATATAACCTATTCCGCCCCCAATGTAGTTAAAGCTTACTATTACCGTAGAGATCTCAACGGACTTAGTAGAGGAGACTAACGTGTTTATGAGAGACTCTAACGGACTACTCGAAACCGCTATGGCAATGAGCAATATAAAGAACGTGACTACACTGACATTCATGGAGGAAAGTAAAATAAAAGTAAAAACTATTAAAGCGTAAATTGCCAATAAGCCAGAGACAACTCTTATTTTTGCAAGACGTTTAATCCCCCTCTTACTAATGACAAACTGGATAATCATGTAAATTGCAGTCTCTAACTCAACGCCTATTAGTATCAGAGAGCTGGGTATACCCCTCATAACGCCGAGCTCAAAGACCATTCCCATCCAGAGGTATAGAAAGAACCAGTTGAAGGCTGCCAGTGTCGCAAGGGCCTTAGCTCTCTTGATTAATGATAGTTCTCCAGCGAAGAACTTCGGCTTAATTTCTGTCCTATTGAGGTAAGCAAAGTACAATAAAAAAAAGAATCCTAAGCTTGTAAGGATAGAGAGTATTATCAAGAAAACTAGTTTATTCTGAGTCAAATATGTAACAATAGGGGCCAGGAAGAATGCTAGGGCCTCTGATCCAGAAATTAGTGAGAAAAACTTTGAGGGATCTGATAAGCGCTTAGACCATGTAACTTCCAAACTATATACGTAACTCCCTGTGTACACACCCAATAGGGAAGAAACCGATATCCCAATGAGGTAAACCGTAATGTTGTCGAAGATTAAGGCCAGAGTGACCATTAGGAATAAGGCCAGTAAGTGAATGAACGGTAATGTTCTGAAGAGCCTTTCATTATGGAGAAATAGTGGGAAAAGCCCCCGTGTAACTATTATAATTCCGTAGATTGTGCCGAGGATTGGAGTTGCATTTGTATAAGCAATGAAGTTCGTTGAATATATGGCAAAGGCACCTATCATAGTAAGTAGTGTATCTAGATAGACTAAGTATAAAGTCAGATCCCTCATTAATCTTCCCACTTCATCGCGATTCTCTTAATCGTGTCTAAATATTCCTTTAAGCTAATATTTCTTTCTCTATATTTATGTTAGCTATCATAATTGTTCGCAATAGAATGCGTAATTGGGTTCTCAAGAAGGATAACAGTTAATATATAAAGCCCTTCTTATGGATTGCGGATTTTGTTACATACTTTTTAGCTTAATAAACTCTAATTATAGCTAAATCAAGAGTAACTTTATAGAAAAATTGTATCTAACGTCTATTATACCATTAAATATTTTAACTAGTTTAACAAGTTAAACTTAGTGAAAGTACTTATAAAAGACGTTGATGAAAAGCTTTATAGAATGTTAAAGGCTAAGGCTTCAATCGAAGGTATTTCGGTAAGCGAGGCCGTAAATGAGGCAATAAAACTTTGGTTATTAAATAAAGACCTAGATAGGATGATGGTGATAAAGAGCAAAG
This sequence comes from Acidianus hospitalis, assembly GCA_003086435.1. GTDB lineage: Archaea > Thermoproteota > Thermoprotei_A > Sulfolobales > Sulfolobaceae > Acidianus > Acidianus hospitalis. The sequence continues at coordinate 1,505 of QEFD01000208.1, forward strand.
AATTTTGGGATGCGGTAAATGAAGGAAAGTACGCATTATTCTGTGACGGAAATTTCATAGGTGGTTTTGAAAGCGAGGAAGATATGATAAAGGAAGCTAAAAAGTACAAGAAGTGCTATGCTCTAAGTAAAAAGTGGTTAACTGGAGAGGGTGAACTCCCTGGAGTGTTTTAATATAAATGAAGAGCCTATACTACACGTAAAAGTGACTGACCTTAAAAATTCTGTTGAGATAGATGCATTAGTTGACACTGGATTTTCCGGTTGGTTACTTCTTAACCACGAAATTTATAAGAAACTTAACTCACTGGAACTTCCTATTACTAGAAAATATAGGGGAATTATAGGTAATGTTGAAGTTTACGTGGCCCGAGCAAATATTATCATAGGCAATTTAAATGTTGACGCGTTTATCGAATCATCTCCATACGTAGAAATGAATTTAATAGGAAGAGAATTATTGAAGAGATTGAACATTTGTTTTTATAGAATGAATAAAATGTGTATAATGTAATAGCGAAGGAAATTCCTTTAATGCAGAAATTAACTTAAACCTATTCCTTATTATTATGTTTAACTAACTAAATGGTATTTGATGATAAGAACAGATTTTAACCCGGCGTTAAGATCATAAAAACTAGAAAAACTTTAAGATAACCACTTTCTATCCATTCTATTTACCTGCGAACTAGTTATACTCGGTCTTTTAAGAAACAGCCAGAAAAAGACTAATCCTGAGTCAATGGGCATTAATTAAGAGATTATGCATTCTTTGGTCTTCTACTGTATAAGTATTTTCCTAGTGTTTTAAACCCTTATTTCCCCTGAGAACCAATAGTAATAAAGCTACAATAACAATTAATGCAATAAATGATATTAAGAGGAATTCTATAGTAGGGCTATGAGGATTTTTATATAAGCGCGTAGAAATAATGGACTGCTCGCTTGACGTAAGATTATTACTTGTTGTTGTAGATGTTTGCAAATTAGAAGTTGTAGAACTTACTGAATTATTACTCGTAGTATTATAGGACGACGACGAGTTATGAAATAATATCGTCTCACTTCCGTTTACGAATATTTTATGGTAACTATCATTTTCTACGTAAAATAAGTACTCAGCTTTAGGAATGTAAAACTCCTTTTCTCCATAAATAGGAATGCAGGACTTAACTAGGTAGGTTTTATTCAAAAGGAAGGTGTAATTTCCTACAACATCTACCGGACAGACTCTTGATCCTTCGACAAAGGTTGTGCAATTAACAAAATACCTTGTACTACCGTTAGGATATTCAATCTCCCATAAGCTGTTATAAGGAAATACTTTTACCGTGTTATTAAAAATGATGACGCTGGGCAATGCCAAGTAATCTATGCAATATTCTCCATGAGAGTCGTTATACGTAACTAAGACGGCATTGCAAGGTAGTAAACAAACCTTACCGCAATACGCAGCTTCTGCAGTATCTGGGGCATTGCCTAAAATAATTGCAGGGACGTACCATTTTCCTTTGTATAAATAAAGGGAAGAGATTTCAAGCTTTGTTCCTTTTTCTAGTGTTACTGTCTCTCCACAGCCATAACCAGCAATTACAGTACCTTCAAGGCTTCCAACTATTCCCCTATAAATACCTTTCAACGTTACGCAATGTTTGAAAGTATTAGTGCAATTTGATATCAAAAATACAATCTTAACGTACCCAGTTCCGTTATAGATTAAAGTAGTCAAGTTGTAAGTATTTCCAGTTAAGTCCGGGGTCATAATAAATCTGTGGTAACTCCAGTTATAGTACAAGCTCGTCTCCCAAACAGGATTAAAGCACTTACCTATATACCGCATTACGTTTTGCACGAATATTTGAGATGCATTTAGTCCTATGCAAAAGTTTTGTTGTATGCTAGGTATCTTACCGGTATAGTTTAGGCAATAGAACGTAATCTTTGCCGTTATTCCGCATAATTGGTATTGAAGAAATTCGTATCCGTAATCTGTTGGGCCTATAAGTACAGCATGAAGAGGAGGATATAACAATAATAAAAGCGGTAACAATAGCAGGGCTAAACGCTTCACATATAATATATCAGACATGAAGTATTTATTCTTTGATAGAGTAATAGTCTCTTGAAAAATTTTCATATAAGTCCTTTTTATTCTTTTGATAACTAAATTGATAACTCCCCTTATTAGTTAAAAAATGTATAGATCTCGTTTATATTATTATTTTGCATTATTACGTAAGCTAAAGCGTCATTAATGCTTATTTTCTTCTCCTCCGCTATTTTAACTGCACTTACATAATCTCCCCTTGTTACATCCTTATATCATCGTTGTTAAGAATTTCTCCTATGGAAGGAGTCGAGTTACACATTGGTTTCAATTATGTTTGCTACCTCAGAATACTGTAGTAATGACCTTTTCTTCTCCTTTATAAATCCTCGATAAAACTTCCTTGACTTTTTTCTTTCATCTTA
>QEFD01000209.1 GCA_003086435.1 Acidianus hospitalis
AAGGATAATGCGAAAGTAAAGTATATCACAATTCAAAATTGGAGCAGTAAGATAATTAATATTAGTAATAAAAGAGGAATAACATATAAAAATACAAATCTTCATTGGATAGAAGGATCTTTAGGCGGGTATCATAGTTTTAGCTATCCTTCAACAATATTAGAAGGAGAAAATTCATCATCAACAAGTATGTTACTCACTTTAGCCGGAGAGGAAGGAGAATGGAAGGAAGGCGGTTCTAAAATGATTCATAGAGCATCCAATACTAAGAGTAAAATTATCAGCAAAAGCGTAAGCTTTAATGGTGGAAACGCCAGCTATAGGGGATTGGTTAAAATTGAGAAAGGAGCTAAAAATTCAAAGGCATATGTTAAATGCGATTCTCTAGTGTTAGATGAGAAAAGCAGGGCTTATACGTTCCCACATAATCAAGTCTTCGAGGATACTGCCGAGGTAGCTCATGAGGCATATACAGCAAAGATGAGTATAGATCAACTATTCTATTTAGAGAATAGAGGATTTGAGGAAAAGGAAGCGTTATCAATGTTGGTGATGGGCTTCATGGATGATATAATAAGGGAATTTCCATTCCAATACGCTACAATGCTTAATAATTTAATGAGACTTGAATTAGATAAGATCGGGGCATTAGCGTGAAGTGAGTGTTAAATGGAAACAAATGATTTTTTACTTAATAAACAGTATTAATATATGTGGATTGTTTAAAAAGAAAACTTCGTTGTTAAGACGAGAAAACTTTTTATTCAATAATCTTTATATTTTATTATGCCCCGTAGGTCAGCATGGTAGACCACCGGCCCGCAAAGCCGGAAGTCGCAGGTTCGAGTCCCGCCGGGGGCTTTAATACCTTGATCTCCTATTAAATTGTCCCTTTATATAAATCTCTCTTATGAAATAAGGCATTATTGAGAGAATAAAATACTTCAACGTAGACTTATTAAGCTTCAAATCGCATTTAATTTTCCTTCTAGAGAATATTTTATAAAGTAAGAAGTACGTTATTATATCCTCATCTACAATATCATTGTTCCCAAGCATTTCCTTAATAACGTAAGAATCTTCAAGAGCCTTGATAAAAAGGTTAGAAAGCGACTTTTTATATTCATTAACTCCTTGAGTACTTCCAGAGCTCGTTTGGAAATTATGTATCCTATAATAAGTTAATCGCTCTGGATCAAGAAGTATTTTCCCTTCCATCTTCAATGAAGAATAAAAAAGGAAAGAATCTATAATCGCTTTAATCCTTCTAAGGTATTTAACATTCTCATTTATGACCTCTTTACTTACACATATTGAACTTGAGTTAAAGTTTGCATTAAGCCTCTTTAGATATTTAATGTTTGCAGTATAAGTGCGCTCTAAGATAATAGGGTAGCTCAGCGTAGACAAGCTGGCGTATGGAGGAACTTTTAAGTAATCTTCTTTTACTCTTATTTCATGACCCTTATCATCTATTGTAGTAAAATTATTATGATAATATATTGTTCCCTTAAAAAATCTAAATAATGAATTAACTCTTTCTAACTTATCTACTCTAAACATATCATCATCGTCCAAGAAGCAGATTATATACCCTTCACTCTCGGAAAATCCCTTATATATCTTTTCGCCTAGATATTCGTTATTATCGTAAATAATTTTAATTGTATTACTTAATCCAGGTATATTTAGATTGGTTACTATAATTATCTCATAATCCTTAAGAGTTTGACTTAGTACTGAATTTATAGCATATTTTACATATCTATCTCTATTATAAGCCGTTATAATGATCGAGAATAATTTTGTCATACTCAATAATCCTTGCTTTTAACATATTTAAACCTATAAATAGATAGTCTTATATACTTTACTGACTAGTCAATTAACACGTGAAAACAAAATGCAAGGTACAAAGCATGAAATTCCAGATTGGGCATTCGAGTTCCACGGGCATAGATGTCCTGCAATGCCATTAGGTTATTTAGCAGGCAAATATGCTCTGAAACTACTAGGAATAGAAAAGGAAAAAGATACTAATACTTACGTTTTTTCGGAAACTGGTGATGAGCATCATCAAGGATGTTTTGACGACGGAGTTCAGGCAGCAACTGGATGTACTTATGGTAAAGGAAATTACAAAAGACTTCAATACGGCAAGATGGCTATAATTGTTTATAAACCAGGTAAAGGAGCAGTTAGAATAAGACCAAAGCCAGAAATACTTGATGGATGTAGCAAATTTGAATTTTTCAAATATAGAAAATCTGGAATACCTGCATCTCAAGTTCCTAGAGAAGTTTCGGACGAGGTTATAAATTACGTACTTTCAAAAGATTTCGAAGAATTATTCTATTATGAATTTCTCAAAGACTTTACATACAGTTCTCCAAAGAAGACAATGGCAAGAATAGTATGCGACGACTGCGGAGAGCCTACATATGAGAACTACATAAAAATCTTCAACGGTAAAAGGCTCTGTCCACGTTGCTATGAAATTGAAAGAAATAAAAGGTGATAATCTATGAATTTAATTTTTTTATCTATCATATTCATTTTAACCTGGATACTTTCTGCGTTATTTGCAGTAGCTGGTGTAGGTGCAGCTAACACATTAATTCCTATATATTACTCCTTGGGTATACCATTTTCAATAGCAGCAGCCGCTGGGCTTTTATTAAACGTATTTTCATTGTCGTCTGCCACGGTAAACAATGGAAAAAGGGGTAGAGTATTATGGAAATTAGGAACGATCTTCCTTATACCTGCAGTTATAATGGCTCCAATAGGGGCATTCATAGGAATTCACACTCCAAGGAAAATATTGCTCTGGATATTCGTGGCATTCTTAGGCTACACATTGTATAATTTGATAAGAGGAAGAGCAAAAGAGGAAACAAACAAATTTTCTGGAAATATTAAAGGGTACATACTTGGTATAACAGTAGGAGCTATTGCTGGATTTCTTGGAGGTTTATTAGGCGTAGGTGGCGGAATGATAATTTTACCTGTTTTAGCTCTAATAGAAAAAGATTATAAGAAAGTTTCAGCTACTGCAGGCTATGTAGCTTTATTTAGTTCTGCAAGTGGTTTTACTAGCTATCTGTTCTTATTACGAGGAATAAGTTATGATCTATGGTTAGTAATATTAATAGGCGGAATTTTAGGAGGATTCAGTGGATCATATTTAATGAACAAGATGAAGACTCTTTACGTAAAATATACTATAGTATCCATAATAACGTTCGTGCTAATAAAAATACTTATAGGAATAATTTAAACATTTAAACTATGAGAGGCATAATTAAATTATGAGACAGAGAAATGAAGAAGTGACGAAGGAAAAGATATTGCAAGCTGCTGCCGAAGTTTTTGCTGAGGAAGACTTTTTTAAAGCTTCAGTAGACCAAGTGAGTAAAAAAGCAGGAGTTTCTAAGGGAATAATATTTTGGCACTTTAAGACTAAAGATCAGTTAATCTTAGAGGTAGCTAAGAAAAGTCTACCTTTAGATATTGTAGAGAGCTGTTTAAAAGAAAAAGAAAATACTCTTGAATGTATTGGGAATAAATATCTAGAAAAATACGATGATCCTATTATGAGGAAACTTTTCTTGCATACTATATCTGCAATGAATATATATAAGGAACTGGGAGATGACATTAGAGAATTATGTGATTCTCTAGTGAAAAAAATAAGTAAATGTGCTTTAAATAGCGAAAGTAATGAGGATATTATAAGAATAAGGTCGTTCATGGGAGGACTTCTTTGTTACGTAGTAAATCCTCCGAATATAGACAAGAAAACATACGTTAATACTCTTATTAAGATAGCTTTAGCGAAAGAAACTTAATAACAATATTAAAATAGATTCACCTAATTTATAAATATTTGATTTTTTGCCAATATATAATTTTTTCTAAATAAATTCGTAAATAATTTTTAAATACCTATATCCTTCATTATATTTATGGAAACTAAGAAAGTCCTAATTTTAGGAATAGACGGCTATCTAGGTTGGGCCCTAGCGTTAAGACTAGGAAAGAAAGGACATGAAGTATACGGTATAGATAATCTAATAACCAGAACACAAGTTATGGAAGTAGGTGGGGATTCAGCATTTCCACTACCGTCAGTCGAGGAAAGAAGAAATATATTTAAGAGATATATTGGCCCAATAGATTTCGTAATTAATGATATCACTAAACCTAATGTTTTAAGAGATTACATTAATAAAGTAAAACCCGATGTAATAGTGCATTTCGCCGAGCAAAGATCGGCGCCTTATTCCATGATAGACGAGGATCATGCTATATACACAATGCACAATAATATAGAAGGAACAATAAGGCTAATTTACGCTGTTAAGGATCACCCAGAAATCCATATATTAAAAATGGGAACAATGGGAGAATATGGAACACCTAATTACGACATACCGGAGTCCCCTTACGTAAAATTTGAATACAACGGTAAAAGCGATATGGTTCCAGTTCCAAAATTCGCAGGATCATGGTATCACTGGACTAAAGTCCACGATTCACATAATTTATTATTTGCAAATAAAGTATGGGGAATAACGGTTACAGATATAAATCAAGGTCCCGTATACGGTACTAGAACCTCAGATATGATGGATGGTGAAAACGTGATAGAGGGTCTAAGAACTAGAATAGACGTTGATGAAGCTTGGGGAACAGTTATAAATAGAAATGCCGTTAGAGCAGTTTTAGGATTGCCTTTATTAGTATATGGAAAAGGAGGCCAAACTAGAGGTTTTATTTCTCTTGAAGACAGCGTAAATGCCTTAGAAATTTTAATTAATAACCCTCCTAAAGAAGGAGAGTTCAGAGTTGTTAACCAATTTATGGAATTATACAGTGTAGAGAAAATAGCAATGTTAATAGCTGATGCTACAGAAAAATTATTAGGCTACAGACCAAAGATTCATTACGTTAGAAATCCAAGGATAGAAAAGGAGGAGCATTATTATAATCCAGAAAGGAAAATTCTTCCAAGCCTTGGTTATGAACAAAAGAGGTTTCTAAAAGATGAGATATATTCAATACTTACAGATCTTTACCAATATAGAGATAGACTAAAGAACTTTAGCGAATGGACTAACGTAAAGACTGACTGGAGAAACGGAAGAAATGATAAAAATAGATTCGATTTAATAAAGGAATTATGAATATCCTCTAGGCGCTTCGCCTTTCTAGAATTTTGATTACCAATCTTTTTATCTTATCAAATTGTTTATTTAGAATCATATTTATAGTTTATGATAAAAGATTTGAACACTTAATACCGAAATCTTTATAGTCGAGATTATTGATAATTAACTGATGGAACATAAAAATCCTCCTACAATAATACCCTCATCGCAATTTCCTACGTCAGAGCAGCCAGTAGTAATGGTTGTAGACGTAATGCTTAGATGTAAATTAGATAATCAAGTAATGCCCGCATCTATGGCTTTAGAACATCAACAAATGCATATAAAGAAAGGAGAAGATCCATGCTTTGTTATTGAAACCGCACCAGGGAAGCAAAAAGGAGAGGAATCCACAAGAGGAATAATTTAAAGAATTGAGAATTTTTCATAAATTATTAAATTTCTTTTCATCCTTAAACTGCTTCTCGTATTTGCTAATTCTAGACTTATATATTATAATTGATATTATCCATGTTACGGCAAAGGTTGATATAATAATTATACCAACGTTGCCCCACCAAACATCACCGTTAATTGTTGCTATAATGTTCCAGAACCATCCACTTAGACAGAACTCAGATTGCACCAAACCTAATAGCTCTAAGGAACCTACAAGGTAAGCCACAATAATTGAAATAATAGTCATAGTCAAGTTATACCAAACCTTTCTTATCGGATTACCCATAAACGCCCACCTATATGCGCCGTTCATGAAAAATCCGTCAGTTGTGTCTACAAGACTCATTCCTGCAGTAAAGAGGAAAGGAAAAACAAGCAGAGTCCATAAAGGTATCTTAGTAAACACTCCAGCAGTTCCGGCACTTATTGCCAAAAGGGCAGTTTCGGAAGCTGTATCGAATCCCAGTCCGAAAAGGAAACCTATAGGATATAAGTAGTATTGATTATTAACTATCTTAAATAATCCTTTGAAATATCTATTCATGAATCCCCTCTTTAATAGTGCGTCATTTAATTTAGCTTCATCAAGCTTCCCTAGTTTTGCTTGCTTAAATAACTCGTAAATTTCAAAAAGAACAACTAAGTTAAGAAAACCAATAATGTAAAGAAAGAAACCGCTCACTAACGTTCCAACGATAGAACCTATGTTCTCTAATTGCGGAATACTAGACTCTACTGCCCTAGTTGCTACCATTAATGCTATAGATAATAATATTACCACCGTAGAATGACCTAGAGAGAAGAAAAGTCCAGTAAATAATGAAGGTTTACTTTCTTGCACAAGTTTTCTCGTTGAATTATCTATTGCTGCCAAATGATCTGCATCTACTGCATGCCTTAAACCAAAAAGATATGCAAGAACACCTAAAGTGAAAAAGCTAGCAAAAATCCCCTTTACGTGAACCTCAGTGCTTCCTACCACCGACGATATCTTAAAGAGCCATATAAAAAGAATTGATGTTATTATTAATTCTATAATATAGAATAACGACGTTTTAACCAAGCTTTTTGATAACAATTTTAATCACACTAATATGTATAGCCTATCCAATATATAAATCTTTTTATGAATACTGGAGTGTGGGAACAATATTGTTAGTTCAATATTTATCAGATAAACTTAAGGAAAATGCTTTCGACCTAATGTAAGTTTTTATTAAAACAATGTATTAATAAATAACCTTTGCTAAGAAAGATACTAACAAGATGGGACTACCAAGATTTTTAATAAACTGTAAAAATTGTTGGGTAAACTCGAATAATGAAAAGAAATACTCATGAATAACTACACGTTATTAATATAGTTTATTAAGTATTTTTTCATAAATAAACCATGAACTTACCAAAAACAATTTAAATTTGAGAATCTATAATACTGTATGTATTTAATTTCGTTGCTTGGTAATGGAGACACTGGAAAAACGACGTCCTTTGCAAAATTCCTACTAAAAAACAACTACTTCCTAGAACACCAAGAAGAAGCAATAAAAAACGCCAAGTTTGACGCAGAAATAAACGGAAAACCGGAAGACTACTACCAATTCCTCCTTTATGTATCACCACAAGAAAAAATCGAAGAAAGAACAATCTACACAGCACAAAAAATAATGGCGTACTACCAAGGAAAATTCCTCCCCTTCAGAACAATATCATACCTAAAATTCACAGGAGAAAAATACGAAAGAGTAATAATAGAATCACCATACAAAGACGGATTCGCAAAAGGCTACGTCACTTTTTCCCTACAAGACATAGGAGGACAATTCGACCTCTTTGACAAACAAATAAATGGACTAAGAATCTCAGACGCAGTAATATACTTCGCAGACGACAAAACAACACAAAAAGACGCAGAAAACCACGCAAAAATGATCTCAGCATTCAAACTACCAACATTTGTAGTCATAAACAAAGAAGACATACTAAAAGAAAAAGCAGTAGAAAAACTAAACATGATAACAACAACCTTTAAAGAACACAAAATAAACGTGATAGACAAAATAATAACATCAGCACTATACAAAGAAGAAGAAATAGTAAAATTTTTAGAAAACGCAATAAAATGGACAATACAAAAAGAAATAAAAATATACGACAAGAACGTATTCGGAGTAATAAGAAACGTAAACAGAAGCATAGCAACAGTTAGAGCATATTCCTCGCTGTCACTTCCTAAGCAAAGTGAGCAGATATTATATACACAAAGAAAGAAGAGATTTTATCCCAATAAAGTTAAAAGCGTTGAATACGCATTGAAAGAAACTAGAATGATGCGTAAAGGAGATATTGTTGGTATGTTATTCCATGAGAACCCAATGCCTTCAATAGTCTTAAAAGATCCTAACACGCTTAGAACTCCTATAACTAATATTCACCTAGAGAATAATCTTGAGGAAGGAGATATTCTCTATTCTTCAATGATCCATTCCATTAAAGATATTAAGTTCGGAAATATATTATTAAATGAGGGAATTAGTGTTAATGAATTATTCGTAATAAATCCAGAGAAACACAAGATAAAAGAAGTCTATGATTTATCAGAATTTTTCTAGGGATAAATAATGAAGGTTTTAATAACTTACGGTAAAGATTTGCCCGCAGTTAAATTTGACAAGAAAGTCACAATCAAACCCGGAGAGGAGTATAAAGCCTTTGACTTTTCTATTATAAAAGACTTCGACCAAGTTTACACTTATGTAGAGAGCCCTGCTTACGCTTTTGCTACTTCATTGCTTTATTCTAAGGATTATTTCATTGTTAAAAATCCTTATATGATGCCGAATAAAATACCAAGGGTAGAAGTTAAGGAAGTGAAAGACCATCTTGAAACATCAAAGGAGAAAACTGTAATAATAGCTGGTCAAGATAAAACTAAAGCAGTAGTTGAAACTCATGCAGGTAGGAAAATTGACGAAAAAGAACCCGACATGAGCATAACTAAGATGCTAAAATATAAAGGATATTGTATAATATTTACTCCAACTACTCCAAGTATAATTCTAGATACGCTGTCAGTAGCAGATAAATATAATGTGGAAGTTATTCTAGTTGCTCCAGCAATAGATTCTAAAATAGGGATAAGTACGGGATCAGAGGTATACAATAAACGTGCCGAAAAGTGTGAGGAATAAGGTTAGTAAAATCGCTGGAAAGGAGGTGATTGTAATTGTTATCCTACCAGATGATGAGGAATAGGATTATCTGTTCTAGGGAAGCCCTTGAAAACTTCCAATTCGTTACAATAAATGGTAGAGTCTTATTTAACGAGAAAGAGAGGGTTGTTAGGATTGCTAGGGCTTACTCACAAGTAGTTAAGAGTGCTATTAGGCCATTGTTTGATGGGAAAAGTGTTGATGAATTAACCAAGGAGTTTTGCAGCATCTTACCAAACTATATTTACCTTGAAACTGCTTTAAAGCAAGCTAAGACAATTGTTGATAGGGTTTGGGCTTCATAGGATTTCATAATATTTAATATCAATCCTCAGCCCTTGGGCTTCACCAGAGTCACTTCCGTTACCCCCTTCGCCCCTTTAGCGGGATAACCCCAACCCACACCCGTAGATGTGGGGAAACAAGCACATCTTTTAGCCGCACCTTTCGGGAAAACCATGTCTGGTGTGACTGTATTGGTGTTTACCATTAAAGCATATAACTTTACGTTTATCGGAAACTGTTTTCAACGGCAATTAAAGCTTTATTGAGAAGGCTTTTAATTTTTATTAACTGCTCATAGATTGCTAAGAAGTATCCCAACTTATTAATATGTAGGGCTTCCTTTCAGATTAATATGTTTTGGGATCTATATGGTACTTTTACAAAAGGGGTTAAGAGGGCGGGAAGCCTCGCAGGCAGGTAAGCAGAGGATTTTTGAGTTAGTTTTATGCTCCTTGCATTGCTCTCTCTTCCTTAATTTTTGTAGCCATAATTATTACGCTAATAGTCACTATCGACGACACTATGAATGAGTACTGGAAAGCTAGCCTTGAGGGTATAAAAG
>QEFD01000210.1 GCA_003086435.1 Acidianus hospitalis
AAGATTTCTAGCTACCACTAAAGTGAATCTAGATCAAGGACAAATTCCTGCAGAACTATTAAAGGAATTGAAAGTTACGATGAATGACTTTCTAGAAGCAATGAAATCAATACAGCCAACCTTACTTAGAGAAGTATATGTTGAAGTACCAAAGGTTAGATGGAGCGATATAGGAGGGTTAGAAGACGTTAAACAACAATTAAGAGAGGCCATAGAATGGCAAATAAAGTTCCCAGACGTTTTTACTAAATCTGGAATTAGGGCTCCTAAAGGAGTTCTATTATTTGGTCCACCTGGTACTGGAAAAACAATGTTAGCTAAGGCTGTAGCAACTGAGAGTGGAGCAAACTTCATTGCAGTAAGAGGTCCAGAAGTATTATCAAAATGGGTAGGAGAAAGCGAGAAGGCGATAAGAGAGATCTTCAGAAGAGCAAGGCAAACAGCCCCAACAGTAATATTCTTTGATGAGATAGATTCTATAGCACCCATGAGAGGTTTTGCTCATGATAGCGGCGTAACAGAAAGAATCGTTAATCAATTATTAGCAGAAATGGATGGAATTACACCCTTAAATAAAGTCGTAGTTATAGCAGCAACTAATAGACCGGATATATTAGACCCTGCTTTATTAAGACCAGGAAGATTTGATAGACTTGTATACGTTCCTCCACCAGATAAAATAGCTAGATTAGAGATACTTAAAGTTCATACTAGAAATGTACCATTAGCTGAGGATGTTAACTTAGAGACGATAGCCGAAAAAACTGAGGGATATACTGGAGCCGATTTAGAAGCAGTAGTAAGAGAGGCAACAATGCTTATGTTACGTGAAGTATCTGCAGTATGCGAACAAAAATCAAGAGAAGCCTGCACAAAGGATGGCAAATTTGTAGAAGAATGTTATAATAAGGAAATGAGAAATTGTATGAATAACTTTAGTGGTAAAGTCTCAATGAAACACTTTGAAGAGGCTCTAAAAATAGTTTCTCCAAGCATAACTAAGGCAGATATTGAAAGATATGAAAGACTTGCTAAGGAATTAAAGAGGAGTGCTGTAGTATGAAAAAATATAAAATACTTTTAATTATTGCTGATGGGTTAGGAGATAGGCAAGTTAAATCGCTAGGCAATAAAACGCCTTTGGAAGTTGCAGATAAGCCTAACATAAAGGAGTTACTTAAATCTTCACTAGTAGGTCTAATGGATCCCATAGGTCCTGGAATAGTAGCAGGTAGCGATACCTCACACATGGCAATATTCGGCGTAGATCCTCATAGATATTATAGAGGCAGAGGTGCTCTTGAGGCATTAGGTACTGGAGCTTATCTTACTGAAGGAGATATAGCGTTTAGAGGAAATTTTGCAACAGTCGATGAAAACATGAACGTAATAGATAGAAGAGCAGGTAGAAAGATTGATGAAGGTGAACAACTAGTAAATGAGTTAAATCAGAAAATAGGAGAAATAGATGGAGTTAAAGTTACTTTTTATAAAGCCACGGAACATAGAGTTGCTGTAGTACTCTCAGGAAAGGATCTTAGTGATAAGATTTCTGACACAGATCCTCACGAAGTAGGGCGTAAGATTAAAGAATCTATCCCTTTAGATAATTCAATAAGTGCAAGAAGAACGGCAGAAATTGTGAATAACTTAACAAAAAGAATTTATGACGTGTTATCAACTTCTATCTATAACAAGAATAGAATTGAAAGAGGTGAACCTCCTGCTAATATAATATTATTAAGGGGTGCGTCAAAGTTTGTTGAATTACCTAAGTTATATAATTATACTGGACTAAAAGGAGGAGCAGTATCGGCTACTGCTCTTATAAAAGGCGTATGTAAAGCAATAGGGATGGACGTGTTTACTCCAAAGGGTGCAACTGGAGGTATAGATACAAATTATGATGCTAAGGCAGATAAGGTTATAGAACTCCTTAAAGATGATAAATACGACTTCGTTTTCTTGCACGTAAAAGCTACAGATGCCGCATCTCATGATGGAAAAACTGAAGAAAAAGTTAAGGCAATCGAGAAAATAGATTATATAATAGGGAAGATATTAAATAATGTAGGAAGAGAAATAGTAATAATGTTCACTGGGGATCATGCTACACCGGTAGAACTTAAAGAACACTCTGGAGATCCAGTTCCAGTTCTCCTTTATGTTCCAGACAATATAATTCCAGATAACGTAAGTGACTTTAACGAAAGAGAAGCTAGAAAAGGAAGTCTTAAGATAATAGGACTAGATGTAATGAACTTATTACTTAATTATTCCAATAGAGCAACAAAATATGGCGCATGAAGAAGCTCGAAAGGGCTGATAGATGAAGAACCCGCGCAGGGCTGATCAACATTTTTTTACATTAAATTTAGAAAATATGTCATTAACTCTCCACTTTGTTGCTTCACAAACCTCTAATGCGACTGCTCCTGCATTAGGTTGACCGTAAATAACTAAATCTCCATCCCTTCCATATAGAGTTGCAGGAATTACAAGCAAATCTTCTTCTCCATCAACATAAATTACAGAACTGAATGAAGAATTTAATGCAGCCTTAATATAAGACATCGCTGAAAGCCTTATTATAGCAGGCTCATTTTTTACCATAATATAATTCGAAAATCTCATATGCAATTTTATATTCCTTTTAGTCTTACCGTCTACTATAGATAGAAATACTCTTCTATTGTTCTTTAATAACTCTTGAGTAACAACGTCTCCTACAGTAATTATTCTTTCAAAATTATCTGCATATTTTAGGAGCTTTTCAGTAGATTTAAAAAGAATACCATATGGTCTTGAAAGTTCTTTTCTAACTTCCTTTGGTAAATAAAAACATAAATCTACTTTATATTTATCGCGTATCTCCAAGGTTTCTTTGCACCTATTAAGTTCACTAATTCAGAATTCTCATTCAATATTATAACCATCCCTTCCCAATCCTCAGTAAAGCTCGTACCTCCGCATATTGGACATACGTCTTGGTCTGGCAAAACTAATGCCTTACAATTTCTGCACGCTTTAAAAATTGATGATTTAGGCATTTTCCATCACTTATTTAACTTACCTAATGTAGGTTGTTTCATAGTTAAACCTATCCTAGGCAATTTGCCTGAAGAGGATACAGCAGAAACAGTTACTATTCTTGCCCTAACTAAATCTCCTTTCTGCAGAACCTTCTTACTTTTCTCGCCAATTAAAACTCCTCTTGTTGAATCGAACTTAAAAGTATCGTCGGCTATTTGAGATATATGTACCAATCCGTCCATTGGACCTAGATTTACATAAATTCCATAATTATCGACTTCTGCCACTGTTCCTTCAACTACTTCTTGTAAAGCTGGAACGTACGCCAATAATTCAAACTCAACTTCATGATATGTCGCTCCATCTCCAAAAATTATTTGACCTTCTTCACTAGCTTTAGCCGACAACACTCCAAGAACTAAACCCAAATCTTTAAAGATTTTATCTTGATATTCAGACTTCAAGATTTCAAGGGCAATCTTATCTAATTCTTCGCCAAAATATTCTGGCGGTATTCTTACAACTCCTTTAGCTTTAATAATTTTAAACATAATAATCAACAGTTAGATAGGAAAGAGCGATTTTATAATTTTACCTTTACTTGCTAAAAAAATTATTCCTACATTGTTTTTTAATGCCTTTTGTTTCAATTCCTTATCATTTGTAAAAATAAGTAATTTATTCCTTTTAGCACAATCAATAAGAATATCGTCAGTAGGTTTATCAATCTCATCGCCTATAAGTTTCCAATAATTCTTATATTTTTCTAGATAAATTAATGCAATATTTATTCTTGACATATATGAAGAAGATCTAGAGTACCTAGATCTCAAAATTTCCAATTCATGAAAAACTGCTTTATGAATATAGAATACTGGTTTATAATCAAGGTATTCTATTACCAAATTAAAAGGATCTACTCTATCATACACGTAAAGTAAAATATTGGTATCAACTAGGATACCTAAATTTTTATTTGCCCCCATCCTACTAATCTCCATCTTCCTCCTACTTGTCTACTTATAACTAATCTTAAATTATTCTCCCAAACAGGAATTGGTTTCTTAAGTTCAAGTTCTATTTCATTAGATTTGGCATGAGTTACCGTACCTAGCGTGGTAGCAGACCCGACTGTTATCATTAATACTTCTTTATTTCTTATAGGTTCTACTTTAACAAGATCCTTACTACCTACCACTCTTTCAAGTAAATTATATTCAACTCTAATATTCCATAAAACCGGAATATCCGCCTTTGCATCTGTTACCATATTACCCATTAGGCTATCAGCTTTAGTTACTGAAGGATCTAAATAAGTTCCTACTGCCACTAGACCGCCAGGTTTGGCCTCGTTCACTTCTAGATCTCCAAATCTAAGCGATGATATCTTAGTATAAATTGGTTCATAAGTTACTTTACCTTTATCTTCAACTCTAATTCCAGGTAAAATCTTTATTTCTTGACCTATAGAGAATTTACCTTGAATTATACTTCCTCCTACTACTCCTCCAACTAATTTATCAAAGGTGGTTCCTGGCTTATTTACGTCAAAACTTCTCACTACTAACATTATAGGTGTTTTAGTTAAATCTCTCTTTGGCGTAGGAATTCTTTCTTCTATAGCCTCTATTAACGCATCAATATTTATCTTATGAAGTGCACTAACAGGAATTATAGGCGATCCTTCTGCCCAAGTTCCTTTTATGAACTCAGTAATTTGCTTATATTGCGCTATTGCTTGATCTCTAGTTACTACATCGATTTTATTTTGTACTATAACTAGATTTTTTATTCCTACTATACCTAAAGCTACAAAATGTTCCCTAGTTTGAGGTTGAGGAAATGGTTCATTAGCTGCAACTACTAGAATTGCACCATCTAGGATAGCCGTTCCAGATAGCATAGTAGCCATTAAAATCTCATGTCCTGGAGCATCGAGAAATGAAACCCTCCTTAAAAATTCTGGCTCTTCATCACTTCCGCATTGCCTACACGATTCCTCGTTAACATAAGCGTCAGGTTTCTTACAGTTTTTACAAATACCAAAACTTGCCTCAGCATATCCTAGTTTTATAGTCATTCCTCTTTTTAATTCCTCAGAATGTTTAGACGTCCATATTCCAGTTAGAGCTTGAACTAACGTAGTCTTACCATGATCTACATGACCTACTACACCTATATTAACTTCAGGTTGGACTTTTGGCCAGGGCAAAAAATCACCTTACTATTACAGTATTTATCTGAACAATTTCATTACTTATTGTATCTCCTCTTAGCATTTTTCTCTTTCTTTCACCATCTTCGCGTGGAATATAGCCCGGAGGACCAGAAACTAATACTCTTCTCTTTGCGGGACCAGAAATATCTGGTCTCATTGCAAAGCCAGTATTATCTGACCCTCCAGTAATTTTTAATGTAAATGGTGTATCACTAATTACTAAGTTTATTTTATCCCCTATTTTAGTTCCAAATAAGTTTAATTTTGATTGATCGATAGAAATTTGAAAAGCTTTAGTCCTATATGCTAAAGCCTCAAAGTCTTCAGCACCAAATTTTTCTGCAATATTCTTGCTTATATGCACCTCATTGTCTGGTAAACTGTCATCAACCTGCACTAAGAAATGTACTTTTATTTTCACTTTTTTGTCTCCTTCTTGCTTCTCAATTTGCAGAGTTAATAATTTATCCAGATTAAGTGCTTGCTTTAACTTACTATTTAATTTGGCTATAGGCAATGCTTTTCCATCTTTTTCTCCGTCTATTGATTTTACATTTTCGTCTGCCTTTACTTTTACTTTCATTGTTTTTAATTGCTTGGTTTCGGGATCTGAAATTACAATCTTAAAGTCCGGCAATTAAATGCCACCTTTTCATTTTGGTATTCTGATACAAGTATATAAACTCGTAGCTCCAGAGAACTTAAAATGATCGGTATAATTTTAGTCTTGCATGGTAGTAGAGTTGAGGAATGGAAAAATATAGCTGATGGTTATAAAAATTTACTATCAGAGCATTTTCCCTTAGTAGAATATGGTTTTCTTGAATTTAATAAACCTACACTCAGAGAATCGTTAGAAATTCTAGTAAATAAAGGTGCTACACAAATAATTGCTGTGCCTCTGTTATTTGCTGCTGGTATGCATTTCTATAGAGATATTCCAAAATTATTAGGACTAGACGAGAAAGGAGAAACAATGATAAATGAGAAAAAAGTGAGAGTTGTTATTGCTAAGCCTATAGGAGTAGATAAAAGAGTTGCAGAAATATTAAAGGAAAGGGTAGAGGAAAAAATTGATGGCAAAAGTTAATTTTGACGGATTGTGCGAGCCAAAAAATCCTGGCGGAATAGCTACTTATGCGTATGTAATAAAAATTGATAATCAAGTCCTACAAGGTTACGGTTTAGCAGAAAAACCTTGGTCAAAAGACTCGACAAACAACGTTGCTGAATATATGGGTGCATATTGTGCTATAAGGAAATTAATACAATTGGGAATTACAAAAGCGATATTTTATGGAGATAGTCAATTGGTTATTAAACAGTTATCTGGAGAGTATAGAATAAAATCTCCAAGGCTTAAAAGGATATACGATAAAATACAAGAAAGTTTAAAAAATTTCGAGCATATAGAATTTAAATGGATTCCAAGAGAAGAAAATACTGAAGCAGATAGATTGACAAGAATCGCGTATAAATTGGCTCTTGAAAATAAATTGAAAGAAATAGGATGCAGATTATGATGTACTAGTTATTAATAGCTCGGCAGTTGTAGGATCGTAGTTCCAATTAGCAGGTAATTTTCCAATTTCTTTATAATAGTCAACTAGTCTTCTTATTTTAGACTCAATTTCCTCAAGGCCTTTTTTAGATACTTTATCCTTAGGATATTCTGTCAAATGCCTCCTTACATTAACTGCTTTTCTAATTAGATTAAATAAGTCTTCTGGAATTTTGGGGGCCAAGCCTTTTTCCTCAAGTATTTGTGTTAACTTTTTACCAGTTATTTGCTTAACTAAAGGTACACCGTATTGATCTCTTAATATTACTCCTATCATACTAGGTCCGTATCCTCTCTTTGCTAATTCTTCTACCAACATTTCAACTTCTTCTCTAGTGAACCTAACCCATTTAGGAGCTCCAGCTCTTACTGGTCTAGTAGAGTGAGATTTTCCTCTGGCTCTCTTCTTATTCATAGCTAATCACTAGCTTATTTTACTACATACATTCTACTTTTTAAGTTCTTCCCTTACCATCTTTGTACCTTTTACCATGTTTACTAATTTCTGAAAAGCTATGCTTCTAGGAAGTAGCTTTAGTCCACAATCTGGATTAATCCATATCTTTTCTGCAGGGAAATATTTCAGCGAATTTTTAATATCTTTAGCAACTTCTTCTGCAGATTCTACTCGTCTACTATGAACGTCTATTACTCCTAATCCGAGCTCCTTTTCATAATCGTATTTTTTAAATAATTCCAGATATCTGTAATTATATATTTTTAGAGCAAAATTTATTTGATCGACCTTAAACTCGTTCAAGTACGGAGCAACTATTCTATAATCGCCATAACATATATGAACAACTAATTTAGCATTAATTCCCTTTACAGCTTCGTTTACTGCTTCTACTGCCCAACTAACATCTTTCTTATTAGAATGTATTGCAGGTTCGTCTATTTGTATTATTCTTGCACCAGCGTCTACCAAATTATGTAATTCTTTGTTTATAATTTTAGCTAGATCGAATACTAAATCTTTCATATCCTTATAATATTCATTATATGACCAATAGGCAATAGTATATGGACCTGTAATAGTTATCTTAACATTTGGAGTATATGATACTGACTTAGTATAGTTAAACTCGTCCACTAAAAGTGGTGATTTATATTCTATTTTTCCTACAACTGCTGGCTTTCTATAATACGCAGTACCCCATACCCTTACAGGACCGTAAAACTTGAAACCGCCTAATCTTTCAGCGAAATATTCAACCATTTCATCTCTTTTTACTTCCCCATCTGTTGGAACGTCAATTCCTGCCAAATAATGATCATGAAGAACTGCTAGTGCGGCGTCATTAAATGCCTCAGTTAATTCCTCATCTGAAACCTTTCCAGCTTTATGTAACCTTATTGCTTCTCTTAACCACTTTGGTCTAGGATAACTACCTATTACAGTTGTGGGTAGGATAGGTAACTCGTCCATCATTGTATCACCTTCTTTAAAAGCATTAATTTTTTCTTAGCTATCTTCTCTGGTATAAAGTCCATTAAACTTGCGTTACCAATCATAATTTCTTTAGCTCCTTTTTCCTTAGCCTTCTCTATCATCCTTCTTATAGTACTTATTCTTTCCATCTTAGTATTCCTAGTGTTTAAAACTCCTAGGAAGACGTTCTTATCCTTGAAATATTTGTATATATTAGCTAACTTCTTTTTATTCTCTATTACGTCTACACCATAATTTTCTACTGGCAGGGAAAATAAATATGGAAGTCTTTTATTTAAAACCTCAAAATAGGAAATAACTAATGTAGTCTTTCTGATACCTTTAAGCATGCTTTCGTAGGCTGAAGAAAGCTTATCCAGAATTTCCTTTTTAATACCCTTAGAGAAGAGTGAAGGTTCGTGTATTTCTATCATGTCAACTTTGCTTTCTATTCCTTTTATAACTTCATTAACTACAGAAGAGTAGGTAAATAACAATTCTTCCACATTATGATAGTATTCGTCTTGCGATAATTCAACGTAAGTTAAAGGTCCCAATATTACTGCACTTAAACCAGTTTTTAAGCCAAGTTTCTTCATCATCTCTCTATCAACTTCTAGAATGTTTTTATATTCATCTTTAGGAGTTAATTTGGACTTTATTACAGCTTTCCTATAATAAAAGTTATTATCAAAAAATCTCATTAGCTCTCCTTTTTCCTGGCCATTAATGTATGAGAAAGTTAAATCTACTATATCATCCCATCTAAATAAGCCATCGGTAGTGCATTCTGGATTAACATCTTTTACAATATTGAAGAATTTTTCCTCTTCTTTTAGAATTGCGTTCTCCAATTTATCTTGAGATATTTTTCCTGACCTATATCTAGATATTGTCTTACCTAATGCAAGAGATTTTGGATAGCTTCCTATTATACACGCCTTAAATTCTATCACCCCATCTGTGGAGCAAGTAAGTATATTACATTACCGCCAGATTCCATATTAAACTGTATCTGTAATGGTTTCTGATCAGAGAACGAGATTTTCATTAAGCCAGAAAGCTTTGTTAAAGCTAATATATCGTCTAAATAATCACAAGAGTAAGTAGACTCAGCAGGCTTTGATAACTCAATATCTTGTAACCCTCCAGATTCTTTTGTAAATTCTACTTCTACATCGGTTTCAGATTTGCTCTTTAGAGTAATACCGTTCTCATCTGCTTTAAATAATATGGTATCACTTACTGCCGAAATTTGACTTACTGCCTTTTTGAATCCAGAAGAATTTATACTCGCATTCACATCAAATTCTAAATTAAGTTCTGGAACTTCAGGAGGAGAAACGTCTAGATTTCTAACAACATAGTCTCTATTAAAACCTCCAGAAATTCTTATTATAACTTGTGAAGGATCATTAGCTTCTAGCTCTATTGATTCTTTTCTCTTAGAAGTGGATAAAATCTTTAGAAGATATTGAGTATTAAAACCGAAATTAAACTCCTCCTGAACATCATAGTCTTTAAACGCCTCTTTAGGAATTTGGAGTTTTACTAACGAAATATGAGCCCTATCTATTGCTACTAATTCTACTCCATCCGGTTTTATCTTTAATGACGCCTCATCGACTAACTTTGCTAAGGCAGTTAGTATATTCTTAAAGTCTCTTACATCATCATAAGAAAACTTCATGACTGAATTTAACATAAACTATACATTTATTTCTTTTTCTCATTAGGTATAATATGACTCACATACCTAGAATTTTAATTTCATCAGATAGAAGCGATTCTGGAAAAACACTTATTTCATCTGGTTTAATGAGAGCGTTATCTAAAAGAATTAAAGTTAGACCATTCAAAGCCGGCCCAGATTTTATAGATACTGGATATCACAAGATTGCAACAAGAGGGATTCCCTCAATAAATTTAGATTTATTTATAATGGGAAAGGAGAACGTTATTAACAGCCTAATAAAATATTCGAAAGGATATGATATATCTATAATAGAAGGAGTAATGGGCCTCTATGATGGAATAGGACTAGATTATAGTACTTATCAGTTATCAGAAATAACAAAAACTCCAATAATTTTAATCATAAACTGTGAAAATATAGGTAGTACAGCAGGAGCAATAATTAAGGGACTTAAAGATTATGGAAATGCAAAAATAGCTGGAGTAATATTTAATAAAATCTCTTCTGAAGGTCATTTCAACTATTGCAAAAGTTCTGTAAAGGATACGGAAGTTTTAGGTTATATTCCGTTCTCAAAGGACGTAATAGTGCCATCTAGGCACTTAGGACTTTATACTACTGAGGATTATAACCCAGAGAAAGCAATTAATACAATATCTAAGTTACTCGAGGAATATGTAGACATAGATAAAATAATGGAAATAGCTAATTCTGCCGAAGATTTGCCTGAAGTTAGCGATTTAGAAATACAAGATACTGAGAAGAAAGTAGCAGCAATAGCTTACGACGCGGCTTTTAATTTTTACTATCAAGAGAATATAGACATATTAAAACGAAAATTCCAAATAAAATTCTTTAGTCCATTAAATGGCGAAACAGTTGAAGAT
The DNA here is from genome assembly GCA_003086435.1 of Acidianus hospitalis. Lineage (GTDB taxonomy): Archaea > Thermoproteota > Thermoprotei_A > Sulfolobales > Sulfolobaceae > Acidianus > Acidianus hospitalis. The sequence continues at coordinate 10,828 of QEFD01000210.1, forward strand.
CCAGATTTAATTTATATAGGCGGAGGTTATCCGGAACTTTACTTAAAAGAGTTAGAATCTTCTATAACGTCCAGTTGGATAAAAAAGGAGTCATATAAGGGAACAAAAATTCTAGCAGAATGCGGAGGATTAAT
>QEFD01000211.1 GCA_003086435.1 Acidianus hospitalis
TATGTAGTTATATCCAGAATTAACCATCAGCGTTTCTTCCGCTGATTCCCCCCATAAGTCTTTAGCTAAAATTGTAATGTTATTTTCTCCATTTTGTAAGTTAAGATGCATATGTGTCGTCGAAGAATAGTTTCCTATCAGATTACCATTAAGGTAGACCAGGTAATATGCGTCAGTTCCACCTTTGACTGTAGTTGTCAATAAAATTGATGTATTATATTGGAAGAAATTTCCTTGAGTTTGTTCATTAACGCTTAATGAAGGAGGTGGGACTATTGTAATGATTTTACTTACTGTAATTACATAGCCTACAGAATCTCTTACTACCGCAGTTATGTTATAAATCCCTGGGCTTGTTAAATTCAATTTATCTGTAGATTCTCCGCCTATGTAACTTCCGTTAATGTACCAAGAAACATAATATGGCGGAGTTCCTAAAGATATATTGGCATTTATTTGAAATTCTACTCCTGCGTCTATACTAGTATTAGGCATTATTAACTTAACTTCAGGATCTGGATTAATAGTGAAGTTATATTTTGAGATATTTAAACTACCAATTTGATCTTCAACTTTTATTTCAATTGTGTATATTCCTTCAGTGTAACCTTTCATATTTATGGTGAAATGAGACGAGCAGTTTAATATTTTATGTATTTCAGATAGTAGTCCGCTACCATTATATATCATGACAGTAACGTTATACGGCTTTGTACCTCCACATAATATTGAAGTGAAATTAAAGAATGGTATTGAAATGTCTGTAAAATTAGTTACGTTAATTATTCTTACTTTTAAAGGTGGATTTATTGTAAGTGGGAACTCATAATATATTGAATTTCTATTAAAATCAGTAAGCTCTATTTTAACAGTATAATTTCCGGGGAAAAGCTGACTTAAAGGTAAATAGTATGATGATAATGCAGGGAATAAGACATAGGTATATGCGGACAGTTCGTTAGTGCTATTGAAGATTGTTATATTCAACTTATATGGTAATACTCCACCAGATATATTTATAGTAAATAAATATGGGAAATGTTGGTCAGTAACCTTGGTATAATTAACAACATTAAATCTCAGTTGTGAAATATTACCGTTCAAGTTATTTATGACTTGGTATCCAGTACTCACTAAATAAGCACCCTTATAAGCTATAGTATATAAATTATCAGCAGACTCTTCAGTATCTAAACCGAAAGGGAAGAGGTATTTAGGAGGTGCTAAGGTTCCGTTTAAATATTGATATATCATTGCTAATTCGACGTTTGATTCATTAAAGAAAGTAAACTCACCGTTACCTCCTCCGCCAAGTATTAACTCTGCATCGTAACTATGATTACTACCAGTTAAGTTATATCCATCAATTAAAATAGATGCAGATAATGTGCCGGGTATTAATATACTAACGTTATCATACCATACCGGATAGCCACTCTGGTTCATGTAACCGAATAATATTATTGGGCCTTGTGAGGTGTATGATGTGTTTATTATTAAGTACTCTATAGAGGGTGAGAATAACGTGAAATAATTTGTACAATATGCATAATAGTCATTTGCGAAAGGTAATGGAAACGGAGGGCACACTCTGCCATTTCCTTTTACACATTTGTTGGATAGAATGGAAGGGCAGCTTGTGAAATTCCATATGTTATCTATAAATCTGTATGAATTGTTATAAGTATTAATTTGTATGACATTCTGCAACCAAATCTGCCTAGTACCGCTTATTGTATTCACTTGAAGAACAACGTTCAATTGTATTGATGCGCAATATTGGCCTATACCGCTTGGCGGTGTTGAATTATACGCTAATAATTTATTAATTTCAACAGCACCTATTACGCTTTTAATTTTTTCTATATAAGGAGAAACTGTACCATTACTAACTTTAAGCCCGTAGTCTGCTATGCCAGTTGGTAAAGGTCTGGTTAGAACATAATAATTTAGCGTAACAGTAGTATCGCTAACGTTATTGTAAAAAACGATATAATATTGTCCACTCGGTAGAGGGAAGAATTCACTGAGAGAACTTGCAGTAATTGAGTATATTGATTGTGATGAATTACCTTGTAGAAATTGACAAAACTGTAAAGGACTCATGATCATAAACGTTATTGGAGATGATGCGTAGAAAATTATATCGATGCCATTTCCTTGCGTAACATTCTCATAAGCACACTCATAGTGACCGTATGGTAATTGTATTTGACAATGTAATGGTAAGGATTGTGTAAAAAACGAGAACAATGGAAGAACTAGCAATGCCAGTAACAAAACTTTAAGCGTTCTCATGAGTAAAAAGACAGCACTATATTATATTTAAATTTTTTTAGCGTAATTCTTCCTAGAATCTATACTAGAATAAATCGTAAAATATGATGACGAATCTAACATGTGAGCCTCAACATATAGTTTTATTCTTATTCCATTGAATTATACTCTAAATAGGAGATTAAAAATATATAAATAGTATAACTTTCAATATTAATATAGAAAGCGTATTAAAATTTTTGAATCCGTTGCTTATCAAATAAGCTTTCTACTGCAGCCCTAAATAATCCTTGTTCTGGATCCCTTAAAGAGGGAAATTAGGCAAGGTAGAATTATCATGAAATAATATTATTAGTACTTCCAGTAAGGTAGGAGTGTGATCTACTCTAAAAGGCCCGTAAAATCCGTGCTTTACGTACTCCCTCATTTCCTCGAATTGCTTGGTTATTCCTTCATCTATAAACACTTCAGTAAAATTATTCCTCTTTCCTATAACTTCCCTAAAGTTAACGAAAAAGATCCTCTTCTTTTCAAGGAAATGCCTCACTACAGATACTAGGTCGTCGGTCATTAAGGAGAATAAAGAATGATCAAAAGTTATTCCATTATATTCACTGGGAAATTCATTTATTAACCTCTCAAAAGCCTCAACGTTATTCATTATCCTAGCAGTCCCCATTACTTCATCTATTGGAGGGTCGTCAGGATGGATTGCCAATTTTACTCCTGCGTCCTCAGCAATGGGGAGTATGAACTTTAGAAATTCTTCAAGGTTCTTCCATAGAGTTGCCTTATCTATTTTTCCCAACTTCGGCGGCGGAGAATCCTTTAAATCCTCTTCCCTAAAGCCTGTAACTATCGCATTACCTCTTCCCCTTAAAGATGTCCTAGTCCAATTAGTCGGCATCCAGTTATAACACTATACTTCAATCCTCAATTTTCCCATGTTTTCTATAAGCTTTGCAACGTTTTCCAGCTGTTCTTCCTTTCCTGGCAGGCCGTAAATTATCTTATCCATTGGAGGATTATCTTCAATTATTGTTAACTTGAATCCTGCGTCCTCTATCATCCTTTTATAATTAGATAATGAGGTGTAACCCCAAGGTTCGTCAACTCTGAACTGCCGTCGCCAACAGTTTCAGATAAACCGTGAATTTTATGTCATTTGATATTATTTAACATTCCTAGCTCTTCTCATGAAAGTTTATAAATTTTGTAGTTATATGCTATCATGTAGAAGAGAGCCCTACAGTGAACTCGAGGAGCAATGTGAGGGGGAGGATGGG
>QEFD01000212.1 GCA_003086435.1 Acidianus hospitalis
TTTAAATGGATGATATTTACCAAAAATAAGGAAGGATTTCCTTATCCTACAAGGTATTTCGGAAAAGGAGAAGAAATGAAGGTCAGAGGAGTAATAAGGAGTAATATGCCTAACGTAGTAAAATACTTCCTGGAAGAAGTTCTTAGCTCTTTAAGTAAAGCCAATTCCTGCGAAGAGATAAACGTTAAGGAAATTGATGAAATTTACAAGAAATATAGAGAAAGGATAGTGAGAGGTGAGCCTAAGGATTACGTTATCTGGATTGACGGAATTCCTTACGTTAGGGGAATTAAAGGATTTTATGAAGCTTATAACGGTTTTAGAGGAGTTGACGTTTTCTACTACTTAAATTACCTCAAGAGGACTTACGAGGAATTTAAGGGATTTTTATGATTACCGGATTTGATGAAATAGATAGGATAATTTCTCCTGACAGGATAGTTGAATTTTATTCCACAGATAGAGAAATTCTATGGCTCTTTTATCATCGCGTCATAGTACTTTCTTCTCCAATAAAGGTAGTAATTGTGGGCGAAAGAGGAGGAATTGACCCAGAGTTAATAAGAAGGTTTAGGGAAATATTTAACGTTAAAGGAGAGATTTACATAAGGAGGGCTTTCAAGGCAGAAGACGTAAAACCTACTATAGAGGCAATGAATGAGGATATGATTCTCATAGATTCTTATCACCACAGAAAGCTTTACGGAGAAATAGTTTCCGCGATTAGGAATGCAGGAAGAGTTTTCATCTTCAGCTTTATGGATAGGGAAAAGGAGGGCTCAATTTTCGGCCTTCATTCTGCTCATTCATTAATAAGGTTAGAGAGGAGAAGTAATAAGAGCTTTTCTTTCAAAATAATTAAGAGTGTTAATACAGATGAGGTAGAAATACCTTACTCTATTTGGGAACTATTTGACAAAAGTAAAGGAGAAGGATTATTAACTTTTTTAGTATAAAAAGATATAATAGCGCTTGTAAAGTTTTTAAAATATCACTTCTTTTTCTGTACAGTAAAACCGATAGTAGGGTTAGAAGAAATGGTGTTCATCGGGATTTGATAGTGCTTGTTGTTTAAATTGGTCGTAATTATTATTAACACATTGCGACATTTGCGAGATCTGGTTAGCTAAATCTGGTGGCAATAACTGGTCTAACGTAGCTTGAATATCGTTACCAAAGGCATTTCTAAAGTCCTCTCTTAGACTATCAACAAACTTGTCTAGAAAATCAACTCTTCCTCCAGGGATTATTAATATATCCCTATCATCTCTAATTCTACCGTTACTTGCGTCGTAATCAAATTGTTTAGAAACTTGGATTATTATGTGACCTTTATAATTTTTTACATCAATTCCATTTACAGAGTTAGGATCTTGACCCCTGTAAGTTTGTATTAAAGCTTGTATTGCTTGGGGATTATACCATATTGAATCCACGTATGGATTAAAAGGTGGTTGGGTAAAGCATCTAGGACAGCTAAAGGTTTGAGCGTGGAAAACCATCCTCATGTTAGTGACATAAAGAGCTCCGTAAATGTACATGGAGACTGTCATTGTTTGTGGATTATTATACTGTGGTTGACCTCCAATGTTTATTATTCCTCCTATATCGATAGACGGGGAAGATTGAGGATAATAAGTCTGAGAGGTTACGCTATACTGTACATATCTTGAGGCGGCAATTAACTGTTCTCCACATATCGGATTGAAAGGTAGGTTTGATAAGTCTAGTTGTATTTGCTGCAGAAGACCCATGTCAGGCTGGTCAAGTTGAAATTGATATCCGCAGTTAGGGCATTGTAAGACTCCGTCCGGAATTTCCATTCCACATGAGGGGCAAATCATAAGAAATAAAGGAAATTATCGTATTTAAACCTTTTTACTGAGGTAATAAGTAATATAAACATAACACAAAGATTTTATCAATATTAATTTTCTAAGACAAAGTTAGTAATAGCAATACATATCTCTCATATGAATTAAAATTATTATTTTTATAAAATATCTCTAATAGAATTTTCTAGGAAATTTTTTAAATGATGAGAAGTAATGAAATTGAGGATATATGGAAAAATTCTTTCAAATAGATAACGTAGATTTAAATTCTATACACGACAGAATAACGTCAGAAATACAGAATCAAGGTATGGAAATACATAAGGATGAGCCAAGGGACAACGGATTCAAATTATTCGTAAGGAGAGGAGAAGAGCATGGAGAAGTTGAGGTATTTAATGATTGGGGAGGAGTAAAAGTAATAACCCACGGAAGGCTCGAATGGGATCTAATGAACATTGTAGAACCTATAATGCAACAACCTCAAGCTGCACCGCAAGGAATGCCTACTCAAGTACAACAAAATAGGCCTCCAATGCCTTCACCTAGCCCTGCAATGCCTCAACAACCCATGATGCCTCATCCCATGGTTCCACAGCCTAATCCTGCAATGCAACCAGCTATGGTTCCACACCCCACAATGCCACCTACAACACAAGCTGCAATTACTCCAGAGCACCAGCAATTTCTTGGCATACTTACGCAAAACGGATATCAAATTATGGTAAATAATGCAAATCAAGGGTACTTCTTTATAAGAGGGAGGAAAGGAAATTTCGTAATAGATATTGAAGGAAGAGAACAGCCTTCATAATATCTTGTTTTTTATCTTTTGGAAAAGAAACTTACTTAAATAGAGTATTAATTGTTGGTAGAATAATAAAAGAAAAAAAGAAAAATTTAATATAATAGAATAGTGGATTACTTTCATATCTTCTTCTTTAATATTATTACTACTGCTACTAAAATTATAATTATAAGTAATAAGAATGATGGATTACTTAATTGATATACAGAATTTCCTTCAGCTGACTTTCCTTGCGCCCAGTAACAAATTAATGACTCTAACGAGTGAGCAATGGCGGGATTGCAAATTATTATTCCTAGTTCTCTATTGCAGTGAATAGAGTTATAATCCAAATTTACACTCCCTACATAGACGTAGTTCCCAACTACTATTATCTTTGCTGTCATGTCAGGAATTTCTACGGCACCTAACTGAGTCACAGCACAATTATCTTCACTATAGGTAGAAGTTACTACTGTCCTTTCGTGCTGTTCAATTACTGGATAAAATCCGCTTGAAGGATAAAGTTCCTCCATTGCTATATACAAATGCCCTGGCTGAGAAAGTATGTCAGATAGCTCGCATTCACTATTTATTGGTGAAACTACTATTCCGGGATAATCAACATTTACAGGCTTTCCATAATAGTCGTCAAGTATTATGCAAGCAAAGGCTTGAGCAATTGATGAATTATGAATATCTAAGTCCACTCCATGGTCCTTGTGAATTCCGTAATAAGTAGGATTTATTGAGCCCAAGATGACCGTACAATTATTTATTACGAAAACCTTAGAATGAACATATTGAAAACCGGAAAGAAATTTTACGTGGACTCCAGAAGAATTCAACTCTGAAACTAACTGTTCTTCATCGCTAGGTATTCCACCGTAAACGTTTGATGAAAGAACTACAAAAGCTTCCCCTCCTTTCTTTACTGCGTTAATTATTGCATTAGCTATTTGACAGCAAGTAAGTTCGTAAACCTCTGCGTATATGTATTTCCCTCTGCATAGGCACGATATTATATCGGTAGAGTTGTAAGGACTAACTATAATCTTTACTTGACAAGTCTGGACTTTAACGTACCACGAAGATGAGGAGTAAAATGTAGGAATAAAAGAGATAGAAGAAAGAATTATTAGGACTAGTAAAGTAACTATGGGCTTCATGAACCTAGTTACCATTAAAGGCTTAAATTTTTAACTTTAGAGAGAGTAGATCAAGCATATTTCTTAGTAAAATATTTAGCTAAACGCAATAATCTATCTATTATATGAGCGAAATATTGTGGGAATGGACTAAGAGTAAATTGCACGACAAGTTTGCCTTAACAATATCAGGCCTTTTCATTAGTATTGCATCTATAATGTTCTTCATTTCTGCCTCAAAGTTTCAATTACCTTATATAACATTAATTATACTACCAAGTGTACCGATTATTATAGCTCTTATCATTCTATTATTTTATATTAAATATAGAAAATTTGTAGTTTATGTTAGATTTTACAGTAACTATATTGAAATATCAAATAGAGGATTTAGTATAATTATAAAACATTGCGAATTCTCAGCCTGCGTATGCTCTAAATAATGATGGGTACGAGGAAACTCATTACCTTAAATTATCTTTTTACGGAGAAGAAATTACATTATATGACTTAAGTACGGGGGATTTATTAAGACTGCAGGAAATATTTTTAAAATACTATGGAAAGGCGCTGAGCGAATGCTACTAAGTTTCTTAAAGTTGTTGTGTATCCTAAAAGGAAATAAAAATTTTAAGATAGAAAGTATACTATGCAACAAAAAGTAACCATAAAAGTGAGCGAATCTACACTTAAAATTTTGAAAAAGCTTAAGGAGGAAAATAATTTCTCATCAATTGATGATACAATACAATATTTAATAAAAATATATAGCGAGGAAAAGGTAAAAGCAGTATTTGGTGCTAATAAAGGAAGAATAACTCCGTTTACTAGAGAGGATAGAATTGAAGATCGTGATGGATAGTTATGCATGGATAGATCTTAAAGTATAAAAATCATAAACAACTTGCATAAGAGATGAGATAATAATAAAACATAGATAAGATGACAGGAAACAACTTAATAAAAGCGAAAGCAGGAGATCGTATAGTATACCTCAGACTATATTCACAATATACAAGAGCAATACCAAGATATTACACATAAGCTTGTGTAAAATGTACAATAGATATAATTAATTGTATAACTTGTAATAACAGCAAAAGTGATGCCCAAAATACAGTATTTAGTGGAAAGAATTGAATTATGTATCATTAAGTGACATAGTATATTTCCGTTTGTTTATCCTTCATGCTATGCTATATATTTGCGAAATGTTTTTAGTAGATTTATACATCATCCATTAGATGAACTTTTATGAAAGATAAGATTATTTTTTCCATAAATATTATAAGATTTTCATCGTTAACAGCAATATGGACTTATACTGGAATAGCTCTTTATGATTTTTATCATTTACCAACACTATTAGTTATTATATTTTACTCTCTTGGTTATCCCATATTAGTAATATCCTACATTTTAGCTGGTCATTTAACTGACAGTAGTGGGTCAAGAAATACTATTATAATCTCATTATTTTCAACTTCCACAGTATTATTTTTAGGCTTCTTTTTAACTAGTGGCATAGAAGGGATAATAATACTAAGTATTCAAGCATTCCTTAATTCCTTATATGTTACTTCATCTTCTACAGCCACTGGTGCTTTGAGTTCTCGCTCTGTAAAAGATCTTTTATTATCTTTTTCCAGGTTTAGAGCAGGAATAAATTTAGGTTGGGTTATAGGGCCTATACTGGGTGGTTTATTATACTATTATGTAGGATGGGAGTATATTCTTCTTTTAGGTAGTCTAGGTAATTTGATTTCCATTCCTATAGCTTATAAATTAAATATTAAAAGAAATACTAACAATAGCTTACATAGAAAGTATTTTATTAAACCTTCAAAATATCTAATGGAGATTATTATAGTTCAATTTATATTTGCATTTGTAGGTTCACAAGTACTTTTTGGTTTTACAGTTTATTCTACTAATATTCTTAAAATTTCTAGCTTACTGATAGGTTATTTTATTTCTCTAAATAGCGTAATTACTGCTCTATTTCAAGAACCAATAGGGAGATATATGGCAAAATTAAACTTGAGTCATTTGAATTACCTATATATGTTAGGTTCATTTGCATTTTCTATGTCATATTTAAGTATTTTCTATCCCGGAAATATAGTTGGATTAACAATATTTATAATATTTATATCATTAGGCGAAATTATTTTAAATCCAATAATTTTATCAGTTTCATATATAATATCATTTAAATATCATAGTAAAGAAATAGGTATGGCAATGGGATCTACTAGGATGGCAGAAGGACTTGGAAGAGCTTTTTCTACTTCATTTACAGCTTATTTATTTTTCATTCATGATTATGAGATAAGCTTTACTCTACTTTCTTTAGTAGGTGTCATAGGTCTTATTATAAATAGAGTTATTTATAACTCGTTAAAAAACGAAGTAATTTAAGTAAAGCGTTAGTATCTGTATATTTTATTTCAGCTATTAAATAAATTAAAAGAGAAATGTTATTAAGCTCTATTCTCTATCTTCATTGGCCAAGTAAACATCGATACAAAAACTACTGCTAAAGAAGCAAATTCTATTCCGTCCACAAAGTAAGGTAATGAAGCCATTCCAAAGGCTTCAATAATTCCACCAATTAATGCAGAAACGATTCCTCCCGCAACAGCACCAATATTATAAGCAGTACCAGTCAAAAATGCCCTAACCTCAGGAGGAACACTACTGGCAGCAATGCCAGAAATCAAAGGCCAAAAACCTACAGCGAAGGCGTAAAGGTAAACTCCTGCACTCATTATGGGCAAAGCCTTTAGTGGAGTAAATATTGGCATTGAGAGGAAAGATGCTACTAAAAGTCCAGCTATTCCTACGTAAATTAATTTAAATACACCAAACATATAAGAAAGCCTACCGAAAATGACATAGGAAGAACCTTGTATTGCGTTTGCAATGGCCATTAATAATCCTACGTAATAGGCTGGGAAGCCTGAGAAACTCGCAAAGTCGGGATAAATGCTAAATACTGCTAGATAAGCAATAAACATTCCACTCATTGCTAGAGATGCCCTAATGAAATAGGGGAAATAATCCCTTACCCTAACTTTTTGAGCTACTACTGATGGCTTAAACTCTTC
>QEFD01000213.1 GCA_003086435.1 Acidianus hospitalis
ATGAGGAAAGAGAAAAATAAGGACAGAGATTAATAAAACAAACAGTTGCATCCCAAAAGGGATTGAAAGATATGCTTCGATTTCGTTTTTGTTATATATGTGTAATTCAGTTGCATCCCAAAAGGGATTGAAAGTATCGATCACTGCTAGGTATATGCCCCTTTGAACCCACCGTTGCATCCCAAAAGGGATTGAAAGAAATCCTTTCAGGCTTTTAAAAAGAAGAAATTCTGATGGTTGCATCCCAAAAGGGATTGAAAGATGTCCTCGTTAGCTTGTTCAGATGAAGGAATGTAAGGCGTTGCATCCCAAAAGGGATTGAAAGAGTAATAATGAATGCCTAATGTCTGTCTGTGTTTATCTCGTTGCATCCCAAAAGGGATTGAAAGGCACTTATAACTACTCCTTCACCTAAATTGTAGTTAAGTTGCATCCCAAAAGGGATTGAAAGAATTCAACTTACGATTAAATTATTATTTTTTAATTATAAGTTGCATCCCAAAAGGGATTGAAAGAATTCATATAGGTCACGGCGTAGAAATTTGTATAGAGTTGCATCCCAAAAGGGATTGAAAGTTCTCCATTTGACTCATTTTATCATCAATATATAGTATGGTTGCATCCCAAAAGGGATTGAAAGTCATCTTTTTACGCTTTTACCTTTTGATTTTTCGATGTTGCATCCCAAAAGGGATTGAAAGACTTTACGCGTGGATATCTCAATATAATTCTAATTTATCGTTGCATCCCAAAAGGGATTGAAAGACATCTGTATGATCATAGTCCGGAACGTCAATACTGCCATGTTGCATCCCAAAAGGGATTGAAAGATTTCCTCCCTCAACTCTTCTACATTGAAGCCGTAGAAATGTTGCATCCCAAAAGGGATTGAAAGTAAGTACTAGATCTGTTAAAACTGGTGCTGAAAATACATAGTTGCATCCCAAAAGGGATTGAAAGAAGAATATTAGGAATACTAGATAACAAAGAGGCCAAAGAAGTTGCATCCCAAAAGGGATTGAAAGGGAATATATCGTAATTGTAAGCAATATCAAGAACATATCGTTGCATCCCAAAAGGGATTGAAAGGCCCCCTACTTTCTTCAAATGTTTCATGATGCTAATAGTGTTGCATCCCAAAAGGGATTGAAAGGAAGTCAAGCAAAGAGTCAAAATAAAGTAGTCAGCAGAGGTTGCATCCCAAAAGGGATTGAAAGACTTATTGAAAGATAGTAACGGTATCCGTAATAGCCATTGTTGCATCCCAAAAGGGATTGAAAGTACTTATATGCAGAAAGAGGGAATGCTGTATTCCTGAAGGTTGCATCCCAAAAGGGATTGAAAGTTTTTAGCACTGAATTGGCAGTCTTAGGCTTCTTCTTCGTTGCATCCCAAAAGGGATTGAAAGTAAGAGATAAAAAAAGGGTTTATAGCTTTTTAGGCGTTTAGGTTGCATCCCAAAAGGGATTGAAAGAAATATAAGCATCTCCATTATACGGATCCCATGAAACTGTTGCATCCCAAAAGGGATTGAAAGTTTTTAATCCTCATAATCATAGTTGTGATTACCAATTTTGTTGCATCCCAAAAGGGATTGAAAGACTGGTTGCTCGAAATACCATTCGTTTAAATTGAACACGTTGCATCCCAAAAGGGATTGAAAGAAGTCTGATGTAGTGTTTCTCTATCCAATTGATTCAAAAGGTTGCATCCCAAAAGGGATTGAAAGTTATCCTCTAAAAAAAGATCGATTAGCTTATTTAATATAGTTGCATCCCAAAAGGGATTGAAAGTTATGTACCATTGGGGGTTAGACGCTCCACTTATTGTCCGTTGCATCCCAAAAGGGATTGAAAGGAATATCTGCGGAGATTAATACACCTTGTCCTATCGAATAAGTTGCATCCCAAAAGGGATTGAAAGGTTGATGAACTTTATTATGAAAAACTAGAAGAATTAGCGTTGCATCCCAAAAGGGATTGAAAGGCATTAGAAAAAATATAATTGTATAACTGTGTAGAAATGTTGCATCCCAAAAGGGATTGAAAGCTAAGCAAGAGAACAAAAGAGCATTAGCAAAAGTATACTGTTGCATCCCAAAAGGGATTGAAAGATTTCCTTTATTTTTATTGTAATTGAGTTTAACAAGTTCGTTGCATCCCAAAAGGGATTGAAAGAGAAATAATATGACAAACTTGAAAAAAATAAGTCAAAAAGTTGCATCCCAAAAGGGATTGAAAGCTGTCCTTAAGGTAGAAGCTCATTATCGCGACCATGCCTGTTGCATCCCAAAAGGGATTGAAAGATAATTTCGTAATCCAGGGCAACATTCTATATGCAATATTGTTGCATCCCAAAAGGGATTGAAAGTTTTTATGGTAATACTTTTTCCTAGTTTCTAGAAAAGTTGCATCCCAAAAGGGATTGAAAGTTATACAACGCCTTAAACGCCACCGCCTTCCTCCTGTGCGTTGCATCCCAAAAGGGATTGAAAGAGTGAGTACAGTTATTTGGCACTTGCAAAGAATAACAACGTTGCATCCCAAAAGGGATTGAAAGACATATATTGAATAGTATTTGTGCCAATTGAGTAGTTTGTTGCATCCCAAAAGGGATTGAAAGTATGGCAATGGGTGTGGTAATTTAGGAACCCAAACGACGTTGCATCCCAAAAGGGATTGAAAGTTTCTTCAATTTGTTTTTCGCCGAGAATGATATTTAGGTTGCATCCCAAAAGGGATTGAAAGTTATCGTTATCATCAAACGTAACTTTAACTTCTACGTTGTTGCACCCCAGAAGGGATTGAAAGATCTCTACCGTACATAGTTTCCTTTTGTCGCTTACAATGTTGCATCCCAAAACGGATTGAAAGAATTCTGAGGGTCTACAATTTTTGTTAAATAATTGCATCACGTGAAGAAATTGAGGAGTATGTTTTCCTAAAACTTATAATTAATCTCTCAATTAGTTATCTTGTGATATTCACTTTTACTTTCGAAGTTAAGCCTGATAGGGACGCTATAATCCCTCCTTTTACTTCAAAACTTAGTAGGTCTATTTTCCTCGACTTTTCTCCTACTTATTCAAAGTTTATAGAAGCAGAAGAACCTTATAAGCCCTTTAGGATTACGGTCTTAAAGGACGGGAATACTCCGGTTTACTCCAAGGGAAACGGCGTGGTGACTTTGACCGGAGGGAAGATATATAATTTTAGCGTTACAACTACATTACAAAAGGTTGTTGAAGAAGTAGTTGGGACTACTAGTATAGATAAGGAAATATTTAACGCAAAATTTCACGTTGAACTTGTTAATATGGAGATGAAGGAGGAGTTGGGACTGGAGGATTCGAGGCTTTACAAGGTTTTCTTTAATACTCCTACTTTACTTCAGCCTCCTAGGCCTAGGTTTAAGAGGAAGGAGAATAGGTTCATCCTCTTCCCTTACGTCCCTTCCTTTTTCTACTCCTTATCTTCTCATTGGAATAAGTTCATGAATGAAAAAATTGTTGGAGTCACGGGAAGTAAGACTCTTTACTATTTCAGGGAAGTGGATTACAATATTCACCCGGTTACTACGTATTACGGTAAAACTCCTACGAGAGGTTTCATAGGGTGGGTTTTATTCGAGCTTAGGGCTAAGAGGAACAGTAAAATAAGGGAGAACGTTAGGAAACTTCTTGATTACGCAAATTATTTCGGAGTAGGTAAGAGTAGGAGTATTGGTTTTGGAGAAGTTAAAGTGTTGAAGATAGAGTAACTCGTGATTAATAGCTATAATCGTTTTTAGTATTATTTACGACAGCTCTGTTATTATCTAAGAGGAGTTCGATCAGAAGAAATGACAAAACCTTTAGAAGGGGATTAACGAGGCGACACGTCATAAATACTCGTAGTAACTTCCTCTCCGGCCCGAGATCACCAAGTAGGAATAATAAGGAAAGCAATGCTCCAAGTATAAAAATGTTTCTTACTAATGCTTTCATTTTTCCTCATCTATAAATATTCTAGGAATTTAAAAATATTTTGGCAATATATTTGTAATAACATACGTATTAGTATTCACTAGGGAACTAATCAACTGACTCCTTTCTGCAGGCAATGATTCATTCCTCGTCATTTGAGTCGGAGTAAGGACGAGTTTCGCCAAGTTCTAGTGTTTACTCGTGGCGTAACTTATCCTTACTTTTAATTCCGCCACGGGCACCCCTCTTAAGGGA
>QEFD01000214.1 GCA_003086435.1 Acidianus hospitalis
AATTGAAAGAGAAAAAGTATTTATAAGGCTTCAATTCTTCTTTTGATTCTCGCAATGGTCGCATTGAGACTAAAACTTTATCGTTTTTAAACTATAAATGGAACTCGAATATCTTGGTTAAACTATAGTAAATAAACGATTCTAGATTAGTTACGTTCGTAAGAATTTATTCAGAAAATAAAGAGTAATAAATAAAATCTTTTTATAAAAAGGAGCCAATATCTTTATAAAGGGATTTATAACTCACGACTTTTCCATCACTGGATTAACGACATAGCACTAAAAATCGTTTTCTTAAAATTTTTATCAAGAATAAAGCTATATAATTTACATTTAGACGCAGTATTATTGAACACTTTTTATTCATGGTTTATAACTTGGTAATACCAAATTTTCCTATGGATAAGAAGATTGCATTCGTTAAAGATTATGGAGCATATGTGAGAGTTAATAACGGCCTTATCGAGTGTGTAGTAAATAAGGAAGTTAAATGGAAGTTGTCCCCAGTAGAACTCCACTCCATCGTCTTTTTAGTTAATTCCTCCCTTTCTTCAGAGGTAGTAAGGCTTGCGAATGAGAACGGAGTGGACTTGGTTTTCTTTTATAACCACGAGCCTTACGCTAAGCTCATTCCAGCGAAGTACGGCGGATCTTTCAAGCTTTGGACTATGCAGTTAAAATCTAGGAAGAGAAAAGTTGAATTCGCTAGGTCTTTCATTCACGGGAAGATTCACAACCAGCTCGTTACCCTTCGTTATTATGAGAAGAAGTACGGTTACAATTTGAATACTAAAAGGTTGGACGAACTTTCTACAGAAGTTCAGTTCGTTGAGAGCGTTGAAGAAGTGATGACCAAAGAAGCTGAGGCCGCAAGGATTTACTGGAGTGGGGTTAAATCGCTTTTACCTAAATCGTTAGGATTTAAAGGAAGGAGGAAGAGACAAAGTGAGAATATTGACGTATTTAACGTTGCACTTAACATAGGCTACGGAATGTTAAGGAAAATCGTGTGGTCTGCAATAGTTTCCGTGGGGTTAAATCCTTACATAGGTTTCCTGCACAAGTTTAGGGAAGGTAGACCTTCATTAGTTTTTGACCTTATGGAGGAGTTTAGATCTCCTTTTGTAGATAAGCCTTTGATAGGTATGGCGAGGGAAAGGCCTGACGACGTGTCTGAGGCAAGGGAAGTTTATTCTCTTCTTTCTAGGATTAACGAAGAAGAAATCTATACTCAAGCTAGGAGGTTAGCTAAGGCAATAATCGAGGGTGTGGAATACACTCCTTTCATGGCGAAGTGATATGCTTTTCCTAGTATTTTATGATATAACAGATAATGAGTTAAGGAATAGAGTATCGTCTTTCCTTAAGCAGAAAGGATTAGAGAGGGTTCAATTGAGCGTGTTTTTAGGAGATTTGAATTCCTCAAGGTTGAGGGACGTAGAAGCGGGATTAAGGATGATTAGGAAGAGAAAAGGAGAGGGTAGGTTTTTCATTCTAATAGTCCCTATTACTGAGAACCAATTTAAGCAGAGGATTATAATATCTGACGAGAAAGAGGACGAAGAGAAGGAAGAGGGAATAATATGGTAATGAGAAAGAGGGATAAACCCCGTGTGAGCTACAAGCTTTAGAATGACGAGATCAATTGCCTGCTCAAAGGACTGTAACGTCTGATCCTTTTGCATAATTCTTTATTTTCCTCCCTATCCTTCCACCGGTAATTGCAGGGATTACTTGAAAATCTGGGTAATTCCTTTTGATCTCCTCGGCCTTCTTTTTAACTACATCGACGTCGTTAAAATCTACTTTCAATTTAACCTCTAAAACGTAAACCTTTTTATTCTCAGTAAAGATTAGAGCATCAACTTCTCCGAGGCTAGTTTCTACACCCCTTTCAACGTTAATTACCTTTTCGCCTTCTTTTTCCAATTTTTCTACAGTTTTATCTACTAATATTTCCTCAGCTAAAATACCCATATCGCTCCTAACCTTATTTATTTCGTTCTCTAGGCTGGAATCTTCTTCGACGATCTTCTTTTCTAGATACTGTTTTATCGTATCAACTTTATTGTCAACGGCCTCTATCTTTTTCTCTAGACACTGTTTCGTTGTGTCGACTTTATTATCAACAGCCTCAACCTTTTTATTCACTTCTTCTATTTTCTTTTCCAGTTCATTTTTTACCACATCAACTTTATTGTCAACAGCCTCAACCTTTTTCTCTACTGAGTCAATTCTACCTTCAAGCTTACTTATTCCCTCGTTAATTGTCCTCTTTACGTCATTTTCCATGAGGAAGTAAAGGAGAAGGTTAGTTTCATACCAGTCCGGTTCCTTGCCTTGCTTAATTTTCTCTGAAATGTTACTGACCTTGCTGTTGAGCCACTCCTTGATAGTTTCCTCCATAAATGAAAATCATATTTATTCCTTAAAAACGTTTTTATTTCGGCCATTCGTTAAGCATCGGAATTCTTTTAGTTTAGTTATTTTTAATTTCTAGACATTACTTATTTTTTATATAGTATTGCAAATAGGTTTTTGTGGCCGTTGACAACAGTTTCCAATAAACCGTGAAGTTTATATACTTTGTATGTGAGTTTAATTATAATGCTGAAACC
>QEFD01000215.1 GCA_003086435.1 Acidianus hospitalis
TAACGTCTATTGCGGCAACTGGCCCAACGTTTCCTCCTTCCATGCAGAATATTCCCTCTTGTTCATTCCTTTTCATTGCTTTCTTTTCTGATGCACTCTTTCCTGGAGTGTCGTACCCTTTTCATACTTTTACTTTTCATGCCGTTATACACTCCCCTTCTTCAATTCATAATTCGAAGTCTCCTCCAACTATTTTTCCTTTTTTCCCTACACTTTCATTTCACTCATTTTATCTTCAATCATGATCGAGTGTAGGGACTTAGCCCTCAACCACAGGTGGGTCATGGGACTCCTTCGAGCCCAACGGCACGGGGCTCACATCTCTGCTCCCACCCTTTTGGGCATAGCCCACATCGGCGTGAGAGATCATCATATAGCAACAAAAATTTGTTATAAACAGACAAAAAGATTTCTATTAACGTGAAAAAGGATTCAGCCCGGGCAAACTCTTAGTAGTAGTTATTACCAGTAGTTGAATTTTCTACATTAAACTGGGGAGTTTATACAATCTCTTATCTCAACAGTAAAGTTTTTAAACATCTAAACAGATATTTACTTAGTGAGGGAAATGGTGTCTCACCCAACAAATAAGGAACAACTGTGGGTAAGCCCTCAATACGCCAGGATAATAAAGAAGATAGCTGTAGACATAGGGAAAAGATACTCAGACGTTGCCGACGAGGTATTAGACTTAGGCCTAAAAGAATACGCTAAGAAGTACAACATTGACTTGGAAAAATATAAATAAGGAAGAAGGATAGAATATAATGGGGAGCACCCTAATCAGCCCGGGTCCTTCGTCACCTTTCGGGAAGCCCCCTTCATCATCGGTGTGCTCGAAAAAGACATGCATCCCCCTCCGGGGGCTCCCCGCTCCCTATTTAGATGTGTAGTTAAACAGATATTTAAATCTTTTGGTTTCTTTTTCTGCACATTTATTATCTTTATATGAATATTATAACAGTTCTTTTATTTCATTATTTTCTTTTACTTTATATTAACTAACTATCTTTTCTTTTACAACTTAAGAGATAAACTATTTTTCATTTTTTGCACACTAAACGCAAAATAACAATATATTATTTCTTTATGGAGAGACTAGTATATTAATGTTCTTTTTAGAGAACATACTACTAACACTTTATTATAGCCCTGGGCCCGCTTTCTTTTCCCCTTCATCGGCCCCCCACACCACTTATTGCCTCATATATTTCTTATGAGAGGTAAAATATAATCTTCAACAAAGTTCAATCAATCCGATGCATATCCAGCGTCAACGTCGACTAGAGAATACTGCCCTTCAAATTTACTTACTAGATTTAGCTCTTTCCTTTTCTCTTTTATGAATCTCTGTATTTCCTCAGAATAATTACCTGCAGCCATTGCTAATCCAGAAAGTAATTTTCTAATACTATAAGTTTGAGGAAAATTAACTCCTAAAAGCAAATAAGTTGATTTTATAGGAAGTTCTGCAGAAATTTGACAGTTAGTTGCTGAAACATCATAAATACCTTTATCGAATGAATCCTTTGCGGTTCTCAAATAATTTAAAGCCATTTTACATAATAAAGTCGCGTTATCGAATTAACTCATCTGAGGAATATTTCTTAATAAAAGTATAACGACAACCTTACTACGTTCATAATATAAGAATGCTTATCACTCTAGCTTAAATAATATTATTTTCTAGTCTGTAAATATATAATTAAAATGATATCTCATTCATGCAATAAAGATATCTAGTGAAAGTTGATAGTGTTAAACAAGGTTTTATTTTAGTTAACTTTATAATATGGATAGGCTGTACAAATAACTCATGAATCTAAAAATTTTAGGCCTAGCAATCGTAATCCTTGTAATAATTGGTGGAGTTGCAGTCTATGAATTAATAAAAAAACCATCAACAGTTGAACAACCTTCAGTAACTGGAAAGCACATTAGAATCGTGTCTTTAACGCCCAGTGATACTCAAGATTTGATAGCACTAGGTTTAGGAAAAGATATAGTAGGAGTTGATTATTATTCTTATACATTGTTAAAACTGGTGAATAAAACGTCTTGTTTACCTAGTAATGTTACTGTATTTCCACATATTTGTCCAGTAAACATTTCCGGGCTCGTTGAGCTTAATCCTACAGTAGTTGTAGGAGAAAAAGGATTACTTAATGAGTGCATAAACTCTATGCAAAAGGCGGGCTTAAAAACATACTTGACAAACGCAGATTACGCGTCCAACTTCTATCAAATTGAAAGTTGCATATGTTCCTTAGGTAAATACTTTAATGAGACTAACGCTTCAAAAGAGCTCGTAAACTGGATGAATTCTAAATTACAAGAATTCTCGTCTTCTGGCAATAAGACTGTAGCTTACATTGACTGGATTTGTCCTAATTATTATTTCTGGACCGCTGGAGGTAACGTTTTCATAAATTCCCTAATACAATTAGGAGGAGGAATTAACGCATTTGGAGAATGCATAAATTACGTAGAACTCTGCCCTGGAAAGCTTATTGAAGCAAATCCAGATATTCTAGTGGTTAGCGTTGTATACAATATTTCATATACTAAGTATTTATTATATCATATTCCAGGAATTCAGAACGTAACTGCATATAAGGATGGAAACATATACTTCCTTTGTTGCCAATCTTCCTATCTAACAGAAGAACCTGGACCTCTAGCTGTTTACGCAGTACTCTTGTTCCACGATATAATTAATGGCACCGCTCCTCACCAAATTACGTGGTCTTGGATATACAACTACATTAAACCAGAATTGCCGGTGTTTTAAATGAGAAAGAGCTTCTTCACTCTCTTTTTTATAGTACTAACAATTTTTTCATTTCCTATATCGTTCATTTTATCACTAATTTACGGGCAAATTTACATCCCGTTCAGCGAGATTATTTCTCCTCACGGATTTTATTATATTATTCTCTTTAGAATAAGGTTACCTACTGTAATTGCCTCAGCTCTAATAGGGGCTTCCTTGTCTATTGCAGGAGCAATAATGCAACTCCTGCTTAGAAATCCACTAATGGATCCATACGTGAGCGGAACAGCTTCCGGCGGAGCATTTGGTGCAGTTTTAGCTTACTTTCTCTTAGCTTTTAATCTTCCCTTTGGTTGGTTAATTTATATTTCTCCTTTAATTGCTTTCTTTTTCTCTCTTTTGGCCACAGTAATTACTTTGGCTATAGGAAAGAAGACTGGAGTGTATGGAATAATAATAGGGGGAGTAGTAGTTTCTTATTTGTTCTCATCAATGCTTACAATGTTATTGGAGGCAATAGAATACAAATATCCGCAAGTTCATCCTCCACTATTCTGGCTATTAGGAGAAATACAAAGTGTCGGCTATGAATTTGATGAGACTTTAGGCATTCTAGTATTTCTATTGATTATCTTCTCAATAATTGAAAGCAGGAAACTGGATTTAGTACGCATAAGTGATGAGCTTTCCTTCGCAAAGAAGGTAAATCCTAACAGATATAGAATGTTGTGGATAATATTCCTAAGTATAATAGTAGGTTTAATAGTGTCTCAAGTTGGAATAATAGGTTTCATAGGAATTATTGTCCCTCATATAGTTAGGAGAACTATCGGCGGAAATTCATCAACTCTAATTCCTTTTTCTGCAATTTTAGGTTCTTCGATTATGATGCTAAGTAATATAATAGCCAGTGGTGCCCTAGGATTCGTAATCCCGGTAACTGCGATAACCTCTGTTTTAGCATCTCCCATCATTATTTACGTCTTGGTGAAGGGTCGTGTTAGTGAAGGGTATTAGAGTGAAGTTAGGAGATAGAGAAATTCTACACGGAATATCCTTTTCGACTGAGGGAGGAATAAACGTTATACTTGGCCCTAACGGCTCTGGAAAGACTACTTTATTGAGAACTTTAATAGGAATGATAAAGCCTACTGAAGGAGAAATTCAAATTAATAAGAGAATATCTTATGTACCATCTGAGTTCTTCCCTGCACAGATGAGAGTTAAAGACGTGTTACTTTCTGGAGAAAAGAAGAGGAAAATTGAGGATTACATCGAAAACGCTAAGATATTAGGAGTTGAGGATTTTCTAGATAGAGAATTTTATTCTTTAAGTAGTGGAGAAAAGAGATTAGTTTTAATCTGCAAAGCTTTAACTGAAGGAGACCTAGTAATAATGGACGAACCTTTATCTAATCTTGATCTTGCAAACAAAGCTAGGATAATGAATATAATGAAGGAAGTGAGCAAGATGAAGGAGTTCTTAATCACTTCTCACGAGCTAGACGTCATTAATATTTCCAATAAGGTTATCATAGTAAAGAACGGAGAAGTTATATATCAAGGTAAACCTTCCGAAGTCACTGAAGAAATATTAAGCAAAGTTTATGGAGTAAGAATAAGGAAGTACGAGATAGACGGGAAGACAATTTTCGTAGTAAATTAAGAGTTCTTTCTAGGTAGAATTCATTTTAATCTCTATAAATAGATATTGCGTGTGAACGTAAATAAATCTAAATTTTTAACGTTACTAATAAAGAGAAAGTTGAATAATATTCATAAAAGACGAATGATAGATTACATTAATGTAAAGAGAATAACGAGATCACAATATAAGAAATGCACAATTTCTCCTTAGTTCTTATCATTAGTATTTAATAAAATCAATGTTAATAATATTTATAAACTTCTTTCTTCATAACATTTATTCAGACCATAAATGGCAAAGAAAGGAAAGAAATCAAAGGGACAGTCACAAGGCGGAGAGAGCAAACAATAATGACCTAAGATAAATCTTTCTTATTGTTAAGTTAATCCTCTTTTCTTTTCTGCTATTATTTCCTCAGCCTCTAACCTTAGTTTAGGATTGATCTTACCTTCAGATAGAACTTTTTCCATTTTATTTATTAGTTCTTTTTCATTTCCTCTACCTTCTTTTAGTGCATTAATTAATTCCTTCAAGTACTCCTCTGCAAATATTTTATCTACGGAATACCTAGCCTCAAAATACTTTAGTTTATCCTGATTAGCTACCCTAAAGCCAGTATAATGATTTTCATCATATGCACTTGATTTGAATTCATACTTCTCCGGAGTTAATATCTTTCCTACAACTATTAC
>QEFD01000216.1 GCA_003086435.1 Acidianus hospitalis
AGGGTGACTGTGTATGATCCCTTAAGAGGGGTGCCCGTGGCGGAATTAGAAGTAATTAAAAGTAAGGATAAGTTACGCCACGGGTAAACACGTAGAAGAGGCTCAAAAATACATTTAAATAAGATTTTCTATTTTTTCTACTCCGCTTTGTATAAATGAAAGAGAATTTAGATGAGATAGAATGTAACTAGGCGCCATACCAGAAATGCAAGAAGGATTATAGATATATCCTATTAATATGTAAGTTCCTTTGGAACTTGAGATTAGTATAGTAGTCGGTATATGAGGCGGATTGCCCATATATGCTGCAGATTGGAAATAACCTCCTTGAGCCCATTTATTAACTACATATTCTTTTACTAATGGACAGTATTGTGGAAAGCATGAAGAAATCTTAGAGAGCCCAAAGCTTACGTAGTTGCTTACAACTTTACAACAAGCTGTTGCATTAAGATATCTATTATAAAGGTATACAAAACGAAACAACACTGAAGAGTTAGGATAAAATTCCTTGAATATTATTGCTGGAGTATTAGGATAAACGTCTTGTGGGTCAGAATAAGAGAAATTATACACTATCTTACCGTAGTGAGAAAGAAAGGAGTATAAAACCCAACTATCAGCAGCTCCAAAAGGACATCCGTACCAGCTTATTAATATAATACAAACGTAGCCTGGTTTTGCTAGATCTTTATTACTTACTTTAAAGAAAGTGTCTAAAGGAACTTCAAAGGGATATAAAATATAAGGTAATGTAAATAGTAGGACAAAAGCTGCTACTGCTGCAAGAATTATAAGGTTTTTCCATCTCATATAGTATTGTAAAAGAAGGAGAATTAATAATTGATCTTCATAGTCCTTGAATTTACGAAAATTAGATTACCTCAAGTAATCTTAACATGCAAGCAGAGCTTTTTGTTTATATTAAAAAATTTCTATTATATTAATCTAGGTATATAGTTATAAAATGGCTTTTATATAGCGTCACAATAAACTTTTCTAGGAAGTCTTCTCGACCTAATATTATTTCTGGAACTACTGGTAAACTTAAGCTATGTAACGAGAATAAGGAAACTGGAACGTCTAGTTCCGAATTCCCCAATTTTATCTTTATTAAATATCTTTTTGTTAGTGCACCATTAATAACTGCTAAATCATGATATCTTGAATCTAAATTGTTAAAGCAGTACAACGCTTTCTCCTCATCTAACAAAGTATATCTGCTTCCGGTATCTATTAGGCCCTTCATTTTAATCATTGAACCTATTGACGGACACTCAATAAAAATATCGATTAAAGGAACTTTATTCCCGAATATTTCTGAAAAAGGAAATACAAGAATGTCAGTATTTTTTCTCTCCTTTGACATAAATTATAGCGTATTCGTGCATTTTATAACCCTTTTGTTCCAGATTTTTAACTAACTCTTCCCTAGTATCAGCATAACCAATAATATTATCATTAGAATCAACAGCAACATACTTACCAACAAATCTAGAATCTAATACTATCATTTTTAATCACTTATTTCAAAGTAATTATCATAAAAGCAAACTATAAAATTGGTAGGGCTTAAAATAAGACCTGGCACTATAGGTAAATCTACTTTACTTAAATCAGCAACTTTCACTTTGATTTTCTTTTTTATCATACCAATTTCTACCTCTATTTCTCCTTTCTCGTAAATTCCACAAAATTCTGCAAGTTCCTTATTAAGTAAGTTAGTGTTTCCAAAAGTAGCAATTGCCCTAAAAGAGTTAGAATTACAATTTATTTTCAGATTCATTAAAGGTAATCTCTCATCACAGACCTTAGAATACTCTATATGCAATCTGAACTGTGATGGAATGTAAAGTATTGAATATTCGTGCATTTTATAACCCTTTTGTTCCAGATTTTTAACTAACTCTTCCCTAGTATCAGCATAACCAATAATATTATCATTAGAATCAACAGCAACATACTTACCAACAAATCTAGAATCGTTTATGATTAACACATAAAATATCTCACAGTAAAAAATAAAAACATTTATATTATGGTTAACAATATGCTAGTGCATTCTTTATGCAATTACAAGAGATTGCAAACTGATTAAATAAATTTTAGGATTCGTCGTACACTTCTTTGAGAAGCTTCTTAGCCAACTCCTCTGGAATTTTAGCAGTAACCTTATAATTCTCGTGAAGAACGTGGATTTCCATATTTGTAGATCTCTCTCCTTGAAGATCAAAGGTTAAATATTGCACAGTGCTGAAAGATTCGCCTTGTTCTCTCCCTGCCTCGGGTTCTCCTTGAATAAATTTAAACCCTACTTTCAGAAAAACCGAATTATATACTTTATTTAAAGTTTTATAGACATTAACTAGATCATTCATAGAATATGCATAAATGTAAAGAGTAGCTTTTATTTTTCCATTTCCGGGAAGCAAACTAGAATAAATTCTTATTATTTCCTCTATATCCCTTTCTTTTTCTAATCTATCAAGATAAATCATTTCCTGAATCTGATGTAATACAGTATCCTTATTTTCAAAGAGTAATGATAATCTATCTCCTAGTTCTATTCTTCTACTCTTTTTTATTTCAGATATTCTCCTTATCTCATTCATTCTAATTTTCTCGTATTCTCTCCATGGTAACACGTCTTTAATTGTAATGCTAACCACTACTTAACGCCTCCTTTAAAACTTGAATGGGGTGAAGAGGCCTTTTACCAGAAGCCTTGAAGATTTGTAAACCCGCCAGAGGACACTCAGTGGCAAAAAACTTCTGCATTACTTTGAGAAAACGCTTCCATCATCTTTTTTCCTATAATCTTGGCCTTATCATAATTCCTTAACCCCCAGCCTCCGTCGATTCCGGAACATCCTTTATCTGCTATCTCCACTTTAGCTCCCAATGACCTTATAATTGTTACTCCAGGCAAGCCAATTTTCAAGTACTTAAGATGACAAGGAGTATGATAAAATATTGTCATATTTACCTTTCTTGGAAGTTTGATTTTTCCTTCCCTACTCAATTTTAAAAGATATTCCATAACATCGTAGACCTTAATCTCTTTATTTATTATGTATTTGTATTCCTTAATCATTAGTGAACATGTAGGTATTGGAGAAACTACGTCATAACCTTGTTTGATGAAATTTTCA
The DNA here is from genome assembly GCA_003086435.1 of Acidianus hospitalis. Taxonomy (GTDB): domain Archaea; phylum Thermoproteota; class Thermoprotei_A; order Sulfolobales; family Sulfolobaceae; genus Acidianus; species Acidianus hospitalis. Next base: position 3,153 of record QEFD01000216.1, read on the forward strand.
AGTAGGGAAGAATTAAACTCCGCCACTTTCTTCAGTATCTTAGCGTCACCAACGTCTAGCATTGGAGCGCCGCAACAAAGGAAGTTAGCTAACTTTACCTCAATTCCTAGCTTATTGTAAACCTCTATAACGTCTTGACCTAATTCTGGATAAAAATCCTCAACTAGACAAGTGTGGAAAAGTACAACTTTAGCTATTGTGTTCTCAATCTTCTCAACCCTAGGTTTAAAGCCTTTATCAGACATCTGCGGCATTGGTGCATCTTCTTTTATTCCTAGTAGTTCTTTAGTATATGGGTAAATTTTACTTACAATTTTCTTAAACGGAACATTTACAGCCTCAAATAAATAGTCTCTCAAGGATAATCCAGAGGTTTCTTTATAATATAACCAAGCCCAATCCATTAAATGAGCAAAGTCCATGTTGAATTCGTGAGGAGGAGTATAAGGACAATTATTGTAACACATCTTACAATGAAAACAGTCAGGTACTATGGAGAATAAATCCTCTAAAGTCAACTCCTTTGAACCTTTCCTATCTGTAATAGAGAATAGCCTAGGAAAAACGAAACAATAGTTAAAGCATAATCTACAGCCGTGACATACGGATGCTTGCCTTACAAATTCAGCCTTAAGTTTTGAAGAATCAAAAAATGAAGTGTCTTCAGGATTTAATGAATACATTACTGCTTACCTTGCAACAAAGCTAACAGTTGTTTATACCTTTCGGCATGGCTTTTCTCAGCTCTGGCCAGAGTTTCAAACCATTCTGCAACTTCTTCAAAACCTTCTTCCCTTGCTTGTTTTGCAAAACCGGGATACATTTGAGTAAATTCGTAAGTTTCTCCAGCTATGGCAGATTGTATCATATCCTCAAGCGTCTTTATTGGCTTGTCCGTAGCAGGATCGGTTAAACCGCCTTGTCTTATAAAATCTAAATGCCCGAAAGCGTGAGCAGTTTCTCCTTCAGCTATACTCCTAAAAACTGCTGCAATGTCTGGATATCCTTCTTCATCAGCCTTCTTTGCAAAATATAAGTAACGTCTATTTGCCATTGATTCGCCTATAAAGCCAGTCTTTAAATTTTCTGCAGTTTTAGTTCCTTTTAAGTCCATTTTATCACTAAAATATCTTAGCATTCAATGTTTAAAAACTTTTCTTAAATAAGTTTTTCTTCAAATTAAGAATAATTTTAATCTAAAAGAGTCTTAGAATTATGAAATATCTATAATGAAGAGAAATTCAAAAATTTGAAAAACTACTAATCACCTGAGAATAAAACTATTAATGACTTTTTATGTGGGAAAAGAAGAAAATAAAAACGTTTACGGTGGTTTTACGTCTATTGCGGCAACTGGACAAACGTTTACGCAGGCCATGCAGAATATGCAAGCTTGTTCATTAATTGGCATTGCTTTCTTTTCTGATGCAGGATGCCCTGGAGTGTCGTACCATTGGAATACGTTTACTGGGCATGCCGTTATACAAGAGCCGTCTGCAATGCATAAGTCGAAGTCTACTCCAACTATTGTTCCGTGTATTCCTAAAACTTTAGGTGGATCTACTGGGCCATAAACCTTGTGGCCTTGATGTTCACCTACTACTTGCCTGGACGTACGATAGTTCGGATCTATTCCCAATTATTTCACCGAGAAATAAATTAGGTTAGCTATAAAAAGAATGTTATCCCGAAAATTTTCGTGAAATATCCATTAAAGAGAAAAGCTATTAAAAAATAAATACTTTCAATCAAAAAAGGTTATACTCTAGCTTGTTCTCTCCTTTCTTCTTCAACAATATTTACAGTCTTTCCAGCCATTCTATAAGCTTCTGGCTTCTTTACTCTTATCCAAGCTGTATATATTATAGAGAATATTAACACGGAAACTCCTGTTATAACAGCTTGAGTTACTGGAAATACTGGCGGCCATATTGACTCGTAAAGTACGAAAGCAAAGATTATGGTAGCTATTGCTGGTAAAATGTAATGCAAGAATGGGTGAATTATCTTATTCATTCCATAATGTCTTTCTTTTAGCCTTGCAAATAATACCATAACTGCAGTGTTATTTATGAAGTGAGCTACAATAAACCCTACAAGTGCTATAGTTGTTAGATAATCGAACGTTGCACTAAGTGCACAGAATACTGGCTTAGATGTAGCCGGGCAATATATAAGTTGTGATGGAGAAGTTCCAGCGAAGTATCCTACTATAAATCCTGATGCTAAGGCTAATGCACTAGCGGAAATTCCTACAAAGAGCAAAGACTTACTCGGCGTAACCCACTTAGGATGTACATATGAGAAGAACTTTGGTAATATACCATCTCTGCCCATGGCAAAATATACTCTTCCAGCGTTTGACTGCATTGCCACGCTATCTGAAAATGCTGAATTAAATGCAAATAATGCTAATAAGAGACCTCCAGCTATACCGAGAAATTCCGTATAAACCACTATTCCTGGAATACCGCAGGAAGCAAATGAAGTCATGTTATTAATTCCCCATCCTACTGTCAAAGCGTAAGCGACTTCAGTTAAAACTACACCTACTACAAATACTCCTAGCATTAATGCCTTAGTTATTGCTCTGCTACTTTTTGCCTCTTCTCCTAATGGAGCTGAGCCTCCGTAGCCGATAAAGCTTGTTAAACCGAATACCATTCCTAATCCTAAACCTGCCATAGGTCCTCCTATTTTATTCCAGCAAGAACCATATACTGAATTCCAAGCAAATGGATCAAACACATTTATTGTATTATCTGGAGCCTTCAATATTATTATTAATGAAGTTATTGCAAGGAAGGCTACCTCAGTTAATGCTGCATATCTAATGTATTTCATTTGCGGTCTAATTCCTATCATAGCTAAGAATATTGGGAAGAGAATGAAGAAAGTTATGAAAGCTATCCATACCCATCCTGGTAAAGTTATACCCCAGAAATAATGTAAAACTCCGGGCAATACAATCCCTGCTACATAAACTGGTATTGCTGCAGTACTAGCTATTTGATAAACTGGATACATTAATCCAGTTATTATTGCTGGAAAAGAGCCAAAAGCTGTAGCAACGTAGCCGTAATAGCCTCCCGCGCTTGCATGCCTTTTAGAAAGATGATAAAGAGTATTGACCTCAATGAACATAGTAACCATTGCTAAGAGAAAAGCTAGAGGAGTTAAAACGAAAGCGAAAGCTGCTGCGGAAGTAATGAAAGCTACTGTATCACAAGCAGGTGCCATTGCGGCTATTTCCTGAGCTACTGCCTCCAAAGTTCCGACTACTCCTTTTTTAAGCCTAGGGATATTTACACTCATTTGGGAAACCCTAAAAATTAGGGTTAGCCTAAATTATTTAAAGTTAACTCTATTAAGAATTTGGTTAAGTTTCCTTAATTAACGTTCAAATCATTTTGTACAAAAAGTATTAACAGGAAAAATAATTCGTCTTACTTAAAATTTATCTATTGGTGTACTTAACTCTATTCTGCAACAAGCTATTAAACTACATACTTCCTTTTTGTAATTTCCATCTTCCTTTATTTTACACTCAAAGATGCCGTAGTTTGTGGGACAAAATGGTGTCTCCTTTACAGTAAAATATATTTTCATAATAAAACTTACGAAAATTATCTAATAAAATTATCTTTCTAAAGATGAGAAAGAATTTTAAGTTTTTATATAAATATTCTTAGAACAATCCAAGCTTATAAAAGAAAATACAAAGTTTTAAGCAAATGAAAATTCCCGTAAATGAGTTAAAGGAAATCATTATTCATATACTAGATAAGAGAGGAGTTGAAGACTCGAGTGTAATAGCTGAACATTTTATAGAGGCTGAACTAAGGGGACATTCTTCTCACGGTGTACAAAGAGTAATTCCTCTAGTTAAAGGTATAGAATTAGGAACTATAGAAAGGAAGTTAAATTACAAAATATTAAAATCTACTTCTTCTTCTCTACTGATAGATGCTCGAAGGAGTATTGGGATTGTACTGTGGAATAAAATAATTAACGAACTGGAGTTTAAAGAACCTATAAGTATCGTGGCCGTAAGGAATGCTTCTCACATAGGTTTCCTTGGTTATTATACTAGAAAATTAGCTGAAAAAGGTTATTCAGCAATAATGTTTGGAAACGCAGAGCCAGCGGTGGTTTTTCCTGGGAAGGCTGAAAAGCTACTTTCAACAACTCCTTTAAGTATATCAATTCCTTCTAACCCACCAGTTGTCCTAGACATGGCCTTATCTTTAACTGCAAGAGGTAAAATAATAGAGGCGCAAAGAAAAGGAGAAAAAATTCCTTACGGAGTTGCAGTAAATGAGAGAGGAGAAATAACAACTGACCCTACAGAGGCTTTGAAAGGAGGTTTACTACCTTTAGGTGGAGTAAAAGGGTTTTATTTAATGTTAACGCTAGAGCTCCTTACATCATTCTTAACAGGAAGCGCTGTAGGGCCAGAAGTTAAAGGGGTATTAAATACTGAGAATCCTCCAAATAAGGGTGAAGTACTAATAGTTATCAACCCTAAATTTACTGAGGAGGAAAATCACGGAATAGAATTGATGAGAAGAATTCTGGGTTCATTGCCTGGTGATAGAGGAGATAAATTATTAAAAAACAGCGGAAATGAAATTAACATTGATGAAAAATTATTTAATACTCTTAATGAAATGGCTAAGAAGATTCCTTATTTTTAATTTCTCTTTGTTTAATGAAAAATAAGGAGAAGAAAACTATAACTACAATAGTTAATACTAGAAAAGATAAGATAAAGATTAAAATACAGTTAGCAACAAAAAATAATGGAAAAACT
>QEFD01000217.1 GCA_003086435.1 Acidianus hospitalis
TCCTTAAGAACGTTAACTCTTCCAGGATCGTAAACAGTAGTATTCTTCCACCAGTATTTCTCATAACCAGTTATTTTAGAACCATCAAATACTATTCCTGGCGTTAGAACAAGGTAGTCGTAATCTAGTACTGAATCTTTATTACCAAAAGTCGATTCGCTTACGTAAACCTTCCTATTATCTGGATCTACTTTGTAAACATTACCTACTACTAATTTTATTCCTTTAACACCTACGTTTTCATAACCTCTTATAATTCTATGATAGTTTTGTTCCCCAGTTAAGATAAGGGGTCTGCTGGGGCCAGCAAAATAAAAGTCCTCCTTGTTTACCACAGTAATCTCTGCTTTTCCCTTTAACTTATCTGCTAGTGTATTCGCAATACCCATTCCGGCTATTCCGCCACCTACAATTACAATCTTTTTCATAGTAGAATAGTTCTTTTAACAGTATTTAGGGTTTCTTAGAAAGAAATCTAACGTAAAGGCTTAAATTAACTGAATGAGAGATAATATATTTTACTTTGAGATAATTTTATCCAGAAAAGTTTGAGAATAAAGATTTTTAACAAAATAAATAGTTAGATCTAACGAATTTTAGCAAATAAAGGTTTATTTTAATAAAACACAATTCTATATTGTGAAGAAGATCCTTAAAAGTCCTGCCGATATTTATTTGGAAGAAGCTGACGAACTCTTGGAGAAGGGTGATATAGTTCAAGCTTCAGAGAAGTACTATAAAGCTGCAGAAGAAGCAATAAAAACCATATCTGTATATTTTAAAATCAGCCCAGAGAATTGGACTTTGGCTTCTATTAATAGAGCTGCTCTAGAGATATCAAAAGTTCTAGGTGGAGAAATTCTAGATTATTGGAATAGCGCTACTGCCCTTTATACTGCTACTCTAGATCAAGATACATTAAAAATTTTAATAAAAGATGTAAAAAGACTAGTCGAAATTGCAAATGAGAAATATAATGAATTACTTGGAAGAAGCTGACGAACTCTTGGAGAAGGGTGATATAGTTCAAGCTTCAGAGAAGTACTATAAAGCTGCAGAAGAAGCAATAAAGTTATTTTCAAGAAGGCTGAATTTAGAACCAATTCTTTCTGAAGTTAATAAGAAAGAAAGATGGAAATCAGAAATATTATTTAAAGCTGCTAGGTTAATTAACGAAAAATATCCAGAAGTATTTAAAATGTGGAAATCAGCTTGGAAACTTCATGAAGACGGTTTTCATGAATGTAGCTTAGATTTGGAAACTACAAGAGCTTTAGGAGAGATCGTAAAAAATACTCTAATGAAGATCCTTAGCTAGAAAATATCACTATTGCTGGAGAAAGAGGCAAAGCTTGTGACTTCTTACCTTTAAAGTCTGGTACATTAGGATCATTACTGTCGTACACACTTAATTGGCCTAAATTGGTTTTACTCATTATATAATTTGCATAATTGGCTAAAGTTCTTATTTCATCAAATTCCTGTAATGTAAGCAATGATTTCCTAAAGATGCCATCATAAGCTTTTATTGATGAATAAACTTTCTCTAGCTTTTCATTTCCTCTAGCAAATTCAAACAAACTTTGACCTTCTTCAATAGCTTTTGCAGTATCTTTAGCTAATGATAAATCGTTGTTCACATAAATAACTGCCTTTTCACCTTCCCCAACTATTCTTTCCAATTCCTTAATTTCACTTATAACATAATCTACGTAACCTTTTTCAACAACTGCTTCTGGATAGATAGTAAACTCTTCCGGCTTAGGATACTCTTGTTCTGCAACTAAGCCCGGGAAAGCTTTGCTCCAAAGTTCTTCTGCTATGTGAGGTGCTGCAGGATAAATCATTCTTAGCCAAGCTGAAATCAATTTCTTTATAAGATCTTCATTAATTCCATTAGTAAAATTCAGATAATCCTTGAAATCATTATAAATATCATATAGAATTATATTATAAGCTTCAAAGAAATCTAGGTTTCTCATTTTCTCATCTACAGTCTTTATTTTCTCGCTCATTATACTTGACAACCATTTTTCCGCGGTTCCAAAGTTATTCTCTCCTTTTGCCTCTAGTAACTCTACTATTAAGGAGTAAATTCTCTTAAGTTGATCCGCAATAGAAGTAACAACTGACGAATTAAATTCAACGTCCTCAGAAAGTTTAGGAGTAGCTAAAGCTATCCTAACTGGGTCTACGCCGTATTCCTTTATGGCCTTACTTAATGGATAAACGTTTCTAAAGCTTTTGCTCATTTTCTTTCCTCCTACTCTTACAAAGCCATTTATTACTATTTGCCTTGGCAACTTGCCCAATATTTCTAGGTGATTATAGATATAGTAAGGAAGATGATTTTGAACCAGATCTCTCCCGCTATGCCTTGAATCCACTGGATACCAGTAATTGTATTCCCTCCTTAATTCCTCAACTTCTTCTTTACTTATTCCTAGTTCTTTACTAATCTCTTCAGGATTTCCTAGACCTAAAAATACGTAGTCAAAGAGCTTATCGTTAGCCTTCTTGAGTAAATGAGAAATTGTATAAAATGCAGTATAAATTGTAGAATCTGATAAACTGTCAATTATTTCACTTTCATCCCAAGGTAATTTAACTCCCAAGCCTCTGCTTCTTCCTACTGCCCTCTTCCTTAAATTAAATATTGCCTTCTCTATATCCTTTCTAACTTCTGACGGAACAAAATTTATGTTATCTAAAGAATTCAGAACAGCCATTTTCCACTCTGGATCGTCGTAGGCTATAAACCATTGGTCTTTTATTACCTTTACCACTATTTGTGCACCGCATCTACAATAAATGGGACCATTCATTATTTCGTATATTGTATCATGCCTACCTATACTGTTAAGTAATTCTACAGTAGATATCCTTGCGTCCTTTACAGGTTTACCGGATATCATTTCCTTAACGTATTGCTTC
>QEFD01000218.1 GCA_003086435.1 Acidianus hospitalis
GGAGCAACTCCAAAGCTTATGGTAATAGTGTAATTACCTTGTTGAGAAACAAAAGTAGCCTTGTAGGTGCCTTTTGGCAAGTTTGTTGGCGGAGAATATGTAGTATTAGAAGTTGATAAATATATTTCGTAAGTATGAGTTCCGTTATAGTACCAACGAACCTGGCCTTTGTTACTTTCTTTATAAAAGGCATAATATGTTGTACCATTAAGTATGACCTCGTATAAATTATCGTGACCAAGAATTCCAGAAGCTTCTATCGTAGCCTTAATAACGTAATTCTTGCACACGCATAATAACTCTGCACTTATTACTTTGAACTTACTTGGCCCAGTTTGTAAGGTTGAAGAAAAATGAGGACCTATAGCGACTATTGCCAATAGTATTCCTATTACTATGATTAGTCCTATAATTCCTTCGAGTCTTATGTACTCCATGTGCTTAATTTTTTAACAGTATATTTAAACTTTAACTATATATTTTTAAAAGGTTTTTATAATCTAAATATACCACTATAAAATATAGAGACAATAACGTTCAATTAATTACAAAGTGAAATTAACATTGTCAAACTTCACTTGTAGTTGAATTAGTTATTATAATATTAAATGCGAATTTAACTTTGCGTTCTCCTATAGAGTTTACTGATTGATATACCAGTAAATCTACTACGATAATAGGAAACTCTAAATTTTGGGCTATATTCTTTTCTGAAAGTTTTAGGAAAACAGACAAGGTAATTATTACCGTGATATTTCAATAAAAAGTTGATTTTTAGATCAATTATCTCCTTATAATATGAACTATATTCAGTATTTTTTGTCTTTCCTTATTATAAACTTTTTTGCATCCTAATATTACATTCACTGTAATCTTAATAACTTTTTTATAACTTGGCTTTCTTCTAGAATATATTGAAAATTTTGATATTTTCCTAAATTGTCTTCCATTAATGTATATAATGATTATAAATATTGACGATATTTCCGCTGGAAAACTTATTGATGGAGGATCGTAAGCTAAGAGTGAAGATGTCTCTAAAATTAGGTAAAAAAGTAATGATGAAATTAGGAAAAACATGTTCCCAACTCCAGCAAAATCTAACAATTTCCTCCATAATTCCTTAAACGATCTACTCTTAACTCTCATTATTCTGATTAAGATTTCACCTACTATAATGTAATATATTCTCATGGAGATTACCGCAAAGTTATAAAGCAGTAGAGAAGCTATAATTGCTTCTCCTATAAAAAATGCATACGTTAAAAAACTTAAATAAGGATGTATAAAAATTGAGCAAACCTTATGTAAGAGTGGGAAAACTACAAAGGGTAATAGAATAAAGACTACTAACCTAAGGGATAGCTTGGTTATTTCGGATTTGCTAAAAGGAGTTATTTGACCTAATACAGTTCTATTAAACCAAGCTATTGCAGAATCTAACTGGGGTAGAATGCTAGTATTGGAATATATTTCACTAATAAGCTTAGATAACTTTTGAATTCTTGGTACCAGAACTGTAGCAAGTATACTAGACGTGATAACTACACTGATTGAAATTAAATACACGGTATAAACATTAATTCCCTCTTCTATTGCGTCAAGCGAAACAATAATTCCAAATTCGCTTAATGGTATCATATAGATTCCGTTTGTATAAGCTTGAACAAAGTTAGTTCCTGATATCCAAGAGGCGGTACTGAAGGAGAAATACTTTATAGCAATTATAAGTAAGGAAATAAGGAAAAAGCCAATTAAGCTTTCATTAAGTTTTAATAGTCCTCCTACAGCTAAAAAGAAAAAAATTAACGCGAATTCTCTAACTGGAGCTATAGTTTTTATTACCTTTTCACTTCCGCTAACTGATGAGAAAGCTATTCCTGATAATATCATTGTTAAAGTTGTGGGAACGCCAGTAACTGATGAGATATAAGAAAAAGTGAAGACTAATACTATAGGTATGAGAATAATTATGCTTTCATCCTCTACTTTACTTGGTGAAAATAAAATCCTTTGGAATAAGAATCTAGCAAATATGTAAAGTATCAGAGATGCTAATGAAACTTCAATAATTACAGTTAATATTTTTATAAATGAAAATTTCCCTCCTAATGCAACAATTACTGAATAAATAAAGAATACTTCTATATCCTCAATTGATGCTACTGCTATTAATAGATCCTTATCTCTTATCTTTTTACCTTCTGTAAGCTTATAAATAATTGATGTACTAGTATCTAATGAAGCTAGGACTAGAAATGTTGAGCCTACTGAACCTAAATGAAGGATATAGAGCCCAGTATAATAAGAAATAATAAGAATAAGCGTTAGCTCTGCTAGGGCAACGAAAATAGCTCTAGTAAATAATTCTCTTGCTTTAGTTAAATCAAAGCCTGTACCTATTTCAAATGCTAAGAGGTTCAACGCTAATGAGGTGATAAGGGAGAACTCTGGAGAATTGAAATTTACACCCAAATAAGTTGAGGCGAGAATTCCTCCAATGAGATAAGCTATAATGGGAGAGAGTTTAAGCCTTGTTAAGATGAACGCAAACACTAAAGATAGAAGTAAGGAAAGCCCTAGGGCTCCATAATCCACAGTTAGAATACTAGCTTTATAGTTAAAATAGGTTTTGGAAACTTTATAGCGAAATAGCACTAAACTTAGTTTCAATCTGATTCTAGATCTAGTGAGTTTAAGATCCTAGAAAACAGCGAAACTAGAGTACTTATTTGCAAAATATATTAATACAACTGAAGCAAAAACTAGAATTAGTATGATTAATCCTTATGCCGACGGTTTAAAAGAGTTAAAAAAAGGGTCTTTATACGAGATCTTAGCAAATATAATATCATTTATTGGTGCAATAATACTGCTTCTGTTATTTTTCACCTATTACGGATGTCTTATATCATCGCCTACTACAACTAGTATTAGCAATTTACAACTTAATTCCTCGCTAATAGGAATACTTGCGGCAGCAGTTATTATAGTAATTATAGGAGCAATCCTGAGCATTGTAGGCATAATAAAACTTAGGTCCGGATTTAATTTACTTAAGAATACGGGACTTGATGTAAGTATAGGAAGTACTGGTGCAACACTAATTCTTATTTCCTTAGGAATTCTCATAGTTGGAGTTGCCACGGTAATAGTAATAGTAGGTATATTTATCATAGTAATAGCGGCAATCTTAGAACTCATAGGCGGAATTATGCTAGGCTTAGGATTTTACAATTTAGGTAAAGGACTTAATAATTCTACAATTGAAACTGCGGGTATATTAATAATAATAAGTGGAATAATAGACATACTGATTAGCGTAGGAGGAATTCTTGAGTTCATAGCCTTCATCCTAATTTACACTTCTATAAATGGTATTCTTTCTAAAGGAATTCCTTATGTTCAGACCTTTAGTCAAATGCTGGGAGTAATAAAAGGCAACGGGTATGCATATCTAAATGTATATTCTCAGGTTGAAGGAACTATAATAAGTGCAAGAATTGAAGGAACTTCAATAAGCAGCACTTCCATTACGCCAAATAAATTGAGCGTAGGTAATAACTCAATTACTGTCAACTTCGGTAGCGTGCAAGGCTTAATTCCTTACTCTAACTATATTGTAAGCCTCATTGTACAAGATAATTCCGGAAGAACAATTTTAATCCCAGTAAATGTACAATATCAACCATACTAGATAAACTTTTTAAAAGGTAAATTTGGTAGTTTTTGCATGTTCTTCACTCTTACTTTTATCTCACTTTACGTAGTTTCCCTCATACTTGGACGTAAAATTAACATTCCTCAGATTTTCTCTGATGGTATAGTCCTAATCCTAATTTTCACAATTTCCTTCTGGGGAGGTAATCAAATTTCTGCAGAATACGTTGGGAGTATCATTTTAGTTTCCTTCATATCTTCTTTGGTAATAGTCACGATTACTTACTTCTTAGGGTCATTCATAAATGAAAGAACTGAGGAGGGGAAGATAAAAGGAGTTGATATAAAAACTCAACTTAAGTACTTATTGCCATTAATAATAGGTTTCTTGGTAGGTCTCATAACTAGGTTCTATTCTATTATAATAAGTGACAGCGTATTTGACGAGATAATAGATTGGGAATTATATGTCCTTGCAGTCGTAATAGGCATAAGCATTGGTAAGGAGTTGAAGAAGGAATTAATGAAGAGAATAAGTAGGTTTGCCATATTCTCTGTAATTATAGCAATAATAGGGGGAATAATTTCGTCAGTAACACTATTTTTATTTCTCTCCATAAGACCTTTCAATTTAGCGTTGGCAATATCTTTGGGTTCAGGGTGGTATTCTTATACTGGGCCTATAGTTGCCAAATACTATGGACCTATTTATGGCGTAATAGCGTTCCTAGTTAACTTCTTAAGAGAACAATTCACTTTCTCGCTATTACCTATTTTCCTTAGAATTAGGTCTACTCCTTTGGGGGCAGTAGCAGTTGGAGGGGCTACTTCTATGGATACTACTTTGGGATTTTACGTGGACGTTTTAGGTTATGAATACGGAGTAGGAGCAATGATAAATGGAGTAGTGCTGACTTTAATAGTACCTTTAATTTTACCGATTATTCTTTCCTTCTGAACACCTTAGGTTATATTTACTGCATAAATTCAAATCATCCCTTAAAACTAAACCTACGCTCTTGACGTCCCATATAATAGGATTGTTTTTTTCCAAAGCCTTCTTAAATTCCTCCTCAGTTAAAGGAACGACTTCAAAACCTAGTGGAAAGTCTATTTTTTCCAACCTTTTTATGGGATTTTCCTCCATAAAGTTACCAATTATCAAAACATCAACGTCGCTCCAAGCGTTAAAGTCTCCCCTAGCGTAAGAACCGATGAGAAATGCAGAGAAAGAACCTTTGAGAGAATTTGCAAAGTTCTTAGCTTCATTTATTACTCTTTCTCTTTCCTTTATTCTCCTTTTGATAATATCTTCTTCCATTCCTCTTCTATGAATTTTATAATATCTTCAGCATATTTAATTGCCTCTTCAGCCTCATTTTTTGTGTAATAAAAACCTGGAGAGCCTGATGACCACGCGTCTGGGTATCTGGTTGGAATATAAAGCTTATCAAGATACTTTGCCTTATCTATTATTTCTTGTGGAGCCTTTAACAAGGAAAGCAAATATGAAATTGAATGCCCGGCTTTAGGTTGTCCTATACCGTAAAGGTAAGCTTTAACTGCTAACTCTGCTGCTTGCTGTGACTTGAAACAAGCCCAATTGTAAAATCCAGAATTAAGGTCTACTCTAGCACTTTCTAACGTTTGCTTAGCTGAAACAATCCATCTTTCATATTCCTCTTTATCAAGCACTTAGATCACCGAAACACTTTCTGATAGTCTTTCCTACTATGAATTTCCCATAAGGTAGTTCGAGGACTGCATTATATTTTCTTACCTCTTCAGCAAAAGCATTTATCTTTTCGTATGCATGAATTTTATCATAAGTCACGCAATATGCTATACTTACGCCCATCATTAGAGTTCCTAATGTTAAGTTTTCTTCAAATTGTTCCTCGTCAAATACTGTAGTGTCTAATCTGATTCCCGTCTCTTTAAGGAAGGATAGTCTCTCCTTTGAGAAATCCCTATTCCCTCCTTTTTTAATAATTATTAGAACATCCACGTCGGAATCCTTTCTATATTTTCCTATGACTCTACTGCCGAAAAATATTATAGCCAATACGTCATCTCTGATTAACTTTCGCGTTGCTATCCTAAATAATTCCATATTTTCTAAGGAAAGATTCAGCAATCTTTAACACCTCGTCTGAATATCTTATTCCTTTTCTGCACATTTCTTCAGTTATAATCTCTTCAGGAGTTTTTACGTCTTGACCATTAAAGAAAGGATATCTAGATATATTCCACGCGCCAGATAAATAATCGAGGGCATTAAGTACTTTATCTAAATCTTCTCCCAACTCCTGAAGATTGTTAGATGCATCAGCAATAACGTCGTGCTCTTTCCTATATATTAACTTAACCTCTAGCATTGCTTTAACGCTCTTTTCTACTGATTGTTGAGCGTAAAAGAAGCATTCAGGATAATCCTTTATTTCTAAAGCTTTCTTTGCTCTCTCGTTATCTTTCAACGCAACGCTATAGTAGGCCTTAGCGTATTCTCTGTACTTTTGAGGGATCACAAACTATGTTTTGTGTTATAAGTAATAAAATTGTAGATTTTACTCTTCCTACTGTTTATATTCCTAGCAAGCTTTACTCATCTGAAGCTATATTTAAGAACAATTATTTCCCGGGAATACCTTAGGCTCGTATTACTTTCAACTCATGAGGAGATTGAATAAACCTATATTTCCTCTGAATTTTAGGCTTTTCTCATTCTCTACGGATAGACTTCATAATACAGGGTTTAGTTAACTTCCGGTTAACTCGACAAAATAAGGAGAGAAGAAAAAATGATTGAACTTAACGTTCAACATTACACTTTACCTTTTTATCGTGAAAAGACTCATAAGCTTTACTTCTATTGGATAAAGTATAAACGAGAGAAAGGAGAAGATTAATTGAATATTATATAGTTGATCTAGGTTAAAAGGAGACTAATTGTTTAATAAGTCATAAATGGAGTATAATCCATTTATTCTCGTCTATTGCAAGATTTAACTCGTCATTTCGAATACTCTAGAGAGAAGAAGACGTACATTTATTAACATTATCGAATAAATTCGAAACCTCAAAATTTACTATGCTCTATATTATCTTTGTAACGTTAATTATACTCTGCTTGTTAATTATGAAAGTAGAAAGGCCATCAAAATCTCCGTCAAATGAGGCAAGGTAGGGAATTTTAAAATAATCAAGAATAGCTATAGTGCTAGCATCAGTAAAGCTTAATTTTTCTCTGTCTTTTAATTTCTCAAAATAGAGATAAGCTAATGCAAAAACTTTCTTATCAACTATCTTTATGTCCAACTTCTTTCTCATGTGGAGCTGAACTAGCCTAGTTATCACCTTTATTGCAAATTCTTTACTTACATGATAAGACAGAAAAGTCGCTAACTCGTCTAAAATATAATCGCTTATAACTACAGTACCGTAGCTCTTAATTCCCTTAATTATCTTGCACGCTTTCTCGTGATTATCGTCCAGCTTATTTAAATAAGCAATAAGAAATGAGGT